>JANMHA010000159.1:0-82305 GCA_031374925.1 Pirellula sp. | reverse complement strand
AGCGAGGAAAAGATTTTAAAGACTGGATCAAGGAACGGTTGATAGGCCCGGGGCCAAAGTATGTTCCACCAATTCTATTGCCAGCCGATTTCTCTACGAAAATCTTGCTAAATTGATGGACTGTCTCGGTAAACACGTACCAAAGATCAGCCGGTTGGCGCGGTTGACTTGCCATGTGAGAAACCGCCGACGCCAACTCGGCTGCATCTTATTGTTCGCCCTTGATCGCCACAACAGAACTCCACTGCGTCGATAAGGAAATCCATGATAGATAAATGCCGATTACGAAAAATGACAAGACGGACCAGAGCCATGATGAATGCAAACGATCATGAAACTCATTAACTACGGTCGACACGGTCGTCACGGAACTTAGTTGGACTGCGTTGATCACTCCCATTGTGAATGACATGAATGCGGCCCCAAGCAACGCGGTCCGCTTTGGTTGCCAAAACCACGGCAGGAGGAAAATCAATGGATTGAGGAACGAAATCAAACCGACCCAGCCGAATCGTGGCATCGTGACAGCTCGAAGAGAAGGCATGTACGCTGAAGTAATACCGACAAGTGCGGCCAGCACCAACACAAGAGCGATCAAGATTAGACCGATCGGTCGCGTTGGGGGATCTGTCGTCAAAAGTTGTGTTGATGGTGCTTTGTAAGGATTCATGGATCTACCGGGCACCACGAGGTTATGGACGAACGCCAAATTCAGCCTGCCCGAGTCGTAATCTCGGCACAACTCTGGGCGGCCAATCGAGGGCTTGGCTGCAATTTCTTGTTCTGATTTTTTATTGGTTGTCAGCCTTGAATCGATCTACTATTGGCCGATAAGGATGTCAGTACCACGAGTGCTGCCCCCGAGCATTGTATGGATTCAGTTGTCACGCTGCAACCCGATAGCACACGAGGACGGAGGGGTGGCCGGGAGGGCGGCGCACCTGTGTTTATCAACGTGAAACGGTTTAACAACAGAGCCCAGGGTCGCCGCAAAGGCGGCGCACCCTGGGTCAAACGCCAAGAGGTGCGTTGGACCCCAACGGGGTCCGACAGCATGGATGGCCATATCGCGAGGACAATGTCCCGTATGTTGGGGATTCATCCCGCTGGACGCATGTTCAACCCCTTTGGGGTTGAGGGCATTGCGTTCGTGGCGAACCCAGGGTGCGCCGCGTGCGCGGCGACCCTGGGCTTTGTTCTCGAACGCCTTCGGCGTAAGCAAAGATCCGGCCGGACGATTACGGTTGCTCGTGTTGTCGCGACTGTAGTCAATCGAGCCAGTGGAACAGCAGCACCATCAACGTTGCTTACTGCTCCTTGAAGTTCTTCTTCTCAAAAACCTGCCCTCGCGATTGGCCTACCCTAAAAAAACTAAGGGTTCAACCGGAACTCAAGCTGCCTACCGTTCTGACCATCCACGAGGTTCAGATCCTTCGTAAGCTCGCCCGATTTTGAACGACGCGTGGTTCGTTCTGCGTGGAAGGACTATACCGAACTGGAAAAAGAGGGGCGGTGAGGCTTGCGATCAACGTAAATGTCACTACGATCACAAGCACAATCGCAGGTTTGACGATCCACTCATTGCATGGCTGGGGTGGCTGGCAAGAGAGTGGCCACAATCGAAGTCAAGGTACTCTTATATTAACGGGGCGAGTTTCCTCGTTTTTTCTGAAGCAATTGGCTCAACAAGTCTTGCGGAAGCTACCTGACGTGAAAGCAATCGTTAATAATGTGCAGCTTCAAGATTCGAATCACTCTTGATTCGAGAATTCTATTTTCCACCGCAAGACTAAGCTTTAAACAATATGGCTGTTGCATTTGCTGACGTACGCAAGATATTGGTCGCAACCGATTTTTCGTCACACTCTAAAATCGCCCTTGCTCGGGCTGTCGACTTGGCAATGGCCTTTCAGAGCCATCTCATCGCGGCGCATTGCTTACCGGATCTTGCATTCGTACCGTCTGCTTCCGAGTTTGGTTTACCGTACAACGACTACATGGTGATGCAGGAAGAGTTTCGCACCGAAGCATCAGAAACCATGAAGAACTACCTCGAAGGAACCATTCCTCAAGAGCTGGCCGTAAGCTCCAAGATCCTCGTTGGCGACCCGCACGTGGAATTGTCCCTTTTTGCAGAAAAGGAGCACGTCGACTTAGTCGTGGCCGGCCGGAGTGGCCATTCGGGTTGGGAGCAGTTTTTTTTGGGAAGTACCAGTCGGGGGCTATTCCATCGCTGCCCGGCTTCGGTGTTGGCCGTTAGCGACCAATGGACTCAAAAACCAAAATCGATTTTGGCCGGTACGGACTTTTCCGAGACATCGCGAAAAGCTGTTTTGAACGGGATGGCAATAGCGGGAAAGTTTGGAGCCAAGGTACATTTGATGCATGTCATCGACACGACCGACACCCCCTCAAAAAGCGTCGAGCGAATAACAAGCCATGATTCGATGCGTCAATCGATCCATGATTATGCGCAATCGCGACTGGAAGCGTTCATTCAATCCCTCGATTGTGATACTTCTCAATTGCTAGCGCACCTCTCTTGGGGGACGCCATGGCGAGACATGTGTCAAATGGCTGAGAAAACACAAGCCGACTTGATCGTCATTGGCAACATAGGACGGCGCGGTGTGAAAGGGTTATTTTTGGGGAATACCGCGGATCGAATTATGAGTCATTGCAAATCAAGCGTTTTAGCCGTGAAGTCGGTGGATAAAAAGTAACGACATTCCAGAACTTTGCCGTAGCTTTGCCGTAGCTGGTTCGTGGGAATTGTCGCCTTTCGCTCCGCGAAAGTACGCGGCGTCAACGCACTTTTGCGGAGCAAAAGGCGACAATGTTTTGCCCCCCTTTCATTACGCTTCCAACTGGTTAATTCTATGGCAACCGTATCCGTCGAAAGCGTTTTTCAAGTGCGAGGTGTCACCAAGGTTTATCAAATGGGGGATGTCCAAGTGCATGCACTCCGAGGTGTGGATCTCGATCTTTTTCCTGGCGAGTTCATAGCGTCAAAAAAAGACTCAATTATACACCTTGACATGCAGATATAAATCTATACCATTGAGTACACAATTGGATTTTGGCCCGATCGGATCGTATTTGTGTTTCAGAATGCCTTTAGGAGTACGCGACCATGCGATGTCGCACGTCGACCTTAGTTTATGTATGCAGCTTGATATTGCTAATCGCCAGCCAGCCACTGCACGCGCAGCAGGATGGGTTTGAGCGGCCACCCATCGACTACATGAATACGGAAGTCCATGATCCGGTCGCAGTCCTGGCAGCCAAGCTTAAAGCTGGCGAGGTTAGCCTCGACTACGACAAGACATTTGGCTACTTGAAATCGGTGCTAAAGGCTCTCGACGTTCCAATCAGTTCACAGACACTCGTGTTTTCAAAAACTAGCTTGCAACTGCAACGCATTTCTCCACGTCGGCCTCGATCTCTGTACTTCAATGACGATGTCTACGTCGGCTATTGTCAACAAGGAGACGTCCTGGAGTTTGCAGCCACGGATGCCGAGCAGGGAGCCACGTTCTATACGCTTGAGCAATTAGATGATGGCAAACCTAAATTGGTACGAGACAGGGGTGTATGCCTTTCGTGTCACGCTTCAAACCGAACGCAAAACGTACCAGGATATTTGGTTCGGAGCGTGTTCACCGATGTTGCAGGCCAGCCAAAACTCGGAAGCAAGACATTTACAACCGACCACACCAGTGACATCAAGGATCGCTGGGGTGGCTGGTATGTGACGGGCAACCATGGCTCGATGCGACACATGGGCAATACGCTCAGCACTGGCAACGAGGACAAGTTCGATCGAGAGGTTGGTGCAAACGAGGTTGATTTGAGCCAGCGATTCCGCGGCGAGACGTATTTAAGTGCGCACAGCGACATAGTCGCGCTTATGGTTCTCGAACATCAAACCCAAATGCACAATGCGATTGCAGCCGCGAATTACGAAACGCGCCAGGCCATTTACCAATCCTACCAAATGAACGACTTGCTGCAGCGTCCAAAGAATCACCTGAGCGACAGCGCCAAACGCCGAATCGCTGCCTCTGTGGATCGTGTGCTGAAATACCTTTTGATGTGCGATGAGTTCAAGTTGACAGACAAGGTAACGGGATCGACTCGGTTTGCCGAGGAATTCACTGCTCGCGGCAAGAAAGATTCTAAGGGGCGCTCTCTTCGCGATTTCGACTTGCATACCCGATTGTTCAAGTACCCATGTAGTTACTTGATCTACTCAAGCGGTTTCGACGGACTACCCGACGAAGTTCGTTCGGAGGTGATCTCGCGATTGATCCTGATTTTAGAAGGACGTGACACCGCGCCGCAGTACGCTCACTTGACATCCGACATGCGGCGCGAGATTCTCGAAATCCTTCGCGATACAAAGCCTGAGTTCAATCGTCTGAAACTAGCTGTGAATTGAGTCCGAAAAAGTCACTATGAACCATTGCCGATATCTTCGATTCGCATTGGACTTTTGCTTCCCTGCGTTGCTCATTTTCCATTGCCAGGGTGCTTCGGCGCAGCTGAATATTGACGTCGAGAAACCGCCGTTCAACTATGCGGAAACCGAAGCGGACAATCGGGTCAGTCGCTTGATTGCGAAGCTCGCGTCGAAGGAGATCGCACTGGAGTACACTCCCGAGCACGGCTACCTGCGTTCGTTGCTTGCCGCTCTTGACATTCATGAGTCCTCGCAGACGCTCGTCTTTTCAAAAACGAGCATGCAAGTAAGGGTTATTTCTCGTCACAACCCGAGGGCGATCTTCTTCAACGATGACACTTATGTCGCATGGGTCAACGGCAGTTCGTTGGTGGAGATTTCATCCGCCGACCCGAACCTTGGAGCTGCCTTTTACACTCTAGAAATGGCCCCTTGGAAACCTAAGATCAAGAGAGCCAACTATGACTGTTTGGGTTGTCATGCGACATCGATGACGCAGGGAATTCCCGGACACACGGTACGCAGTGTTTACCCGACTTTCGATGGTAGTATACGCACGCAAAAAGAATCATTCATTACCGATCACACCAGTCCATTTTCGAAGCGATGGGGTGGCTGGTATGTGACTGGACGTCATGGCGAAATGCAACATATGGGTAACTCTGTACTTCGCGGCGATCAATTGGATACTCTCAACAACAGCAATCGATTGGATCTAAAAAATGAGTTTAATACGCTCAATTATCTTTCGCCCCATAGCGATATCGTCGCCCTGATGGTGTTGGAACATCAATCGCAAATGCACAACGCGATGACGCGAGCGGATTTTTCGATGCGGCAGCACCAATATGAACGAACACGACCTGATACGACGCCGATCGATCACGAGGAATCGCAAGCACAGATTTATCTGCTTGCCAAATCGGTGGTCGATTGCATGTTGTTTTCCAATGAGTGTCCGCTCACCAGTGAGGTAAGTGGCTTGGAAACATTCGCTGATCAGTTTGTCAGTCGCGGGCCAAAGGACAGTCAAAATCGCTCCTTGCGCGACTTGAATATGAAAACTCGCATGTTTCAATTCCCTTGCAGTTACTTGATTTATTCGACAGCCTTCGATTCGCTTCAACCACCGCTTCGCGATGAAATCTACCGTCAGTTGCGGCACGTATTGACGGGTGAAAATCGATCCGAAGACTACAAACACTTGGATGTTTCGACGCGAGAGAGCATTTTTGCGATCTTGCTAGAAACCAAAGAAGGCTTGCCGGAGAGTTGGAAGGCCGCTTCGCTTAAAAGGAAATAGTCCGGACAGGTTGTAATAAATTCCAACTATCGCTTTGGGCGTCCCGATCGCTTTGGGCGTCCCGAAAGTCGATTCGTGTGATTGGCAAGCAATACTCAAGAGTGCAGGGCAGGAGCGCTCGCGAATCTAACGAATCGTTACGAATCAGCAATTCGATCGTATTCGTCATACTTTTTACCCATGGCCCTTTTTATCGTGAAGGATATCCGTCGCGGAGCGACGGATCTACGTAGGCGATGTCGCTCCGCGACTCGCGGTCAGTGCGTCTAGAACCTGCCTTCCCAAAAAACTTCTTGCGATTTCGCCCTCTCGCTCAATCAGTTTCGGAAACGTCGAGGGGTCTTTGAACTTCGATTCGCCTAGTCTCGGAACTAGAGGCGACATTGGGTCTTAGCGGTTCTTAGACAAGGGGTCCGATTCAAATAACCACCAACGTGGTTTGGGCAGACCTCGTTTCAAGCCGAAACTTTTCATGGCGACTTGGCTAATCGTTTGCGCGATCTCAGTAGGCGAATCGCAAATGATAAATCGGTCAACGTCCGATTGATCGATTGTCTTTTGCGCTACCATGATTTCCTCAAGATAGTCGCTCAACGGTTTCCAATAGTCGACTCCGACTAGGACCATCGGAAATTGTCGTATCTTTGCAGTTTGCACAAGGGTCGCGATTTCAAACAACTCGTCCATGGTCCCAAATCCGCCAGGCATCGCCACAAAGGCATACGAGTACTTTGCGAGCATTAGCTTACGAACAAAGAAGTAGTGGAACTCAACAAACTGATCGAGATACGGGTTTGGTCTCTGCTCTTTCGGCAATACAATGTTGCAGCCAACGCTACGGCCATGAACGTCCTTTGCTCCTCGGTTGGCTGCTTCCATGATGCCAGGACCTCCACCAGTCATTATGGTAAAGCCCGCTTTTGCAAGTTCGGCGCCAACTTGCCGAGCCTGAATATAGTAGGGATGCGTTTCCGGAAAACGGGCGGAGCCGAAAACCGTTGCGCAAGGACCGACGAAATGGAGCTTTCGAAATCCATGAATGATTTCGCGAAAGATACGGATCGCGCGAACCAGTTCCTTGAATCGGCTCTGCGGCCCTTCCAAGAAGAGGCGTTCTTCTTTTTCGGATTTCGTTTCTCCCAGGTCCGCGGGCAATGTTAGCTCAGATGGCACTACCAATTCGTCCATGGAACTCTTCGCTGTTCTGCAATTCATGTGTGATTGAGTTGATTTCCTTTGCACTATGGTAGTTGCCGAGCGTTCTTGAAACTAGACAAGCTAACCGAGGCGAAGCCGCTATTTCATTCGTCGCAGTGGTCCGAAGCCGATAAACGGAAGACCAGTCACACGGGCCCCGTATTCTCGATACTTCGCCCCGACAAAGCGAAGCATGCGTTGGTCTTTGGCATAACTCCCCGCGTAGATGTATGCGGTCCATATTCCGGTCAAGACTGCGTGATCCAACGTCATGGCGGGCGTGAACCAAATCAACCCTAGAAAACTCATGTAGATGGGATGGCGCATCCAACGGTACGCCCCGCTCTCGATAAACACCCGTTGTGGAGGTCGTTGCTGAGTCATCCAGTACCACCATTGCGTCAACCCCGTCTGGTATCCCATGCCTGTGATGTACAAGCTATAAAACAACGCGATCCATGAGCCATAAAACCCAGCCAATATTAGTATTTCCCCGAAGCCAGTTGCTTTCCAAAGCACCCATGGATGCAGACTCCAATTCTGAAACATACAGAGCAGTGTTACGCATGTGACAGAACAGTGAACACAACCTAACAGCCCCGATGGCAACCAGCTCTTTATTTTCTTCTGAACCAGAGGTACCAAAAGGAAACTGTGGGGCAAAGCGAAGCCAAGCGAAAGAAGGAGATCGACAAACAAACCATGCTGGTAGCTATGCGTTCCGCCGAATCGCAGAAAAAGGAACAGTTGCACGACGGTCCACAAGAACAACAGTTGGGTAGCGATTCCAAATGAAATTCCACAAAAACGCGCTAGGGTGAGGAAAGCGGTCCGATTGTGTTCTATGGAAACAGTGCTCATGACTATTCAGGTACCACCCAGAGGTCGCCGTAGATTGTCAGGTCGTCCGTCACGCCGACCGCGCCGAGCATTTTTGAAAAGGGCTTGATGCCGTAGTCGGACTGCCGGATTTTGAATCCTCCTCGAACATGATTCCAACCGTCTTTGACTTCAAGATCGCAGAGAATCTCAACCCGTCGCGTTTTATCGTGTAGGGTAAAGTCACCGACCAGCAGATACTCGGGCAATTGTCTTTTGCTTGTCGTCTTTTTTGATTGAAGTTTGGCATTCTCAAACTTGGCTGTGCCAAATTTATTGACGTTGAGAATTTCGACTCCAAGCATATTTTCATTCACTTTTTTGCGGGTTGATTCGTCGGTGGTGCCTTCCATTCCGAGATAGTTGCGAGCCCGTACCGTATCAGCATCGAAAGACTTCATGTTGAAAACCAGTGCGCTGTTGCCTGATCCGCTCAGAAATAGATTACCGTTCGTCAGTTTGCCCTCGATTGCATGTTGATGGCCGACGACGCCAGTTTTGTCGACGAAAATGTAGACTCGACTATGTTCCGTGTTCACTTGCCCCGCTGGCGGTCGCTCTTGCCCGCAGGTTGTGCTGTCCTTCAGAAGGCCGATACTTATCGCAATCGTAACGATTCGAAGCATTGGAGCGGAGAAACTCGCGAGCATCATTGAACTCCTTTTTTTAAAGATCGGTCGTCCGTGATCAAGGCTCATGTTACCACAACGGGTCCCTCTAAGACTAGTGTGACTCTACGGAGAGTGTCGAGAACGCGGCACGGAGTTGCCGTACCACCAAGGGCAAAACCAAAGGGAGTTTGGGCGTGTAAGGCTCCTGTAGAGCTTTTTACGGCACCGTTTTCGCAACGCACGCTGTATAAATAGTTGGAGATGCCACACTCTCGCCTTTGCTCGCATTCCTAGCGAATCGGGGATGCATTTTCCCTCGCGGAAGCCTAAACTCAAGTCGGATCGCAACGTCGGTCTGTTTCCTGTTCAATACATAAGAAATTGGGATCGAGGAGAACGCAAAGATGACCTGTGTCGAATTTCAGACTATTTATCGCGTCTGCGCGGACCATGGAATAGCGATCGGAAGGACGGATTTAGTGCGGCTTGTTTGCAATGAATGTGCGGCGCAAGAAGTTTGCTCTGTCAATTCGATCTTTCCCATCGAGGACGGTTCAAGAACAGCGAGCGTTTCGCAAGCCTGTGTCGTAATGAACGTACATGCGTTAGGCAAAGACGATGGCGACGATCCGAAAGCGATTGAGTAACATCGCATGGTGTTTCGTATCGCCGTAGTTGGCTGCGGAATCGCCGGTAGTTGTGCGGCAATTCTCCTTAAGAGACAAGGCCATGATGTTGACTTGTTTGAACGAGCGCCGGTATTGCAACCGATCGGTGCTGGCGTCATGCTCCAACCGCTGGGTCAATGCGTATTAGATCGTATTGGTCTGTTACCCCAAGTCATTGCGAAGTCCGAGCCGATTCACGAACTGCATGCCATGTACCGAACTGGCCGGACCATGATCAAATTGCCATTCTCGGCCTCGGGTGTCGGAATGCATGCCTATGGCGTGCACCGCGGAGATATCTTCGAGGTGTTACTGCAAGCGGTAAAAGAGCTCAACATCCCGATCACTCTCAATGCATGCGTCGAGGATACTGAGACTGGCTCCGGTGGTGTCGGTCTGATTTGCGTGGATGGTCAGCGATTCCAAGGCTTCGACCATGTCGTCCTTGCCAACGGATCAAAATGCAACTTTCGTTCCAAGCCAGGATTCCGCAATCGCCAAAAGGAATATGACTACGCCGCCATCTGGTGCAACGTTCAGACGACTCAAGTGCGTCATCAATTGCTGCAAGTGGTTGAAGGCTCAACCCGCTTGATGGGCATTTTGCCATTGGGTCAGAACCGCGCAAGTCTTTTTTGGGGGCTGGCATGTCGCGATCGTGAGCGATGCATGCAACAGCCTATCGAACAATGGAAGGAAGATTTGATGCGTTTTTATCCGGCCGCCAGCGAAGCGATCGATTCCATAAAAGACTGGTCTTGTGCCACGTATGGAACCTATCGGCGAGCCAGCGTCACCCCCATCTTTGATGAACGGCACATCTTTCTTGGAGACGCATCGCACGCGACTAGTCCGCATTTGGGGCAAGGTCTGAACTTTGCCTTGCTCGACGCATATCGATTTGCCAAGGCTTTAGGAGAATCGAATAGTTGGACGCAGGCTGGCAGGCGATTTGTAAACGAGCAACAGGCTCACTCTCGCTACTATCGCTTCGTGACTGCCTTGCTTGCCCCTTTCTTTCAATCCGATAGTAGTTGGCGCGGGACATTTCGAGACGCCACGTTGCCCTGGCTGCATCGTACCCCCATCCTAAGACGACAAATGGCTTTGACGATGACAGGCCTAAAATCGGGCTTTTTTCGTGGCGCCATGAAGTGGTGACAACAAACTCGTCCGAATTTCTTGGATTCCTGTTAGATTTTGCGGCCATAATGTGTTCTTAAGGGTGAGACGAAAACCCTGCATTACGCCCCGAGACGAATCCATGTTGGAATTTCCTGAAACACGACTCAGCCTGCTGAAACGGCTGCAGAACGGTCAGGACGAGACTGCATGGTCTGAGTTTCATGATATCTATCGTCCCGTTTTGACGCGTATGGTGGTTTCCGCTGGATTGCCTGCCAGTGAACAGCAGGATGTAGTCCAAGAAATTTGGATTGCGATCTATCGGGGGATCGACAAATACGAGCCTCGCTCTCATGCATTTGCCTTTCGTGGTTGGCTCGCCAAAATTGCCAAGAATACGGCCATCAATTACTTGAGCCGCAAAACAACCCCGCGCCGAACGGAATCGCTTCGCGAGACAGCTTGGTTGACCGATAAGAACTCGACTAGGCAGATGCTTCAAGAGCAATGGGATCGAGAGTACCAGCGGCAGGTGCTTCAGTGGGCTGCGATGCGGGTTGCATCGAGAGTCTCCGCTGCAACCTTTCGTGCGTTTTGGAGAACGGTCGTCGAAGGCGAGAACGTTGACGCCGTAGCTAAGGAATTGGGGATGACGCCGGGTGCTCTCTACGTGTCGCGAGGACGCATCATGGCAACACTTAAGCGAGAAGTTGAGTCTCGCGAATGCGCGGAGGAATAACCAGTATGGTAGCAAGTATCTGTACTAACGAACGACGCAATTGGAACCGCTTGGTCCAAGGTGATTTGCCTACAAAAGAAGCTGAGGAATTGACCAAACATTTGGAAGATTGTGTCAGTTGCCGAGAGAAATTCGAATCGATATGTGCGGATGCTTCTTGGTGGCAGGGCACGTCGTCCACATTGCAAATGATCGAAACGGAGTCCGGCGTTTTCAAGGCAAAGAATGGTGCAAGCAGCAATTTTTCGCTCGCCCAAAGCCAGGAACCCGCAAGCTCCAACAAAGCGAATTCCTCGCCCCTGGTTGTGATCTCCGGTTTGAAGCCCTCTCAAGAACCAGGAGCACTAGGCGAGCTTGGCGATTACACGATACGCGAAGTCATCGGATACGGTGGAATGGGGACGGTGCTCAAAGCATGGGACAAGCGACTGTCGCGAGTGGTTGCCATCAAAGTCTTGCATCCGCATCTGGCCACAAGCGGTGCCGCGCGTGTTCGATTCGCTAAAGAAGCTCAAACCGTTGCCAGCATCTCGCATCCCAACGTGGTGCCGATACACGACGTGGCCGATGACCATTCACAACCCTACATTGTGATGGGTTTTGTCTCGGGCGGTTCGCTTCAAGATAAACTCGATCGAGATGGGCCGCTCTCGCTGGAAGAGTCGCTTCGCGTTGGGCTTCAAATTGCGGAAGGGCTGGAAGCGGCGCATTCACTCGGTTTGGTGCACCGTGATATCAAACCGGCCAACATTTTACTTGAGGCTCGTTGGCAACGCGTTTTGATCACCGATTTTGGTTTAGCAAGAGCACTTGATGACGCGAGTATCACCGCTAGCGGACAGTTGGCCGGAACGCCCCAATACATGTCACCGGAACAGTCCCGCGGCGACAAGATCGATCACCGCAGCGATCTGTATAGTCTCGGCAGTGTCCTGTACGCGATGCTTGCAGGCAGGCCACCCTTTCGCGCCGAGAACGCCGTCGCGATCATGCAAAAAGTAGGCAACGAGCGAGCCAGGCCTGTGCATGAAATACAGGATCATTTGCCTTTTTGGGCGCACCAGCTGATCGAACGACTTCATGCCAAAAACCCCCGCGATCGTGTCCCGACAGCTGTCGAAGCCAGTCATTTATTTCGCAGTTGCTTGCAACACGTCCAAAATCCATCGAGTGGGACACTTCCGAGAGGCTTTCAAGCGACCAAGTCCGAGTGGGTGCGGCCGATCGCTCAAGTTGTCGCGGTAGTGCTTACGTTGGGGTTGATTGCAATCGCTGTGATGAATTTGGGAACGCCAAGCTCTACTTCCAAACAGCGGTCGCCCTACAGCATCGTTCCCAAATCGGTCGCACCTGCTCGCAGCGGGGGAGCCGAGCCGATGTTCCCAATGTTATCTAATCCAATTCAGCTTCCTGCCGAATCGTTTCTACAAGATTCGACGGATTGGAAGGATTCGATCGACCAGGAATTGGATTGGATGTTGCTTGAGCTGTCTCGAGATGGCTTTGAATTATCAAAGTGAATGAAACCTTTTTTGGAGACGAGAATGAAACTCAATCTTTTGGAACGAACGGTAACGTTCTGTCTTGTCGGGGCCGCGACAATCGCAATTGCAAGTGGATGGAAACGAGCAGACCCACCCGAGGGAGATGGAGATCGCTTCGTCACTTCCGCGGGATTTGAAAAATCTACTGAACTGGCGGCAGAAGTGCCTGCGATGGTGCCTGGGACGGAGCCAGATGTTGCACGCTTCATGGGAGTTCGACTTTATGCTCGTGATGACACGGCTGAGCAAGAACTGGACAAGCTTGTGAGAGCCTTTGAAAAAGCATCCGGCGCCGACAAAGAAGTGAGACGCAATGCGCTCCAAGAGGCATTGACCAAAGTGTTCCGTGAAAGAACGGAGGCGCAACGGACTCGCATCGCTGAGATGAAGGAACGACTCAACGGCATTGAATCGCAATTGGATCGCCGATCCAAGTTGGAAGAGCAGATTGTTCAGCGCCGACTTGGTGAGTTGCTTGGTGAAAGAGATGAACTGAGTTGGGATCACGAACCTGCGTTGGAATCTTTGGAGATCGCCGAACGCCGCAGGGAATCTGGGGAGCCCATGGAGCGTGCACTTGAATATCTAACGGAATTTCCAAAGGAGTATCCAAACTATGGTCTTAGCGGAGCGTCTGCCGGACAATCGCGTTCCTCGGAGAATCGATTGCAATCGCAGCGAGCGATGCAATTGGCGGACGAGAGGGCGGTAGAGGCAGCCAAAAGAGCACGCGAAGCCCAAAATTCGGAAGCAAGCGCGCAAGTCCAAGAGAGGAGTGCAGTGGATAGGATTCGAGCTGCAAAAGAAAGGGAAGCCAATTTGCAAGAAGTTCGGAGTCGATTGAGTCGCGATATGAAGAAAAGGGAAGAACAACTACCAGGTCTCGAACGTCTAAGGGGATCGTTGCTGGAAGGGCCGATTCTCGAAAGCGTTCTCGGACGGGAATCTGAAGCCCTTCGTGCCGAATTGGCGGCTGTGCGAGCCGAATCCGAAATGCTCAAAAAGCAGCTTGAAGAACTTTCAAAACAGAAATCGGAAAGGTCGAAACAGCTCGAACGACCGTAACCGGTGTAGGCCATTGTCGCCTTTTGCTCCGCAAAAGTGTGTTAACGAGGCGCACTTTCGCGGAGCGAAAGGCGACAATAAGGCGACAATAAGCAAAGTCGCGAAGCAAACTGCGACAAATGCATTATTTCTCCAAGCTCGTAGGGCAACTTTCGAATAGGTGGTTAAACTAGGTGTTCCGTTAGTCATCGGATTGGCCTATTCCCCCACCACCTGTTGGATCGAAGCCGTCATCAACCAGCCAGCTATCATTGAAATAACCGGGTTGACCAAACGGTATGGCGGCAATTTCGCATTGAAGAATGTCGATCTCGCCGTACCGGTAGGCGTGACGGGCTTGCTCGGTCCGAATGGATCAGGAAAGAGTACGTTTATCAAGGCCGTCTTGGGGCTAGTCCAAGTCGACTCGGGCACGGGCGCTGTTCTCGGGAAACCATGGCCGAGACAAGTGAAATCAATCCGAGATCAAATCGGCTACCTACCCGAAGACGATTGCTATATCCTCGGGTTGCAAGGGGTCGAATCCGTGCAGATGATGGCAAGGTTATCAGGGCTGCCGACAACCGAAGCCTTGAGACGTGCTCACGAAGTTCTCGATTTTTGCGACGTCGGGCAAGAGCGATATCGCAATGTGGAAACGTATTCGACTGGGATGCGGCAAAAACTTAAATTTGCCCAAGCGCTGGTTCATGACCCACAACTGATCATCTTGGACGAGCCCACCACAGGACTTGATCCCACGCAACGGGAGGAATTCCTGGACCGTATACATGCGTTGGCCCACAGGTTCGAAAAATCCATCCTGTTGTCAACGCATATCTTGCACGATGTTCAGCAGGTGTGCGACCAGGTCATTATTCTGGTTCGCGGCCAAGTACGGTTAGCGGACTCGATCGCCAACATGCAACGACCGATACAATCCGGCATCCAAGTCCGAGTCGTACGCGACGCTGTCCGGTTGGCAGCAACTTTGCGAATAAGCGGACTAACGGTCCATTGTGGCAGCGATTCTGAGTTACTGGTCGAAGGAGAATCGTCCGTAATAACAAGAACCATATGGGCCGCGAGCAAAGAGCAGAGCGTACTTGTCGAACGCATGGACGAAGCTCGGAATTCCCTCGAACACTCTTTTCTTGAAATCGTGAGGGAGAAGAATTATGCCAATACTTGATCTCGGCTACCGGAAGTGGACTGGCAACCGTTCGCGAGAGTGGATGAGGTGGTCTGTTGTTGCAACCACAGGCATATCTTTGGTTTGGAGAGGGACTTGGCTTAAGAGGTTTTTGCTTTTCGCTTCGTTTCCTGCTGTGGTTACGATGTTTGGAGTCGGTTTGTTTGAGCAGAGCACACGTGAGGACACTTACCGTGTCATGTTTAACCAGTTCCTGGCGGCAAGAATCGAACCGATGGGGCCGCGGAACCGAATGAGAGATCGCTCCCGAGATGGCTTCCGAAATCGTCAACCGATCATTCCAGATAATGCCGACCTGGCAACACAGCGACACTTAGCTTGGTCGCACATGTTATTGTGGTACTTTCGATACCCTCAAGCCCTTTGGATCGTTGTGGTTATTGGATTGGTTGCGCCACGATTGATCAGCTATGATCTACGCAGTCGTGGATATTTGTTGTACCTTTCGCGGCCGCTTTCACCGAGTAGCTATGTGTTTGGAAAAGCGTGCGTATTGTTTTTCCTGCTGGCCATGATCACAACGTTTCCAGCGCTTGCGGTATATTCCTTCGGACTACTTCTATCTAACGATTCGGCTGCATTCTTGCAAACTTGGGACATCCCATTTCGCATCGTGCTGTCGACCGCCGTACTGGTCTTACCAACCTCAGCCATCGCACTGGCGTTCTCTTCGCTAACCCAGGAAAGTCGCTTTGCTGCATTCGCATGGTTCGCTGTGTGGATTGTTGGCTGGGTCACGTACCTAGTCCTGACCGGGTCTGCGATGTTTAGAGCCGACGATCTTGTGATTCTCCAGCAACGATGGCTTTTGGTATCACCCTATCACGTTCTCGGCCATCTTCAAGAAGAGATATTCGGCTTACTGCCAGAGAACCAGCATCAAATGGCGCCATGGATTCTTTGCGGCGCCGTGAGCCTCATCGGATTTGGGATTGCTCGTTGGCGTGTCGCTAGAATACTAAAGGTTTAGACATGGATGCCGGGCAACCCCTTATCGAATTGATTCACACCACCCGATTGTACGGGAAAGTGATTGGGGTCAACGATCTAAATGTCGAATTGCCAAAGGGTGCTTATGGCTTGGTTGGCCCCAATGGAGCCGGGAAATCGACGCTGATCGGATTGATCACTGGAGCCCTTCGCCCGACCCTTGGATCGGTTCGTGTTTTTGGCGAAGATCCCTACTCGAATTCCAGAGTCTTAAAAAACGTTGGCTTGTGTCCGGCAAGCGACATTTTGTTGCCAGGCGTAACCGCCCGACTGTGGATTGAGCAATTGTTGGCCTTGAGTGGTTGGAGCCCTCGCGAGGCCCGTTTGCGAACCTGCGAGGTTTTGAAACAGGTTGGGATCCAAGAGGCTATGGATCGACCGATCAATACCTACTCGCTTGGAATGCGGCAACGCTGCAAACTCGCCCAGGCAATCGCGACGGAACCTCAATTGCTGATCCTGGACGAACCTTTTAATGGTTTGGACCCGGTTGGGCGGCACCAAATGACGGAACTCTTGATAGAGTGGGCAAATGGCGGACGCAGCTTGTTGCTTGCAAGCCATGTATTGCATGAAGTGGAGCAAGTAACCGATTCCTTCATCCTCATTTACGGAGGCAGGCTTCTAGCATCGGGCACGGCAGGGGAGTTGCGTGGGATGTTGGCCGATCTGCCTCAAGAACTATCGATCGTTAGCCCACAAGTCAGGGAACTAGCTGCCAAACTCGCCAATCAAGATTGGGTGGAGTCGCTTCGAATCGAGCACGTTGAGAATCGAGCCATTGTTGCCGTGCATAAACCGTTGGAACTTTACGCGGCCTTGGCCGAATGGTCCGGCGAAGGAATCCGGATAGATCAATTGTTGGGGGCGGAAGGAGATATGCAATCGCTGTTCAAGTTGCTGGTCTCTCGACATCGCGGCAGCCGAGCCAAGATTACGTAGTTGAACGTCGTCGGTCCGCATCTCCGAGGCGGACACTCCAGCGTATCGGAGATTCATTACTTCGTTATTATTCAGGCACTATGGCGGATCGGATCTTGGTCATCGTGACTTGGTTGCCAACCTCATTGAAATGGGCTTCGTTCATCAATTCACGCATCAACATTACACCTCGGCCACGAGGTTTGTCTAGCAACTCTTCAGACGTCGGGTCCGCCAAGTTTCGATGATCGAAACCCGCTCCTTCATCGGAAATGACCATGGTTACTTTGTCTGGTGTCACATGAAAGACCAATCGCACTTTCTTTTGAATTTCGCGTTGGTTTCCATGCTCGATAGCGTTCACGACCGCTTCTTCGATCGCCATTTGAATACGGAAGACATCCATCCCTATCCAACCAGCTTCTCCAAGTGCAGTCACCAGTTCTTCGATTGCGGCATGCCCGACTTCCAAGTCGCTCGGCAAGGATTTATCAAAAAACCATTGTTCTTGAAAAGTCATCGTGCATGTACCCAATTGGCTTGCCTAAAGCTTAAACGCTTCAATTGCTTCCGCTTCCGTCTTTCGCAGATCAAAAACGCGGTCCAAACGGGTAATGGTGAAGACTTCCTTGATTTCTGCACGTAGGCAGCACAGTTTTAATCGGCCCGCAGCAGCCTTGACCTTCGTGTTCAAGGAAATCAACTTATTGAGGGCGGCACTGGACATGAACTCAACTCCGTCAAAATTCAGCAGGATCTTATTCCGCTTGTCGACCGTCACGAGTGAATTCAACTCTTCACCAAGTTGTTCAATACTGCCAGAGTCAACGATCTTTTTGTCGACAAATCGAACAACACTAACACCGTTATCGTCGCAAACGGTAATTCGCCTATGAGTCGCCATCTCGTTACTTTACCTCAAATCCTGCGTGAAAAAAGCACCCATTCGCCGTAAAACTGCGGATCAGAACTAGCCAACTCGCAATCTCTCTAGATTAAACCAACCCGAAGGAACGAGCAATGAACGTTGCACCTAGTCGGCCAAACGAATTCAAGAATTCTTAAAAAGAGACGTATTAGGCGAGCGGCAGATTGGAGTATCCCAACCCGAAGCGTAAGCGAGGGACAGTTTCGAAGGTCCCTCACTTACATATCGGGTTAAGATTGGTAGTTTTCACATCGCCGCTCGCCTTACTTAGCTTTTATCGGGGCCGCCTGCGGTTTACCAAGTCCCTTCTGTTGCTGATTCATGCTTGGGAACTCTGACTTGCTCTTTCCGCTCGACATTGGTTCTGCAATCTGAACGCCTGCGAGCATGGCTAACAGGAATGTCACGGCAAAATACATAGCGTAGTGAAGCAACGCTTGGCCAAAATCCAAGTCCATAGCGACCAACGAGCCCAGAGATCCTACGACGAACATAATCCCCAAATAGATGGCGAACTGAACCGGATCCACGTCAGCCAGTGTTTTATTTCCCATGTAATATGCCAAGAACCAATACAGCCCCCACGTGATCGCAAATATCAACGCACAAACCCCAACCCTCGCCAATCGCTCCTTGCCCGAATACTCCTCCAACTCGTCGTCATGAAAAAAGGAATATCCGACCCAAGCTAACGGGAACGCGAGAGCAAAAAGACCGAACGCTAATAAGAACGTCGGTGGCTCTGCAAATCCTCTTGCAAAAATTGCAAAACCCAGCGAGAGGACCGCGAGCACGGCAGCCACAATCATCTCACGGGTCGAAAGTTTGAATTCTGCCCTCTTGAGAGGTTTGAGAACAGCCACTCCCTTGGAATCCTTGGGACCTATTTCCGGAACCTGGATGACCACTTCCTGAGACTTATCCGGAACTATCAGGTCCTTCTTGCACTTGGGGCAGGGACCCTTTTTGCCAGCGTACTTATCGCTAACCGTGAATCGAGACAAGCAGCCGGGGCAGGTTACGGAGATTGGCATAAGAATTTTTCAAAGGAAGCACGGTGTGGCGACGCAGTCGAAGCCATGCGACAAGTTAAACGCACTTGCATATAGTTAAGCATTCAGCGACTAGACTTGCAATAAGGTGAGCCTCAAGAGGCCATGCCATATCCATGCCATATCCATGCCATATCCATGCCATATCCATGCCATATCCATGCGCCAGCTGGCATTAAAACGCCTAATGCAGGATTGGCGTTTTCTCGCTTCAACAAAGATCATTTATTCAAAGCCGTCAGGTGCAGGAAGGGATCCGCGACGAAAGGAATGTTGACTGATCGATTCAAAATCTCCGCTTTCATGAAAATAGACATAGTGTGTAATCGTGATCTTGTTCGTACCAATTTCAATCTTGTTGAGTGAGTTCTTTTCCCTCTCTCGGCCTCGGCCACGTCTAGAAGTGGTTGTTCCGCATTGCGCGATAATGATTCCTCGGTCTCTATGCGATCCGGGATAAAAGTCCAGCGAGTTACCAATATAGGCCCTATGCAAATGTCCGCCGAGGATCATATCGACATTCAAATCGGCAAAACGTTCTATAGCGCGTTTGGCTTTCGGCATGTTGCTGTCATGGAGATAGTCGGGAGCAGGTGCAAAATGATGGTGAGCGACGACAATTCTCGCATGGTCATTTGGCGCATCGCGAAAAGCTTGCTCGCAAGCGTCCAGCTGCCACTTGAAAATCCTACCATTACTGATCGCTGATCGAGGTGCGGTAGAATCAAGCCCCACGATCACTGCGCCGGGGATTTTGAGTACCGGATTGAGCTCGTTGGTGATAATCTCTTGGTAAAGGGCATGCGGATGAAACATGCGTTCGAATACTCGATAAAGCGGGACGTCATGATTTCCGGGAATGACTAACTGTGGAGAATTCGGCAATTGGTCTAAGAAGTGTTTTGCGGATACAAACTGCTCCCTCTTCGCTCGCTGCGTTAAGTCACCGCTAATAATCACAGCATCGGAGTTCAACTTCGAGGCTATCCTCAACGCAGCCGCACCGACCTCTGGCATATAGGGAGGACCGAAATGAAGGTCGGAAATATGCAGTAAATTGATTGGGGGCTCCGCAATACTCTTCACTTTTGAATAATTCCGTGGTTCCGTCAGATATACAAAAACAATTCCGGCGAGTGCTCAGGACAGCTACTAAACTAATGGTAACCTAAAGAGGAGAACAAAGCGCGGGTTCATCTCCCCCACGCGCATTAGGAGGAAAAATGAATTTTGCGTCTACACCGCTACTATTAGCCATTGGTTGCTTGTTCGTGGTCTTAACAGTCGGCACAGTTATTCGAATAGCCAGTCTTCGCGGAGATTGCGACGAAAAGGCGAAATCGAATCGGAACAGTTTGAAATCATGGTGGGGATTGGCCATCTCACTTGCGTTAGCGGTGATTTTGGATCGTGTAGGCGTGGCAATTCTGCTGGTTACGGCAGGCATTTTAAGCCTCAGGGAGTATCTGCAACTGGTCGGTGCCAAAAAGGTGGGCGTTTCGACGACGGCAGTGGTTTACGCAATCGTCCCCATGTACTACTTGCTCGCATTGTTCGGATATGTCGATGGCTTGCGAACATGGGCGCCAATCTTCATTGTTTTGGTATTCGGAGCCCTGAGGGCTTCGATTGGCTTGACCGACGATTACCTACGAACAACAGCCGGCATGACATGGGGGCTTTTGTTATTCGTTTATTGTTTGTCTCACTCGCTCTTTTTGTTTGAGTTGACCAATTCGGAAAAGCCGTGGGTTGGCGACGCTGGCTGGTTCCTCTATTTGGTATTGCTCACGGAGGTCAATGACATTGCTCAAGCGTTGGTAGGTCGCCGCTATGGCAGGACCAAGCTGACACCGCGAATTTCGCCTAACAAGTCGTTGGAAGGCCTATTAGGCGGGCTTTCGGTTACGATTCTGCTGGCCATCTTGATCGCACCATGGCTCACGACTTTTATGCAAAACGGATCGCGGCTGGTTGGTGGTCTTTTCGCAATGCTATCTGGCATCATGATTGCGTTGTTTGGCTTCCTTGGCGATATCAACAAGTCCGGCATCAAACGCGATGTCGGCGTCAAGGACAGTGGAACGATTTTGCCAGGACAAGGAGGAATGATGGATCGAATCGATAGTTTGACTTTTTCTGCTCCTGTTTTCTACTATTTCGTTCGCTGTATCGTAAAGAGCTCTTAAGCATTTCTTCGAGAAAAAATGGAAACCATGGACTCCAATAACCCACCCTCCAAAATAGATGCTTCCGCTTCGAACCCGGTGGGTCAGGCGAGCGATGATGCAGGTGCGTATCGAGATAAATACGTAACCGTTCCAAACGTCATATGCGTCATCCGTTTGGCTGGAGCCATATGGTTATTTTGGTTGGCGATACAAAACCAATTGCATTTGTTTACCGGGGTTTTCGTGGCTCTCAGTCTAAGTGATTGGATTGACGGAAGACTAGCGAGATGGCTAAAGCAGAGATCGGATTTTGGCGCGAGACTGGACAGTTTTGCGGATTCGGTGCTCTATGGAGCTCTCTTGTTCGGATTGCTTTGGCTTAGGTGGGATGTCCTCAGGCATGAGTTGGTTTGGCTGGTCGTTGGAGTGCTGAGTTACTTCTTGACGACACTTGCCGGACTTTGGAAATATGGTCGGATACCCAGTTACCACACTTACGGCGCCAAAATTTCGCAATGGATAGTGTTGGTCGCGGCCATATGCATACTTTTGGATTATTCCGTATGGCCTTTTCGCTTTGCCATGCTCGGCGGCACCCTAACGAATTTAGAAGCCACCGCAATCACTTGGTACTTACCGGAATGGCGAGCGGACGTATTGACACTGCTTCACTTGCTGCCGAAAAAAAATGAGCCGCACCCATGATAAAAGAAGGCACCTCACTCAGACGCGGTGATTCTGATATTGTCGCCCTTTCGCTTATTGTCGCCTTTCGCTTATTGTCGCCTTTCGCTCCGCGAAAGTGCGCCTTGTTACCGCACTTTTGCGGAGCAAAAGGCGACAATTGCGTGTGGCACGCCCAAAGCGAAGCGTGGGCGTGAGAACTGTGGCAAATGGTACTAGCTAGCGACCCACCACGCCCTTCGTAAACTCAGAGACGTGCCACACGATGGTTGGCTCCTTGCGAATAAGTTCACAGCCTAGGAGCGAAAGACGACATAAAAATTTCACAGCCTAGGAGCAAATGGCGGCAAAGTTGTGCGCCTAGGAACCCATTCATCCCAGGGAAAGCGTATGTCACAATTCTTCGACGTCTGTGCTGTAAGCGACATTCCTATGGGCGAGGCTCGGATGTTCGAAGTCCACGAGGTGATGATTGGTGTGTTCAATCAAGCGGGTGAGTTCTTTGCGATGGATAACTCATGTCCGCATGCAGGTGCGTCTTTATCCCATGGGATTATCGAAGGCGACGTTGTTCGTTGCCGAGTCCATCACTGGCGTTTCTGCATTCGGAACGGTACGTACTTAGACGAGGAGAAACCCAAATTCAATATCCAGACTTACCAAGTTCGCGTAGTCGACGACCGTCTTCAGATTGAAATTGGCGACGATCGATAGAGAGAGTCGAGAGATCACGTCGGAAACCGCCGAGCCACACTTAGAACCATTTCCAAGGGGGCAGAAACCGTATCCGAAGCCAGCACCGCATCATATACCCGATTCCAGTTCGCCAATGGACTCGGACTGGAGATCTTGCCGGAGAGCTTGATCGCCGTCAACGTCGAAGGCTGGTTCACTCGGATCGCACCACACCGCTCTACAATGCCTAGAAACTCCGCTGCGTCGGTGGTAATCATCTTGAGAATCTCCAAACTTGCCATCGACGGATGTTCTGCCCTTACCCTTTGTGCTTCGCCCCATAAGTTCAAATCGGGATTGGACGCACGCGAATCAGTTCCCAAAAAGTGCCGAACACCCGAGGTTACCCTCTCGGCCAAGGGATACCGCTGGCTGCCTGCATGACGATGGCGGAAATGGCGATGCGTTCTCGGGCAATGAACGATTGCCATGGTATGCGATTGGGTTGCTAAGTCGGACAAGTCATTACGCGAAAGATAGTTTCCATGGGCAATCGTGGCTCGCCATGCTGTGGTCAACATTTGGACATGCTCGGAGATCTGACCCATTTCATTGAAATACGTGTCAGAAACGACAGGGACAAGCAAATCGGAAAAACTCCCCTTTCGGTTCTCAAGCCATTCCAATTCATCCATGGATTCAGCCAAATGCATCGTGACTAATCGATGTTCCGTACGCGATCGTGCTGCAGCGAGTTGCGTCAGTCTGCGTGAGGCAGTATAGGGAGCATGGGGCGCGTACCCGATTCGGCCAAGCGACTCCGATGGATTCATCTGACTATCAGCGAACGCAAGCGTTTCTACTAGCCGATGCTGATTGATGTCCATTAGTTCGACGCATGGCTGAATGGCGATCGGACCTTTCGGTGCCAAGCCTGGCGCAAGGCCAGACAAGATTTCGCTTACGGCATCTTCGACCCAAGCCGCGTCCCAGGGCAGTGTTGTCATGTCGACAATCCATCGCACTCCCATTTGGTACGACTCCCGAATACCGGATCTGATTGCATTTCGCCGCGCAATCGTTGTTTGTTCGAAACGGTCGTATTGCAATTTGCGATAATCCAGAAGTCGACGAATCCAATCCGGGAACAAATCGCTGGAAGGAATGGGCTCGTTTAAATCGCTAAACTCGAGGTGACAATGGGAGTTGATTAGCCCAGGCAAAACCGCATAGCCTGCTAGGCTGAACTGAGTTGCCGAAAGAAACTTGTCCGGGAGTTGGTTCCCAACGAACTGGATGATTCCCTCAGCAATGACTAGAAAGCCATTCGGAATAGGTTCCGAATCAAGTGGAATCAACCAGTCGGCAGCGACGACAAAACACGCAGACTTCTCGATCACTTGGTTTGCGAGACCGCCAATTTCATGCTCGCAAGTCCCTTGGCTGCCACTAGGTTGGGATCTTGTTGCCAATAGGTTCGATTGAACAACTCAATAGACAACACGCCATCGAATCCGCTGGCAAATACGGTTGAGAGAATCTTGCTAACAGGTGCAATCCCATCGCCAGGATAAACGCGATCGGCGTCATTGATCTTTTCTCGCGCGATCTCAGGGTAATCGTTCATATGGAATACATGGATTTTCTTGCCGGAAAGCAGTTTCAAATCGTTGAACGAAGACCCACCCTTATAAAGGTGATAAATGTCTGGAAGCACGCAGGCATCCGGGTGTTGGGCCGCTGCAGCAACGTAAAGTACTTCCGATAACTTCGAGAGGTTTTTCGAAAATCCCCACACCTCCAGCTGCGCGATACAGCCCGCTGCCGTACCAACTTCTAAAAGGGCTCGATAGCGTTCCCCTGCTTGATCCAGGTTCAACGGTCCTCCATTGGTTGCGCCTGCCGGCGGGGCCGCGATTCGAATGCCACCAATGGCTGTGACCGTGTCCATGTCCCTGCGGGCTTGCTCGAGTCCTTTCTTTCGAACTTCTTCGTCGTCAACGATCCAATTCGCAAATGCGATCGAACTTTCTACTGTTAGGCCAGCATCGACGATTCGCTTTTTCAGGTCGGGTAGTGTTCCCCCCTCCGACGTGTATTTGTTGATATCTCGCAACCAGAATTCAATGGCGTCATAACCGGCTTTTTGTGCGATGGCCACCTGCTCAACAATAGGCACAACTTCGCCGTGGATGGTGCTGGTATTGAGGCAGTACTTCACTTTGTTAGGCCCGGTCGGTGTTGTGGTCGAATTTTCAGATGCAATCGAAACTCCTTGGGAGGAGGCGATTCCAATGACCGTGGCGGATGCGGTAGCAATTGCGGTTCGATGAAACTGTCGCCGAGAAACGGAGTCATTTGTTGGAAGCATTTTATGATTTCGATAATGAATTTTGATTGGACAAGTGGATAGGCCAAATCGCCAAACTTGCGGCGAATAACACTGAAGCATACATCCAGTCGCCCAGCAACAAAAGCATGCCAAATATGAAAAGATAGACTATCCACCTCCCTAGCCAGTTGCAGGCGTTCTGAATCATGCAATACAGCACGACTGCTTGTGTCGCGATCACCATGTGCGTCATTAGTTGAGCGATCCATTTCCATGCCTCTGGCAATTGGAGCCAACCACGCTTCTGTTGAATCAACAACCATCCGGCTTCGCCGTTCCACCAAATCGGGTTAGCTAACATACTGGATAGGCTAAATGCAATCCAAACCCAAAAATGGCACCGAATGAGTTGCAACACGATGTTAACGCTGATTCGGGCTTGCCCGCCAACCAAGCCAGGGAGAATCGTCCAGGCGAGCCGACCTGGATCGATAGTCAAATAGGCCAACATGGCAACCAACAGCGGTTCGTAAACAGTAGTCAAAAGCGGTGCACGGTGATGCACAGTGCTCATACAAAACCAGGCTAACAGCGGCGAAATACGTGCGCCGAGGCCTGCGGCGGTTGCAATACTTGCAAACATTCCAACCCCGACCACCATCGATAATGTTTGTGGAAACCAATAAAGAATCGACCAGCGATAAACACTGCCAGTACCATCGACTCCATCCCCTATCAAGAATCTTCCAGCCTCAACGTTGAGCCATCCGTTCGGTCCTATCCAATCCGAACCGTAGACCATTAGCCCAAGGAAGTGTGATGTCGCGATAAGGCCGCAGGCAATACGTACCATCGACAAAGATTCTGGATTCTTGGGTGTAAACCAAACTGAGTTCCACCAAATTGCAGTTTCTTTCCAAGCAACTGTCATGGAGCCCGCCTAACGGATTCAATAGCGCGAACCGCACGATGGCTTTCGATTTTCGGAACGAAACCAAATTCTCCGTTTGGAAATCGGGCTAACGAGGCCTCGTAAAGGACGGACTCGGCCTCGTTTTCCACATTCGGTTTTGCGATTTTTTCGAGTCGAATTCGTAGAATTTGCGAGTCACTGCCGTTTCTTTCGTTTTCTAGGTGCAGAACAACGGACTTCAATAGGTTCGTTAATCCCTGCGCATCTTCGCTCGTCGCGAACTCGACTAAAGGATGCAGCAGCCGCTCGGTTCGCGATCGCAAAAACGTGTTTTGTGATGAATCAAGAACCGTTTTCCATCCGCTATTTGGGTCGTTGGTCTGAACCGAAACTCGTAGGCTCCTCTCGGAATTGGCGTCCGAAATCCACTCGATGGGTAGCATCTCCTGGTACCAATTAGCACTTATCAAGTACGGTTGCAACCAAACCAGTACACGGTCCTGAATTGCAGATCGCCGCCAATTGGTTGCGTAAGTAAGTCCTATCGCTCCAAAGTGAAAGAGCATCAGACAGCTAACAATCAATCGCGACCTATCGCTTATTTGGATCGGAATCGCAGTTCTTAGGGGGCGAATCGGTTTGCTCACGTGGAAATGGAAAGGCGTCAGGTATGTCGAAACCGCATGGTTCGAACACGTGTTTGAAATGTGTTTAAACCGCGGAGCGATGAACCGCCAAATAACAGCCATCTTGCTGGCAACAGTTTAATTGCAAACAGGCCATAAAACGAAAAAACCGAGCTGAATTTCAACGGAAATCGCAACTCGGTTATTAAGATTTTGATGCAAACCGCGAACGGATCGGCTGGCATGCTCTTGGTTCCGACAGCTTACGCTGCTGGAGCTTTGTCGCTGACCGATGCTGGAGCGGCAGGTGCTGCTGGAGCTGCTGGAGCTGGTGGAACTACCGTTGAGCTGCTGATTACGCCAGCGTCCATGGTTGTTCCACAGGAACTGCATCCGGACGAAACTGTTGGAACAGAAACGTAGGATCCCATTGTCGATATCATCGAAGCGCCGCAACCGCAGCTTGGTGCTGGTGCTGCGCAACCGCAGCTTGGTGCTGGAGCTGCACAACCGCAGCTTGGTGCTGGAGCTGCACAACCGCAGCTTGGTGCTGGAGCTGCACAACCGCAGCTTGGTGCTGGTGCTGGGCAGCATTTTGGTGCCGGAGCTGGGCAGCATGTTGGTGCTGGAGCACAGCATGCGGCGGCCTTCTTTGCGTGAAGTTTAGCGAGCAAGCCGCCACCATTGCATCCGGCTTCCTTTTTTGCGTGCAACTTGGCCAAAAGGCCTTGTCGACCGCCGCATCCGCCACAATCGGCTGTTGCTACTGATCCGAAGCTGACTGCTAAAGCGGCCAAAGCTAGCGATGCGAATCGTACTGTATTCATCAAAATATTCCTCCCGAGAGAACTAAACATGGATCCACGCAACGCCACGATGTACTTCCTGAAATATGGACCTAATCTGCCAGAAACGTCTCTGGCGCTCCGTGCCGCATTGACTGCCGTGGATAACCTACGGTGGCAGACATTGCCGGTTAGGGGCTTTGCGTAAAATTGGTAAGTTGGAAGCGTACCAGACTCATTTTCGATGTCAACAACCTATCTAGACACAATGACAGCATTCGTGCGTTAGCGGTGAATGCTACGAAAAACCGGAAATGGCTCTCAACAAAGGGTTTGCAATTTGATACATTCCGGTTTGCCTTAATTTGGCATCGGTGTCTTTTTTGGTTTTTTCGAAGCTGGCGAGGAGATTTTTAGCCGTGTTTTTCCCTTTGGCGATGCTATCCCAATACGTCTTTGGCCCAGTTTTGTTCCTGCTCTCGCTTTTTATCGTCTTGATCATTTTGCTTCAAAGAGGGCGGGGTGGTGGACTGACGGGAGCGTTGGGTGGTGCTGGCGGAGCAAGCGCTTTTGGCGTGAAGGCTGGCGATATTTTCACAAGAATAACGGCTATTTCGGTCCTCCTGTGGATTGTTTTGTGCGCTTTGACCTGTTTTTGGTACCTGCCGGAAATCCTCAACATTGCCAGTGATCCAGCTTCATCGAGCACAAACAAGTCTGGCCCAAGCATGGGTTCCAAGGGGTCGAACGAAGCGACGGATTTGAATGTTTCGCCTGTTGATACCCCTTCTTCAGACAATACAGCGCCTGTTGATAAGTCTGCTCCGGTCGACTTAACTCCAGCGGCGAATTTGCCCCAGGCTCTGCCGGAATCGTCTCCGCCAACGGAACCGGTTACCAAACCGCTACCCTCCGATCTGCCGCCAGCACCCTCGTCCGATCCGCCTGTGGATGCATCGAAATCCAACTCTTCGCAGCCTGGAGAAACCTCTACGCCAGCGACTATTGAACCGAAGCCTTAGTTTCCCACATTTCCTTTTTTTTAAGTTTCGCCTTCTTTTCGTCAGGGTCGTTCGTTGTTACTCAGTATGACGGGGCACGGTCAAGCCAGCATGCGGCACGGCGATTTCGCCATTGACGTTGAGATTCGCACGGTCAACAACCGCCATCTCAAAGTCGTTTCCAAGGTTTCCGATTTTGCTTCGGCGATCGAACCGCAACTTGAGTCGATCGTACGCGAATTCCTTAAGCGGGGGAGCGTAACGGTTTCGGTTCGGGTCAGTCAATCGGGCAAAAGCAATGCTTCAACTATCAACCAGAAAACGCTTGAGGATTATCTAACCCAATCGAAGTCGATTGCAGAAAGGCTAGGCATTCAGCTGGAATATGGACTTGGCCAGCTGTTGCTGTTGCCAGGCGTATTGGAGTCAACTCGCCAGCTCAATGACGACCAATTGATTGAAATGGTTCGGTCAACGGTGCAATCGGCCTTGCAGGATCTCCAGTCCATGAGATGTGCAGAGGGAGATGCCATGCGAAATCAGTTCGTGGAAATACTTTCCCAAATCGCTGAGAACAAAGCCTTGATTAAGGAGCGTGCCCCTGAAGTAGTTGCGGAATACCGCACTAAACTAGATCAGCGGATTCGCAACGGACTAGCTCTCGTTGGTCATGAAGTCACCGAGATTGACTTGCTTCGAGAAGTGCTAACCTATGCCGATCGTTGTGATATTTCGGAGGAAATCACTAGGCTGGCGAGCCATTTGAAGCAATTCCACGCAGCCCTATCGCATACGGAAAGTCAAGGTCGACGCCTCGACTTCCTCATTCAAGAATTGTTTCGGGAAACCAATACGATCGGTTCAAAGGCAAACGATTCGCAGGTTTCCCAACTTGTTGTCTCAATCAAGACTGCATTAGAACAAATGCGTGAGCTGGTCCAGAATGTGGAGTAGACTTTCAAATATGAACAATCCAGGAAAACTCGTTATTATCTCGGGGCCTTCGGGTTCTGGCAAATCTACGGTCGTTCAACGGCTACTGCTTGAGTCTGAATTACCTTTGGTACTGAGCATTTCGGCCACGACTCGCCCGCCACGCTTGGGAGAGCAAAACGGTCGAGAATATTTATTCTTGACCGACGCGGAATTCCAAGCCCGGCGTCGTTCGGGCGAGTTTCTAGAATGCAAAGAAGTGTTTGGTCGAGGATATTGGTACGGGACCCTTCGAAATGCTGTTTCGACTGGCCTAAATGAGGGAAAGTGGGTACTCTTAGAGATTGATGTCCAGGGTGCGCTTGCGGTTTTGCAAGACTATCCGCAAGCAATCACCATTTTTGTCCATCCAGGCTCAGTGTCTGAACTTGAGAAAAGGCTCCGAAATAGGGGTACCGAAAGTCAAGAGTCGATTCAACGTCGATTGGATGTGGCTGCAGAAGAACTGGCTTTGCGACATCACTACACTCACGAAGTTATCAACGAAGAGATCCATAAAACTGTTCAGCAATTGTGCAAACTGCTTGCGCAGTATCAGGGAGAAAAGGTTCCATGCTCGAAGAATTGAAAGAAGAATTTATCGTCAACAAAGTTGGCGGTCGCTTCAAACTATCCACTTTGATCCAAAAACGATTGGTTCAAATCAATCGAGGGAGCAGGCCATTGGTCGAGATGAATACCGACGACAAGATGGAAGTTGTTATCCAAGAAATCTTGCAAGACAAGATCTTCTTGACGACTTCTGGAGAGCTCAAGGTGCTTAGCGAAACAGCAGATCTTGGTGACTTGCTCGATTTGGATACCAGCGATCTTTAACACCAGCGATCTTTAACAATCGTTGACCACGACACCACTCAGACACGCTTTCATGCGGTGATTGTTTGATGAACCAGCGCGTTGTTGTCGGTATATCAGGCGGCGTCGCTGCCTATAAATCTGCGGCTCTCGTTAGCCGCTTGGCGCAGCGCGGATATGATGTCTCGGTGGTCCTTACGGATGCAGCCCAGCAATTTGTTGGTGCGGCAACCTTTTCGGCGCTGTGCAATCGGGCTCCTGTCGTCAGTGCTTTTGATCAGCGATACCCTCTTGGGCCACACATTGAATTGGCGATGGACTGCAAACTATTCATCGTCGCCCCAGCAACTGCGCGCATTATTGCCAGTTGTGCTTTGGGGCTAGCGGATTGTTTGCTCTCGACACTTTACCTCAACATGGAGTGCCCAATCGTTTTTGCGCCCGCCATGAGCACCCCCATGTGGGATAAGCCTGCGGTGATACGCAACGTGGATCAACTCAAGGCCGACGGTGTACAAATGATCGGCCCCGAATTGGGTTGGCTGTCTTGTCGCCGAGTAGGGTCTGGGCGAATGTCCGAGCCCGATTCTATCTTTGCCGCCTGTGAGCAATTCTTAGTGTAACGCATTCGCAACGAAAGCTCTCATGGCTCGAATTGTCATTACCTCTGGCCCCACTCGGCAGTACCTTGACCCCGTTCGCTACCTGACCAACGCTTCGAGCGGGCGAATGGGCGCAGCTCTGGCCCAATCGACGCTTGATCTTGGCCATGAAGTAACCATCATAAGCGGTCCCGTGTCCGTTTCGTACCCTGCTGACGCAAAAGTCGTCGATGTCATTTCGACTCAAGAAATGCTTGACGCAACCCGGTCCGCCTTCAAAAAAGCCGATGGTTTGATCGGTGCCGCAGCCCCCTGCGATTACATGCCTAGGCAAATCGAAAAACACAAACTGACCAAAACCGGTGAGGGGCTTCAATTGTCCTTGATCGAAACACCCGACATCATTGCCACCTTGGGAAATGCAAAAACGGCGAGCCAATGGGTCGTTGGCTTTGCTCTCGAAACCGAGGATATTCGCTTTCGAGCAATCGTAAAGATGTCTCGCAAGTGTTGCGATATGATTGTTTCCAACAGCGCCGAAGCCATGAACGCCGATGACAACTCCGTTGAAGTTATTCTGGGTGACGGCTCGATTTTGGGACAAATCACGGGTGCAAAATCTGAGGTGGCACGCGGAATTCTTTTTCACATCCAAAAGCACCTAATCGATCGTTCGCTATGAACCACCTTGACCATCTATTCCCCAATTTGCCCGATGTTTCGCAGCCGCTGGATGTTTTGGTGGTGGCTCCTCATCCGGACGACGCAGAGCTAGGCATGGGAGGCGCAATCTGCAAAATGATCCAGCAGGGAAATCGAGTAGGAATTGTCGATCTAACCAATGGCGAACCGACTCCATTTGGCAGCACCGAAATTCGGACAATGGAAACGTCCGAAGCAACGACTGCCTTGGGTGTCCGATGGCGGTACAACCTTGGAATGAAGAATCGATTCCTTGAGCCCACGCTGGAAAATCGGCATCGCCTTGCCAGCCTTTTTCGATTGGTTCGACCTCGTTGGATTTTTGCTCCCTACTGGTCCGACGCGCATCCAGACCATACGGCCGCCACAGAGCTTGTCGAGGCGGCTAGGTTTTGGAGCAAACTTTCCAAGTGCGAACTAGCCGGCCAGCCGTTTCATCCGGAACGCATTTACTACTACTTTTGCATCCATCTCAAACTCGTACCGCAGCCTGCATTTATTTTGGACATCACGGAATACTGGCCTGCCAAAGCCGCCTCCATCGCAGCGTATCATAGCCAGTTTGTAACGGGTCGTTCGACGGAACCTCCGAGCTTCCTCGAAAAATTTAGGGAGGAGGCTGCTTTCTGGGGGAAAGCCATCGGAGTGCGGTACGGGGAACCGTTCGCTTCGAAAGAACCTATCGGAATGAAGAACTTGGATTCCCTTATCTAGCAACGCACGCCTAGTTCTGGTTGCTTAGGCAACTTCACTAGTCGTCGCCATGTTTCTGGTCTTTCGTCACGAGCTTCAATACTTCTTTTAGCATCGGCGCTGCAATACGAACAGCGGTACTCCGCATCAACAGTCCAGAGTTGTAGGCTTGGCTCCGCAATTGGCTCCAGAATTCCCCGTCGTGGTACTCTCGCAGCAATCGAAGTAACTTCGTTCGTTCGGCTTCAGGTAGAACATCAAGTACGACGGGAATGAGCGACTCGGAGACATTGTGAACCGCATCTCGCCGCAGACAAACAGGCACGATTCGCTCAGCCTCCACAGACAAATCGAATTCTAACGATGAGACAACGCTTGCAATGTTGCGAGCCTTAATGGAGTTGGCATCGCGCAAATCATATGGAGGCTTCCATTCGGCGAAAGGTCTAAGTTGGTCTATGTGCGATACAGCAACTACGATGGGAGGAATGGAACGAAGCTGATTGGCGGCAAATCGTTCGCGAAGCGCGTTAAGTAACTGTTGATCAGGAGCGCGAGCGGCTGTGGTTGCCGAGCAAACCAGGATGACTAAATCGCATTTCATGAGCTCCGTCTCAAGTTGCTTGATAGCCCGATGATCGTCTTTCCCGCCAAACCCCTCCGAGTCGAACAGAATAACCTTTGGCAATCCCTCGCGCTCAAGTACATAGGGGGTAACGCCAACGGTGCAAGGCAACGTGTCTGTTGCTGCCCGCATTTCCCCAAACATGGCATTCACCAAGCTTGATTTGCCGGCTTTAGCCTGCCCAAGCATGATCACACGTAACGGCTCGTCTGTCTGGCGGGACTTAGCTCTATCCGACTTAGCAATATCCAACTGAGAGCGATCAGATCGAAAATTTTGAAACTCTGGCTCGTGCAATGCGAGTTGCCCGCTGTAAAGCTCAATGGCATACTCACCAGCTCGCCTTACACAGTATCCAATGGCCCATCGCCTAGCCTCAGCCATTGCAGTGTCGCTCAAATCTCCCAGGAGATTGTCATTGGCTTCCTTAAAAACTCCCGAAATAGGATTCAAAACAAACCGGATCAATCGATAACCCAATCGCAACGGACTATTGCTTGCCGTAAGAGTCGCGGTGGTGGACCATAAGTGCGTCAAGTTTTTGAATTGGCGAATCGTTAGGACATGGGAACCTGGAATATGATCCTTCGCTGCCAATCGCAGATCGTGAAGCACACGTTCCGCGATAAGGATCGCATCCGGCACAGTAATCTCCATTGCAGGTTGCCCGGAGGTTCTCCCAAAGCGTACAGCCACCGCGTCGAAAAGCTCGATGAGCATGGATTTCCAAGCTTCCACATCGTTCAAGGGAGGCGGGTTTTCCTCAACCTTCAAAGCAATTGTCTCGATAGCTTCCCTCGCGCCTAATTCGCCTGCCGCACCAAGTGTTTCGATGGATGCCCGAATTGCCTTTCGCTTTCTCATTCGAAAGACTCGGTCGATGTTCCAGCCAAAAAGCGACAGCAATGCCGCCACAACCGCGAACCAAGTCAACCAACCCTTTTCGTATAGCCACCAACAGCCTGCCCCCATCAGGAATAAGTATGGAAGCAAGCAGAGGACAGCCACAAGAACGAATCGAAGTTTCCATCGAAGCATGGTTGGCTCACGGATTGTTGTTATGAATTGGAGTCGAGGGTATTTTGCCGTGTTTTAGATAGTCGGCGAACCGTTGTCGCCCCTCTTCAAGTTCCTTGGTGTAGAACTCTCGAAGCTTGCCTGCATCCGGGGTTGTACCGCGTCGTAGTTGCGCAAAGTACCAGCACAACGAGCAGCCGAGCGCGTAGGTTGTCGCGGCATTGTATGCGGCCCCGAAAACGCTCCCGAAGACCGGCACAAATTTCGCAATAAGGCTTCGAACAAATCTCGCCAACATGCTTCCGCCAATTGCTGTACCGAATTCGGTCATCAGTTGCGAAGTAAGGGGTTGACCGTAGATAGATGAGATCGCATGAAACATTTTCGCCTGGATCGCGATGACGACAGGGATGTCGACCAACGGCCAGGGAACTGCTCCCGCGCCTCCTGCAGCCACGCTATAGGAAAGGATATGCGGCCACGCCGTCGAATAGTAGATATCCCCCAACTCGGCACGGAGTTTCGGTTGTGCTTCTAACATGGAACGCAACCCATGTGGAAACTCCTCCTCGATTGCTTTCCACAGCGATTCCAAGCCATAGTCGACCGGATCTAACCCATCCTCTGGCAAGGTCAAATCGACAGCGACAAATCGATTTGAAAAACCCGCATATTCCATGCGCTGATGTTTCAATGAACGCGCCAAATCGATCGGAACGGTTTCAGGCCAGGGTTCGGTATCGAACGGATAAGGTTGTATATGCCGGTCTGAACTCTTAGCGTAGCCTTCATGGAGTGAAGTCTGAACAACGATAACCGGCCAGTTTGGTCGATTCTTGCGAATGGTCCGGAGAACATCGAGAACCGATTTCTGTGCATGGTCCATCGCTTTGATAACGACCATGACCAAATGGGCTTGCTCTTGACTGTAGTTCAAATCATCGGTTGGGTCGTAACCCGCTTCACCCAAGCCACGCGTGTCCAGAAAACGCAGTAAGCAGGTCGCTTCATCCGGAAAGGCATACAAGCTGGCTGTGCGTGTACAAGGTTGAAAGCCGTTCCCAATCTCTGCCTTCGTGCTGCCGGTGATGGCATGAACAATGGACGACTTTCCGGACTGGGCTTTCCCAAGTAGCCAAAAGACGGGCACGCGCAAACTCAGATTCGATTGACGTAGCTGAGCTTCGACTCTAGCTGAACTGACCTGTGGTGTAAGTACAGCATCACGCAACGCTTGCCAGTAGTTTTTGATAAAAAACATATCTCTCCACGGTTTGTACGTCACGCGCTACCGATTGACTGTCCAGTCTCGCTTTCACGAAGGGACGAGCATCTCTTTGACGTCGAACACCGATTTACCGACCGCATAAGTGGCGACAACCGTGATCAAAACGACTGCAATCCACAACATCGCATCCCAAGCCTTCGATGGGGCCAAGGCCTTTTCGATTCTACGGTATCGAAAATAAAGGGTTGTAATGGCAATCATTGGCAGGGTCGCGGCTTGTGCAAAACCGCCTACCACCGTCATCGATTTTGGATTGGAGAACAGCAAGAAAAGGAGCAACGCTAGGACTGGGAAAAAAAGGGAAAAACGATGGATCCAGGTGGCTCGATGCGAAAAATTGCGATAGCGAACGGCTCCAGCAAGACTTAGGAAATCAGCCGTCAGCCGAGCATTCCCTGCGCACGACAGATAGAGTGTTTTGAAAAGAACGGCACCGGCTCCAATCAAGAACACAATCCGGGTCCAGGGGCCAAACGTGTCGACAAACATACGCGATAAGGTTTCGATCATGGCCGTTCCTTTGGGATTCAAGCCCTGTGGGTGAAGTACCGCGGCTCCCATGAAATAGAACGAAACCGTCGAAATCGTAAAGACGATCATGCTGATCCATGCGTCGATGTACATGACACCAATCCAACCGCGAGCTCGGCGATTCCACTCCGAGCTGCCGTCCCTGGGACCGACATAGCGTGCGTAACCCTTCTCCAAGCACCAGTACGGATAGTAAAACAGTTCCGTTGCACCGACTCCGGTAATACCGAAAACTCCAAATGCTTCAGCAATCGATTGAATGTCGGAAGCGGGAAATTGGAACTTCAGACCATCGACAACCTGTGGCCATGGGATGGGATAAGCTGTCCAGGGAAGCAACATCGTCGCAGTCACGGTGAGGAGAGTCACGGCGATAACAATTGCGGTAGTCACAATCTCTATCCGTTTGTAGCTACCACTCCAAAGTAGTCCTATGGCGACAATGCAGGTTACAAAAGCCCACGGCAGTTCGGGACGTTGACCCAACAATCCTCCAAGCCAGGATTTGGATTGAAAGCTGGACTCTAGGTTTTGAGAAACAACAGGAAAGGCCAGATTTAAGGACTGCCCCACGGTACCAGTCATGGCACCCAGTTGAAACACCGTGGCAAGCATCATGAACAGCCACCACCAGACAAGCCAATGCGCGCCAAATCGAGGACCGGACAGAGCATTCAAGGCTCCCAAAGTTGGTTGCCCCGACGAAATCGCATGTCGTCCTATTTCGATTTGAACAAACACCTTGATGACGCAACTAAACAGGATCAGCCACAGGAATATAAAGCCTGTTCTCGCACCAAGGGACGTCGTTAACAAAAGCTCGCCCGATCCGACAATCGTCCCTGCCAAAATGATCCCAGGTCCGATCATTCTCATGGCTTTGAAAAAGGTCTTCGGAGGATCCTGAATGGCATCCGCCGGCATGGCGTAAGGATCGTATTGAGAATCTTGCGCCACTGGCAAACTCGCTTTAGGAGGGATTATTCGTTTTGCGAAAGGAGGATCGACCTATCGTGCGGTAATAGCATAACCGACGGCAAAGCATATTTGGCATGGCCGCGCGGATTGTTTACCGATCGGCGGTTTTGTTTTTCACAGGCGGGTAAGCCGGCTCGTCGTAGCAAAATCATTGCCGGTTCGGTACACTTCGAGCACTCCGCGATTGCATGGAGCCGCTATTTCTCAAAACATTCTATTTTATATACCAACTGGAGCTAAAGCCGATGATTGTAGGAATCCCGAAAGAAGTCAAGGAAGATGAATATCGAGTTGCCATCCTACCGGTCGGCGTGGAGGAGCTGGTTTCGCTCGGTCACAGGGTCTTGGTTCAAGCCAACGCTGGCATCGGATCGGGTCTGGCCGACCACGATTATCTGCAAGCTGGTGCCGAAATGTGCGCAACGGGCGAGGATATCTTCAATCGAGCGGATTTGATCGTCAAGGTAAAAGAGCCGTTGCAATCTGAATGGCCATTCATTCGGCCAGGCCAAGCTCTCTTTACTTACTTTCATTTTGCGGCGGACAAGAAACTGACGGAAGCGATGCTTCACTCCGGTGCCAGTTGCTTAGCGTACGAGACATTGCGCGATACCCAGGGGCGTTTGCCGCTGCTAACTCCCATGAGCGAAGTAGCAGGCCGCATGAGTGTTCAAGAGGGAGCAAAGTACCTTGAAAAACCTCAGATGGGCCGAGGTATTTTGCTAGGTGGCGTTCCAGGCGTCGCGCCAGCTCACGTCACGATTCTTGGTGGCGGAGTGGTGGGTGCGAATGCCGCTCGTATCGCCGCAGGCTTTCAAGCCGATGTTGCCATCCTGGATGTTAACTTAGATCGACTTCGCTATTTGGATGACGTCATGCCCTCCAATGTGAATGCCCTTTTCAGTGACCGGCACACCATCCGCGAGCAGCTTCGACGCGCCGATTTGGTCATCGGCTCGATCCTGATTCCAGGTGCCAAAGCTCCCTACTTAGTTCGTTCGGAGGATCTCAAGTTGATGAAGCCAGGCAGTGTCATCATCGACGTTGCCATCGACCAAGGAGGCTGCGTTGAGACAAGTCGCCCAACAACGCACCGCGATCCAACGTATGTTGTCGATGACGTAGTCCACTACTGCGTGACGAACATGCCGGGTGCGGTTGGCCGAACCAGTACATTTGCATTGTGCAACGTAACGTTACCGTGGATCGTGCAACTGGCGGAGGATGGTGTTGATAAGTGCATTGTCAACTCAAAAGCGCTGAGAGACTCTCTCAACATTCACAAAGGGATGGTCACCAATAAAGCCGTGGCTCGCACCTTTGGTTTCGAGTTTGTAGAGTAGGCGTGAGGTCAATAACAGTGCCAGAATGTCCACATTGTTTTGAAATGGTCATCATTAATGCTAAAGGGATTTGCCCCTGTTGCCAGCGGGATACAAATTCGACGAATCGCAATCACGAATCACCAACTCCAATTTATGTCAATTCGTCGACGCAACTGCCGGACATCTGTTGCCAATGCGGTTTGCCGACCAATCGTAGACGTAAGCTTGTTGGATGGGATTCTCGCAAAAACCAAGCGGGAGGAAAAGACACCGTTTACGATGATACCTACCTATTGTTTTTTGGACTTCTACTCTCGTGGCCGCTGACCATTCTTCTGTTTGCCGTCAGCAACATGGTCGGGAACTCAACTTCGACATCCTGGAAAAAGAATGTTCTATCCATCCCACAATGCATCAACTGCAAACAGTCTCCAATCGAGGTATTGGAGGCTCGCGGTGGTGTTTTTCGTGTTGTTGTGAATCCCAAGTTTGTTGACCAATTGAACAAACTGCAGCGTACTCAGCCCTAAACTTGATTCCAATCAGTGAATCCGGAATTGTTTGTAAAAACGGATAGTTCCCTTGCAAAGCATTCGTGGAACCAAATAGAATCAAGTTAAGTTGGGTACACATCCCACCCCTATCTGATTCACCTGCCGACCTAACGACGCAATCACCGTCGTTCCCACCCACTGCCGAGGATCCATATTGCTGCGAGCGAATGAGGCAATTCAATGCTGGATGATCCTGGCTGTTTTTTTGACCGTTGGATTGTGCCAAGCAACTGTGTTCGGACAGGAATCAATCGATGTTCTCATTGAGTCCATCGTCGACCAGTACGTCGAACTTCGCCTCAGACAGGAAAACGTTGAGCCTGCCTTGCAGGCAAACGACGCTAACTTGATTCGGCGACTCACTCTCGATTTGGTTGGTCGGGTTCCAAGTCCATTTGAGACTCAGGAATTCCTTTCGTCGGAATCGGAAACCAAGCGTGCTGACTGGGTGAACAACCTGATGCAAAGCGAAGGATTCGTTCGCCATCAAGTGGATGAACTCGAAACACTATTGATGTACCCCGATAGCGGCAACTTAAAGGAGTATTTAAAGAAATCCGTTATTGAACATCGCCCGTGGGACCAGATCTTTAGAGACCTAATGTTAGCCGAGCAAGGAGAGGGCTCAAATGGAGGCGCCAGTTCGTTTGTTCGGGCGAGGCTCAATGACGTTGACAAAATGACCAATGAAGTCAGCGTACGGTTTTTCGGAGTCAATATCAGTTGCGCTCAGTGCCACGACCATCCGTTGGTGTGTGACTGGAAGCTGGATATTTATTACGGAATTAAATCCTTTTTCGCTCGGACCTTTGATAATGGAGGGTTTGTTGCATAAAGACCGTATGGTTTGGTCGATTACGTTACCACCAAAGGCGAAAAACGCCGCGCTCGACTGGTGTTTTTGACCGGTGAGGAGCTCGACGAACCCGAACAGCTTGAGCCAAGCGATCAAGAAAAGCAGGCCGAGAAAAAACTGCTGGAGGATTTGCGAAAGGAAAAGAAACCACCGCCACCACCAAGCTACAGTCGCCGAAACAGGATTATCGAACCGGGACTCAGCCCAGTTGGCCGAATGTGGCTCGCCCGATCCATCGTCAATCGTATTTGGTATCGGCTGCTCGGTTATGGGCTGGTTATGCCTTTGGATCAAATGCATAGTGAGAATCCCGCCAGCCACCCGGAACTGCTTGAGTGGCTGGCTCAGGACCTTATTTCACACGACTTTGATTTGAGACGTCTGATACGAGGATTGGTGATGAGTCGTACCTATTCGCGTGACAGTGCCTGGGAGGAACAAGCGACCAAACCTGATGAGAATTTATTTGCGGTCGGTCGCGTTCGCATGCTTACTCCGCTACAACTTGGAGCATCCTTGAGGGTCGCAACGTTGGATCCTGAATCGGTAGGATGTGGAGTCTCGATCGCTGATCGGAACAAGCGACTTGAGGAGTCGGCTCAATCAGGGCGTGGGCTAAGTTCGCGGTTTGAAATGCCGCGTGAAGACCTTCAGATAAGCGTTAGCGAAGCGCTCTATTTCAACAACAACAGGGGTATGATGAGCGAGTTGCTAGGGCGAGGATTGGTGGACCGACTTGCGAATACTGAGGATGACGGCAAAATGGTTGAACTCGCATTTCAGTGCGTACTTCAGCGATTGCCCGATTTAAGTGAGCGTGAAGCCATGGAGGCTTACCTGAGAATGCGTCCCGAACGTCGCCTTCAAGCCTGCCAGCAATTGGTTTGGTCCTTGTTGGCAAGTACCGAGTTTCGATTCAACCATTAGTGTCGCTTTTGCTCCGCAAAAGTGCGTTTCGCAGCGCACTTTCGCGGATAGGCTGTGAATTTATTCGCAAGGCGCAGAACTTTGTCGCCTTTTGCTCCGCAAAAGTGTGTTAACGAGGCGCACTTTCGCTGAGCGAAAGGCGACAATAATAAATTCACAGCCTAGGAGCGAAAGGCGACCATAGGATTAGCCGACGTTCGTTAGCACCGGTTCTGGTTGGAAAAACCAGACGCAAACGCGTTCCGGCTAAAATCTATGTCCTTCGTTGAAACCCAAGGAAGATCTAGTAATGCATCCATTCAAACGATTCTTTTGTGGTTCGTCCGATCATTCCGGGGTTAGTCGACGCGATTTTCTGGGTGGGTCGGCGATTGCGACGGGTGCGTTTTGCGCGAACCTGCGGAGCCTAGAGTGCTTTGCGCAACCAGACATGGCAGATCATCTCAAGCGATCGCAGAAGCGCGTGATCCTGCTCTGGCTTGCAGGCGGTGCGAGCCAATTAGAAACCTGGGACCCAAAACCGGGGCGTGCAACGGGAGGGCCCTTTCGGGCAATTCCAACATCGGTGCCAGGCGTGCATATCTCCGAACTAATGCCAAAGATGGCCAAGCGGTTGCATCAACATACGGCCATTATTCGTTCGCTCAACACACGCAACGGCGATCATGGAGGGGCCGCCGAGTTGATGCTCAAAGGGCGTCGTACGGACGCAACCGTTCCTTATCCTGACCTAGGTGCAATGATGGCTCGAGAGCTCGGACGCTCGGACAGCAGTGTGCCCGACTTTGTGGCTTTCTATTCGGAGACGGAGGGACGCGGCAATACGCTGGGTGGACCTGGCTTCCTAGGAAGCCGCTATGCGCCGATTCAACTATTTGAGGATCCGATTCCTCAAGATCTTCAACGGCTCGACGAAGTTACCGATGTCGATCATCAAGATCGCGAAAGGCTTAGAAAGCTACTCAGCCAGCGATTCCTTCGAAACCATCATGCCAGTACCGTACAAAGCCACAACACTGCCTACGAACGCGTAAAAGGTTTGATGTCTAGTGAGCATCTGTTCAATATCGACCAGGAATCGCAATACGTCCGTGATCGGTACGGGCCTACACAGTTTGGCGAGCAATGCCTTGTCGCACGACGATTGGTCGAAGCCGGCGTGCCTTTTGTTCGAGTAGCCCGCGCGTGGTGGGACAGCCATGGACAAAACTTCGAGACGCACTTGGAACTGGTAACGGAACTAGACCACGTCATGAGTGTCCTGCTCGATGATCTGCAAGAACGAGGATTATTGGAAGATACTTTGGTCATCACCGTTGGAGAATTCGGACGGACGCCTCAAATCAATGCAAGTCTCGGCAGAGACCATTTCGCATCGGCCTGGAGTTGTTCCCTTTCGGGATGCGGCATTCGTCCTGGTATGGTCTACGGAAAAACGGACGCAGACGGCATGACGGTGACCGATGGAGAAATGGGGGCGGGCGATTTGTTCGCAACGATCTTCCAAGCCGTGGGCATCGATCCCCATCAAGAGTATCAGTATGGAGCCCGTCCCATCCCCCTTTCGGATCCAGGCACACGAATCATCACCGATATCCTCGCGTAGTGTTTTGAGAGTTCAATCATGGAAAAAAAGTTGGAACTGAAAATCACTAGGGAAATCTCACGACGCGATATCCTTTTCTCGATGGCGAGAATGCCAAATTCAGAGCGTCTCCAAGTTGGCAGTAGCGACTTCAAACTTTATGGCTTCGACCTTTCGCAGGAAAAGAACGAACCCATCACCGAAGGACTGGCCCATGAAAGCTATGTCACGGGTGTCGCTTTAACTGCGAACTTTCTCGTAACGTCCAGTTACGATCAGCGTTTGGTTTGGTGGGATATAGAATCAGGAAAACCGGTCCGAACCATCGACAACGCCCATCAACGTTTCATTCGCGATGTCCAAGCGAGCCGAGATGGCAAGTGGATTGTCAGCGTCGGCGACGACATGATCGGAAGAATCTGGGAAGCCACCTCCGGTCGCTTGCTTCACGAGTTGCATGGCCATCAAACCGAAACACCGCACCACTACCCGTCGATGCTTTATGCTTGTGCGATATCTCCCGACGGCCAACATATTGCCACCGTGGATCGTGTAGGAACGATTCTGATTTGGAGATCGGATGACGGTCGGCAGATCGCTAAGCTAGCGGCTTCTGAAATGTACACTTGGGACCCGAAGCAGCGTCGGCATTCTATTGGGGGAATCCGAAGTGTTGCGTTCTCCCCCGATGGACTAAGATTGGCTGTAGGCGGGATGGGGAAAGTCGGTAACATTGATCATCTCGAGGGCAAAGCGAGGGTCGAGATCTTTGCATGGCGAGAAGGAGAAAGGACACACGCTTATGGTGACAACAGTTTCAAGGGACTGGTAGAATCGATCGCTTTCCATCCCAATGGCGATTGGCTCGTGGCAGCAGGAGGGGACAACAGTGGATTCTTGATGTTCTTCGACCTTGCCGATTCCACGAAGGCGTTCCGCGATGAAAAAGCACCAATGCACGTTCACGGAATTAATGTGAATGAAGCTGGCGACGCGATTTATGCCGTTGGACACGGAAAAATAGCCAAGTGGTCGGTCAGTACAGCAACCATAGATTGAAATGGCTATACACATTGGTTGTGACATCGTGTGGCACGCCCAAAAACCGATGATTCCGTGTGGCACGCCCAAAGCGAAGCGTGGGCGTGGTGAATTTCGGAAAATGTTTCTAGCGATTCCCACGCCCTTCGTAAACTCAGGGGCGTGCCACACGAGTGCGGAGTATTGCTAAAATGCTTTTCATGCCACTCACACACCCAAGGAACGACCATGAGTTTCACCAATCGTTTGTTTCCATCGGTCCTAGTGATCCTAATGATGGGAAGTGCATTCATAACCATGTCTCAGGGCTCCAATGCAGGCGACTTCGACTTGTCGCTTCGATCCATCAAGGAAACTCCCGCGAGCGAGCTTGAATATCGAATCGAGCTGCAGCGGTGGGTGGCCAAGAAGACGGCCATTATCGTATGCGACACTTGGGATTTCCACCATTCGCTCAATGCCATGCGACGACTTGAGCAGTTCGCGCCACGTATGAACCAAGTTGTTGGTGAAGCCAGAAGACGTGGAGCAACGATCATCCATGCACCCAGCGATTGCATGCCGAGTTATGAAGAGCATCCGGCTCGCAAGCGGGCCATCGAGTGCCCAACCGTTTCCAATCCGCCCGTGGACGTTGCGGCGTGGTGTTCCAAGATTCCAGGGGAGGAAACGGCAGTCTATCCAATCGATCAATCGGATGGAGGTGACGATGATGATCCTATCGAACACGCAAAATGGGCTGACAAACTCAAGGCGTTAGGGCGTAACCCAGCCCTCCCATGGCAAAGGCAATCCGACTTAATCGAAATCGACTCGCAACAGGATTTTATTAGCGATCGAGGAGATGAAGTATGGAATATCTTGAAACAACGTCAAATACAACAAGTGATCTTGGTTGGCGTTCATACGAACATGTGCGTGTTGGGCCGCCCCTTCGGTTTGCGGCAGATGGCCCGCAATGGAATGAAAGTGGTTCTGATGCGAGACATGACCGATTGCATGTACAACCCCAAGTCTTGGCCTTACGTCGACCACTTTTCGGGCAATGATTTAGTAGTCCATCATGTGGAACGATTCGTCTGCCCGACGATCACGAGTGATCAAGTATTGGGTGGCTCGCCGTTTCGATTTCGCGAGGACCAGCGGACGGGTGCTGGCGAAATCTCAATGCTCTCCTCAAAGGAACGAACTCAGTCTGATTTTGAAAAACAGTGGACGCTCGTTTCGATCCCAACCACATGGGCGGGTGTGCCCAGTGGTGCCCTGACGGGATACCGCTCGACTGCTTGGTACCGTTGTGCTGTGCGAATTCCTAGGAGCGATGCGTCCGCGCGTTGTACACTAACCGTACCGTGTCGATCCAATTCAGTAGCAGTATGGTTTAACGGTCAGCCGTTGGTTTCATTGCCTACGAAGGATGGATCCGACCATCAGACTTTCGAGGTGCCGTTCAAGGCAATTGCCGCTGATGAAGCAAATTTGCTCGTGCTTCGAATCGATCACGACAAGACAGAACCACTCAACGTGTCGCCTAGCTTAACTTTGGCAAAACACCGACTCGATCTGAAAGGTCGATGGCAGTTGCGGCTCGGAGATGATGCATCCTGGTCCAACATTCCCTTGCCCGCCAAGTTTGGAATGCCCCCGGATTGTTACTTCGAATGAGTGTCGCCTTTCGCTTTGCGAAAGTGCGCCTCGTTAACACACTTTTGCGGAGCAAAAGGCGACAAATTGGTTGGAGCACGCCCAGAGCGCTAGCTGAAACTTAAGCTACCCTCCCTCCGGGAGGGGCGGCCAAAGGCCGGGGAGGGTGAATTAATTGTGCGATCGCCTTTGGCACTCCACCCACTCCACCCTCCCCTCGCTTCCCACGGCCTCCCTCGGCCTCCCTCGGGGAGGGTGACTAAACCGGACTATCTTCGGGGGGAGGGTTGCTAACGCGCAACCCTCCTGAGTTGTGGCACTTGCGACCCACCACACCGTTCGGGCGTGCCATACGAGTACTAATATCCAAAGACCTCGCGCAGCCGAGGGTCCTCTAGATTCAATCGATACATCATTTGGTTGTAGTTATACCTGGGCGTGGCTGGTGAGCTCGTAAACGTATTGCAGTAGGTCCCTTCGAAATAAAGAAGGCGACCACCGTTTTGATCGAAGAACGGATGATGACAGGGGTTGTAAAAACTTTGTCCCGGATGGGTCGCAATCTTGATGGCCTTTAAAAACGGTCCCTGAGGAGTGGACCCTTCGGAGTAAAAAACCTCACCGAGAAACGATGGGCTTTTCTTATCCCATGCTTGTTCGATGGCTACCATCACCCAACGTTGTCGGTAATCATTCCAATGAACGGTTCCCGTATGCATCTCAACGACACGTTCGAGTGCTTCTGCATCACGTGGCAGATAGCGGGCTTCTTCGATCTTTATTAAACCTTGTCTCAGCCAGCGATGTTCGTCCCCTTGCGTCACCGGGGGAGCTTTTTTCCAACTCCAGACCAACTGCCCCGATTCATTTCGCTGCGGCTTGGCCAGAACAAGTTGCTGTTCTGTAAAAAATTCGTCAATCGAGTCCTCGCGGCAAGTAAACGACTCGTAGGCATCCCGATTCGTCAGCGCGGCCAATGTCGCTGGAACGCGTGTGACAGGAAAGGGATTTCCAAAACAAAGGTATTCCACTCCGGCATCCGAGTGGCGAATCGGATGGGCGTGTAGAATTCGCCATTTTTCCTGCAAATCAAGCATATCATGGACTTCGAACATCGCTCGATCATCGTTCCAAAGCACGGTTCCTTGCTCAAGTGGTTCTGTCAGTCCTTTTCGTCGCGAGTAGTGCGCGACCATACGATCAGTGTCACTTCCATCTGGCACAACGCAAACGCCTTCAATCCAGACAACTCCCTCCTCGTTTGGTACTTCCACCATGGCTCGAGCGAACCGATCTTCCTTAACAAAATACTGATGGTCGATCCCCAGTGATGGATCTAACCCTCCGCGGTTCGGCATGTCCGAGACGGAACCAGCTGTTCGATAAAGTCCCAAAGGGTAAGCCAATTGATTAGTATCACCCCAAAACCACCATAGTCGCTGACGGTATGGCACCGCCTGGATAGAGTCTTGTCCGACGACTTTCCCAGATCCGAGCGGATTGGTGATCGGCGATGGGTAGCCCAGTCGAATCGTATCCAAGTAAACGTCGCGACCGGTGATTCGATAGAGTCGTTCAGCAATATTAGTTCGAGTCAATTCAATCGTATGTGAATTGCCAGGTTCAATCGTTAATTTGACTCCTTCCATCCCAAAGCCGTCCTTGGCATGGGAGTAGCCATGTGACTGCACTTTGAAGAAAACAGTAGTTCCGGATAACTCGAGTTCATCCAATGCGATTCGGCCCGCGCTATCGGTGAGATAGACGACGTCATCGACCGTGGACAGTTCTACCATCGGAATTCCGCGTCGTGTTTGCTTGTCGACGACGTGGATCTCAAAGTGCTTGTCGGAAGCCAAGGAACGGCTCATGGAACCGCAGATGAACAAGACTATCGAGACGTTTTTAAGATGACAATTCACAAGCGGTATTCCTATCTTTTGTTTCATGTCGCCTTTTGCTCCGCAAAAGTGCGTTAACGCAGCACACTTTCGCAGAGCGAAAGGCGACAATTGCTAAGCGAAAGGCGACAATCGCAGAGCGAAAGGCGACAATCGCGGCGAGAAAAGTGACAATCGATGAACTCAATCAATTCTCTACTCGTAAGACGTCCATTGAAACAGCAATCCGCGTAAATCCGTCCCCTAAAATGTGTTACTCAGCGACGGCAGCCGTTTGAACAAGTAGTGTGATCGCTGAACATGGATTTGGATTCTCTAATCCGTGTTGATCGGTGAACATCCGTGGCTAACAACCGTTGGAGTTCGCGCAATGGACTCATGGGTCTGCTATCATCTGTGGTAGAGCAATAAATGGAGAATGCAAACAAAGGATATGGCGTTTCAAATTGTAACGACCGGTTGAACTTGCAAAACCATGAACAGCGACAGAATCCGCACTTTGATACGCCAGTTTACTTTTACGCTTCTACTCATTCTTTCCGTATTGTTATGTTCAGCAGCCCTGATTCGGTCGGATGGTAGCCTGAATCCTGACAACCTGTCGAATCTTGGACTTGCCCCGCGTCACCTAGTATCGGGTGAGCTTCTGCGAGTTATTACGAGCGTTTTTTTGACCCATGATTTAGAGCACCTAACGGTGGCCATCGTCATGGCTTCTCTCGCGGTCGGTTGGTGTGAATTTACGCTCGGCACGAAAGTCGTAATTTGGACCTTTAGCCTATCGCATTTGGCGTCGGTCTTGATTTTTGCTGTTGGTATTGGCTTTTTGCATTGGATGCAACTTGGCCAGACCATATCTACTTTGTATTCGCTGCACGACGTAGGCCCCTCAGCAGGTTACTACGGATGTTTATCAAGAACCATTCTAGCAGGCAAGATCCGGGATCGAAAAATATGGACTATCGGCTTATTTGCCATCTTGAGTGTTCGTTTTCTTCTTTCGTTTTTCCAAATGCCGGGCTCTCAGATCCGTTTATCGGCCGATATCGTCCATTTGATTGCCGCAAGTTTCGGAGTTATCCTGCAGGTCTTGCTTCACCAAAAGAAGTAGTTGGCGTAGTTAGGTATCGCAAGCTTCCTTGTTCTCCAATCGCTTGGCATCGAATTCGTGGTTGAACTACAATGAGTACTTAGTTTCAATAGGGATTTGAAAAGGAGCATTGCAATTATGTCGCCACGAATTGGACTCGCCCTCATCTTCTTCCTGTCGCTTTCAACGACGAGTGTCGAAGCGCAGTATCGGAGCCATCATCGAACTAGCTCATACCATCGGCATGCCACTGCGAACATTCAAGCCCAGAAGAAGCAGATGATTAGTATGCTTCAATCACAAGTCGCATTGGCAAATCAAGTTTTGGCCAATGCCGAATCCAAATCTGCCATGTCCCAATCGATGGCATTCGAAGCGACGTCAAAGCTGAATCATATCCGACAAGAAATCGAGACGGCGAACGCAGATGTACACAATGCGTTTGAAGAAGTCCAAATGATCGAGGCGGATTTATTAGCTGAACAGGCAGGCAATTCCGATTTCGCGGAAGCCACCAAAGCGGTTGGTCTTTACAACCAAGAGGTGCATCGCGTCTTTCACAGTTTGGCTCACACACCCGAGGATGAAAAGATTTCGACAGAGGATTCGCGATTTGTCGAAATGTCCAGGCTGCCCGAATCACAAAGGATTACTATTAAGAGCGACCCCGAATACAAATTTGCAACGGAACAACTTGCAAAGGCTGAGCAACATGTGGTGGACGTACGCAGGAAGCTATTCGATGGTAGCAAAGAATGGAGAGACGCCAAGCGAACCCTCGACAAAGCCCGCCAAGATGCAAGAGAAGAAATGGCCAAGACAAAACTTGCGACGATGGCTGCCGCACATCAGAACCAAGAGTCACAACAATTGCGAAACGTAATTGAGAATGCAAAACTCATTATTGCCCAAGGAGAATTGCGGCTAAGACAGCTTGGAGCAAAACCCTTGGTATCCAAATATGGGAAGCGATAGCAGAAGCTACGTTGACTTTTTCCTCGCAATCAATTGTGTAAGGTCTGCAAGAATCCGAGGTAGCGCCAATCCTCCTGGAGACGCGAGGTACTTGGGTTGCCACACTGGGTCAAATTTCTGCTTGTATTGCCGTAGACCTTCAAAGCTATAAAAATGGTCTCCATGCCGGTAAACCAGATTGATCGCTTTGTTCCAAATCGGAGCCAGAGGGCGGCTGTCTAAACCAGAAAGTGGCGCCATGCCCATGTTGAACGAATGGTACCCCTCGGCTTTGCCCCAAAGGAGTAACTCAGTGAAAAGGAAGTCCATAAGTCCACTTGGCCCATTGGGCATGTACCGCATTAAATCAATAGAGAGTTCGGACTTGTGCGCGCTCTGCAATATATTAGCAAAAGCTATGATTTGGTCGTTTAGCTTAATGACGGCACAGGGATAACGCTTCAAATAAGCTTCCGAAAAGTAGCCTAATGAGAATCCTTTTTCGGACGCGTGTTTTTCTGAGAGCCAAATATCCGAGATCTCTCGAAGTCGAGTAAGAACCCCTGGAAGATCCTCTTGAAGTATCACCTCAAAGTGGCAGCCTGATTTCTGAAGCTTGTTTCGATTGGTCCGCAAATTCCTATGTTGCCCTTCGAGCGAAAACTGTTGGAGCGAAACTTGTGCTTCTTCCCCTATTTTTAACAGAGTCAGCCCCTGATCCAAGTAAAACGACAGGTACTCCTTATCCACCTGATAGAAGACTGGCCATCCGTCATATCGGTCACAGGTTTCCCGAAACTTCCAGATGAGTTCGGCAAACTGATCGCTCAGACCAACGGGATCTCCCATCGTTATCCACGATCGCTTTTCCACCGCGTACATGATAAAGCTACGTCGATCCTTGCTCAGCAAAAATCGCTTGTCGCCGAGAAGACTTAGGTTGGAATTGGTCTTGGTCGATAATCCAACGATACTCTGCACTGCGTGCCAATCCTCTGCGGATGGTTCCTCCAAATCAATTGGGGCCGTTTGTCGTGCAAGACGCCAGATCATGAAACAAAGGAATGCTGCAGCCACCCCGACGCTCGCTCGCAAAAACCTTGGTGCATCACCACGAAGTGTGAATTGCCACCAGAGTTCATGTTGATACTCCACATGCTTGAATGCAAAGCTCCCCAGCCAAAGCGAACAGACTACGACCAGGCCAATCGCGGTGATCCAGCCAGGTGTGAACCGTTGGTGCAACAAAAAGCCCTTTCGATAGAATCTCTTGCGACTCAAAGTAAGTACAGCCAGAACAAATATTAACAGAATGGCTTCTTCGTAATCAAAGCCCTTGAGGAGTGAAGTGGCGATTCCAACAACGGACAACGCAGTAGCGATCCACCAAGCAGAATCGAGCTTTCGTTGAAGACCGCGGGCCACCACCAACATTGCAGCTCCAACCAAGCTGCCCAAAAAATGGGATACTTCGATAAACGGGAGTGGCAACCAAGAGCGAAGAAATCGAACTCTACCCTCCGCGCTTGGCGTTGCACCGGATAATAACAGTATCGCGCCCCCCATGAGCACGACCCCCGCGATCAGACTCGGCGCGATGGAGGCCGCTGCCTGGCTCAATTGCAACAAGACCGGGTTGATTCGTTCGCGACGCTGGCGATACTCGAAATACCCTACCATCGTTCCTGCGATTAGCAGCGGGAACAGGTAGTAGATAACTCGGAATACCAGAAGTGAAGCAACCACGTCGCCATTTGCTTCTGCTCCAAGCATCGTCAATACGACCAACTCAAATATCCCAACTCCACCTGGAATGTGTGTCAGTACGACCGCGATCATCGCAAGCAAGAAAACACACAGGAACTGGAGGTAGGATACGGCAATTGCATTGGGGAGCAACGCATAGAGTATCCCCGCCGCAATAAAAAAATCCGACGCGGCAATACCGAATTGAGCGAGAGTCATTTTGGCACTCGGTAATCGAAATTCCTTACCGCCCACCCGAATTGCTCGTTGTAGAAACACTGTCATCGCGAAGTAGGTTGCGGCGATTCCAAGCAACACCCAACCAAATCCATAGACAGTCTCAAAAGGCAGTTGCAATTTTTCCGGGACTCGGATCGGCGCAATGACAAATACAGCACCCGCCAAAGCAAATTCACCGATCCAAAATGTTACGCCGAGCATCACCGATAATTGGATGATTTGAATCGCCGTCATACCATACGAAGAATAGATGCGGTACCTGATTGGAACACCGCCGAGGGTTGCGCCGAAGTTATAACTTGCTACAAAGCCAGCAAAAGATGCAAATGCAACTTTCGCCGGTTCCAATCGGACTCCAATTGCTTTAAGCGCAAGCCAGTCGTACCCTATGAGCACTATGTAATTAATGAAGACTAACCCACAGCCAACGAAAATCTTCGACAACGCAATAGAACCAATGCTCTGTTCAATCTCTTGCCATCGATAGCGAGCGATCTCGTGATAAAGTAGCCAGATGGCAATCCCGAAAAAAGCCGCGGGTACCAAAGTAAGAAATCGTTTTGAGTTAAGCACTTGGAGCAAGTGATTCCCATTGGAGCGAGCGACGGATCATGCTGGAGTAAATAACCTCCCAAATTGTTCTTGTTCCTTTTATGTCCTGCGACCTTGTCGCTTTACACGAGCATCCCACGCATGCGCTGTGATGCAACGTTTGACCTATTTCTGGCGAAGTTGGTGAAGTAGTCGTCGATGAAATCAATCGGAACCGCTGTGTTTACGCTTTCCCCCTCACCTTGTCCACTGCCCTGTGCGTTAAGGTAATTGATAACGACAAGGGCATCCAGTGGTGAAACAAAATTGTCGCTATCGACATCTAGATACGGAGGAGGGTTGCTAGAAGTCACCGGTCCTGAACCAAATTGATTCAAATAATTGACGATCGATAGGACGTCGAGTGGAGAGACAGTGCTATCGATGTCAACGTCTAGTGGGTTGGTTGAATTGTGCCAAAACCCATTGCTGTCCGTTACTTTCAGAGTACTTGCCCCCGGCGTAAAGCCTGATGCGGTCGCCGTTATCATGACCGTTGACGTTCCATCCACAATGTGATCGTCCACAGCCGTAATGACAAAGCTGACCGACGTCTGGTTGATTGGAATAACTACCGACACAGGCACCGACGCCGCTGTGATGTCGCTGCTGCTGAGATTCACTACCAAGGCTTTGCTAAGATCCGCATCCGTTCGTGAAACTGTACCGACCGCGTGTCCGTTCTTCTCCGCAATACTGGGGACATCGATGCTCACGGAAAGGGTTGTTGACAAGGCGTGCAGTATCAATCGGTAACTGCCCGTTGGATTCTGACCACCGCCTACGTCGCCATTGCCTGTGATCGGACTGTATTGAATGTTGCTGTTATTGGACACGGCAATGTAAAACGTACCTGCCTCTAAGAATTCGTATCGTAAATACGCGTCAAAACCAACGACGCTCTCGCCTGGCGCTTTGGCGTCATTGTTGATAGCCAATGGTTGCCCCAGTACGTCAAACAGCCTTAAAAACGAGTTTAGCCCACCAGATCCGTTGGCCATTGTATCAATATCAAAATCAACAACTTGGCCAGCAATAACGGAGAAGCTGTACATATCGACGTCGGTGTCCGGCGAAATGACGAAATCAACACTGACCGGAGTCGTTGAAATGCTCCCTAAGGGAATTGCCTTGGATATCGAATCATCTTGATCTGTCGAAGCCACCGTCGCCGTTTGGATGTTCAACTGGTAACCACCGGTCGAATTCGCTCCCCCAGCTGAGTCGCCGTTGCCTGTCAACGGGTCGTACTGGATATTGTTGTAATTCGAAACGCCGAGAAAGTAGCTTCCGCCAACCGAAAAAGTATAGCGCAAGTAAGCGTCGTAACCAATCACATGTTCATCAGGTGCGGCTGCCGCGCCATTAAACGCCATTTGATTTCCCTGCGCATCAAACAATCTCAGGTACGAACCCAATCCGCCAGGACCATTCAAAAGGGAATCAATATCGAAATCGACTACCTGCCCCGCAATGACAGTAAAGCCAACCATGTTTACATCTGTGGCTGGTGAAATTGCAGCATTCACGGTCGACGGTGTTAACGTGATACTCCCCAGGAGCGACGCTTCAGAAATCGTGTCATTCGGATCTGCTATCACATTGGAGGGGGTCTGCAAGATCAACTGATAACTGCCCGTTGCATTTGCCCCACCAGCTGTGTCACCATTCCCGGTCACCGGATCGTACTGAGTGTTATTTGAGTTCGATACACCGAGATAATAAGTCCCGCCAGCGACAAAGGTATAACGGAGATATGCGTCCAATCCCGTTGTGTTCTCGTCCGGAGCAGCCGCATCGTTGTTAAAAGCTAATTCTGCACCTTGCGCACTGAACAATCGGATGTAGGACCCTAATCCGCCTGGGCCGTTCAGCTCGGTATCGATGTCAAAGTCGACAACTTGCCCCGCACTGACGTTGAAGCCGACCATGTTGACGTCGGTGTTCGGCGAAATACTAGCACTGACGGTTGTTGGAGTCGTAGTTATTGCACCCAACGAGGTTGCTTCCGAAATGGCGTCATTTGGATCGGAGGAAGCCGCCGGAGCAGTTTGCAAGATCAGTTGATAACTGCCTATCGAGTTGAAGCCTCCAGCCGTATCGCCATTGCCTGTAATCGGATCGTACTGCACATTGTTCGAATTCGAAACACCGAGGTAATAGGTGCCAGAGGTCACAAAAGTATACCGAAGGTACGCATCGAACCCAAGGGTGTTTTCACCAGGTGCCGCCGCGTCATTGTTGAAAGCCAACTGTTGGCCTTGAGCGTTGAAAAGCCTGCTGTAGGAACCCAGTCCGCCCGGTCCATTGAGGGCCGTATCGACATCGAAATCGACAACTTGCCCCGTACTGACGGAAAACGCAACCATGTTAACATCAATATCGGTAACAAGGCTTGCACTGACCGTTATCGGATTCGCTGATACGACGCCCAATTGCGAAGCTTCGGCAATGGAATCGTTCGTGTCAATAGGAAGGGCTTGTAGGATCAATTGGTAACTGCCTACTGTGTTCAAGCCTCCAGAAGTGTCTCCGTCGCCGGTAACTGCGTTGTAATTAACGTTGTTGACGTTGGAAACTCCTAGGTAGTACGTGCCGGCGGTCGCAAAGGTGTACCGCATGTAAGCATCGAATCCAAGTCGGCTTTCGCCGGGAGCAACGCCATCATCGTTGAATGAAAGTTGTGCTCCTTGCGCATCAAACAATCGAATGTACGACCCCAACCCACCCGAGCCATTAAGCGTGGTATCGATGTCAAAATCGACAACTTGCCCAGCACTAACGTTGAAGCTGACCATGTTAACGTCGGTATCTGGCGAAATAACAGCACTGACTGTCGTCGGCGTCGTGGAAATCGTACCCAACGAAGTGGCTTCCGAGATGGTATCATTCGGATCCGAGGTTAAAGCAGGAGCGGTTTGCAAGATCAATTGATAACTGCCGATCGAGTTGAAGCCTCCAGCCGTATCTCCATTGCCGGTAATTGAATCGTATTGCACATTGTTCAAGTTTGATACTCCGACGTAATACGTGCCGGCGGTCAAAAACGTGTATCGAAGGTAAGCGTCGAATCCAACCGTGTTCTCACCAGGGGCCGCCGCATCGTTGTTGAAGGCTAACTGCTGGCCTTGAGCATTGAACAGCCTGATGTAGGAACCCAGTCCACCTGGACCATTGAGCGCCGTATCGATATCGAAATCGACAATCTGACCAGTCGTGACCGAGAACGCAACCATATTGACATCAATATCGGTAACTAGGCTCGCACTAACCGTAATTGGATTCGCTGATACGACGCCTAACTGTTGGGCTTCTGCAATGGAGTCGTTCGTATCCACCGGCAGGGCTTGTACGATTAATTGGTAACTGCCAACTGTGTGCAGGCCGCCAGCCGTGTCGCCGTCGCCAGTCACCGCGTTGTAATTAACGTTGTTGAAGTTGGAAACGCCTAGGTAGTACGTACCAGCGGTCGCAAAGGTGTACCGAAAGTAAGCATCGAATCCAAGTCGGCTTTCGCCGGGCGCAACTCCATCATCGTTGAATGAAAGCTGTGCTCCCTGCGAATCAAACAATCGAATGTAGGACCCCAATCCACCGGAGCCATTGAGCGTAGTATCGATATCGAAATCGACAACTTGCCCCGCACTGACGCTGAAGCTGACCATATTGACATCGGTATCAGGCGAAATAATCGCACTGACCGTCGTGAGAGTCGTTGATATTGCTCCCAACGGAGTTGCTTCTGAAATGGCGTCGTTTGGGTCCGAGACCGCGGCAGGAGCGGTCTGCAAAATCAGTTGATAACCGCCGATCGAGTTGAACCCCCCTGCCGTATCTCCGTTGCCTGTAATCGGATCATACTGCACATTGTTCAAGTTCGATACGCCAAGGTAATAGGTGCCCGCGTTCACAAAAGTATACCGCAAGTAGGCATCGAACCCAACGGTATTCTCACCTGGAGCAGCCGCGTCATTGTTGAAGGCTAACTGCTGGCCCTGGGCATTGAACAGCCTGATGTACGAACCCAGCCCTCCTGGACCGTTGAGGGTTGTATCCACATCCAAGTCGACGCTTTGACCTGCGGTAACAAAGAATGCGACCATATTAACATCAATATCAGTCGCAATATCAGCGTTGACGGTTATAGGAGTAGTGGATATTGATCCCAGTGCAAGCGCCTCCGAAATGGAATCATTCGGATCCAATGGAACGACTTGTACAATCAATTGGTAGTTGCCTACGGTGTTCGAGCCGCCCGCCGTGTCCCCGTCGCCAGTAACTGCGTTGTAATTGATGTTGTTGAAGTTAGAAACGCCGAGGTAGTAGATTCCAGCGGTTGCAAACGTATATCGCAAGTAGGCATCGTAGCCAAGTCGGCTTTCGCCAGGGGCAACGCCGTCATCATTAAATGCAAGTTGTGTTCCTTGCCCATCAAAGACCCGTATGTAGGATCCTAATCCACCTGGGCCGTTCAATGGGGTATCAATATCAAAATCGACAACCTGCCCTGCTCCGACGATAAAGCTGACCATGTTTACGTCGGTGTCCGGCGAAATATTGGCACTTAACGTCGTCGTCGACGTTGATACCGCACCTAATGAATTGGCTTCTGAAATGGCATCATTGGGATCCGAGACAGTAGCAGGAGCGGTTTGGACGATTAGCTGATAACTGCCGATCGAGTTGAAGCCTCCAGCCGTATCTCCATTTCCAGTAATTGGATCGTACTGAACGTTGTTCAGATTCGAAACACCGAGGTAATAGGTGCCGGCGCTGACAAACGAGTATCGCAGGTAGGCGTCGAACCCAACCGTGTTCTCCCCCGGAGCGGCCGCGTCATTGTTGAAGGCCAATTGCTGTCCTTGAGCGTTGAACAGCCTGATATAAGATCCTAATCCTCCCGGTCCATTGAGCGCCGTATCGATATCGAAATCGACAACTTGTCCTGACGTGACTGAGAAAGCAACCATATTGACATCAATATCGGTAACTAGGCTCGCCGTGACCGTCTTAGGAGTCGCTGATATGGCTCCTAATTGCGCAGCTTCTGCGATGGAGTCATTTGTATCCACAGGAAGTGCTTGTACGGTCAATTGATAGCTGCCAATTGTGTGCAGGCCACCTGCCGTGTCCCCCTCACCGGTAACCGCGCTGTAATTATTGTTGTTGAAGTTGGAAACGCCGAGATAGTACGTGCCTGCGGTCGCAAAGAAATAACGCAAATAGGCATCGAATCCCAGTCTGCTTTCGCCCGGAGCAACACCATCGTCGTTAAATGCCAGTTGTGTTCCTTGCCCATCAAACAATCGAATGTAGGACCCTAACCCACCTGAGCCGTTGAGCGCGGTATCGATATCAAAATCGACAACCTGCCCTGCGCCAACGACGAAACTGACCATGTTGACATCGGTATCCGGCGAAATGTCGGCATTGATCGTTGTCGGTGTCGTTGTTGCCGCACCCAACGCAGTTGCTTCCGAGATCGTGTCATTCGGATCTGGCACTGCCACGGAAGCGGTTTGAATAATCAATTGGTAAGCTCCAATCGAATTGAAGCCGCCAGCCGTGTCCCCGTTGCCTGCGATTGGGTCGTACTGCACATTGTTCAAGTTCGAGACACCGAGGTAATAGGTGCCGGCGGTCACAAACGTGTATCGCAGATACGCATCGAACCCAACCGTGTTCTCACCCGGAGCCGCCGCGTCATTGTTGAAGGCCAACTGCTGTCCTTGAGCGTTGAAAAGCCTGATATAAGAACCCAATCCTCCGGGTCCATTGAGCGCCGTATCGATATCGAAATCGGCAACTTGTCCTGAAGTGACCGAGAACGCAACCATATTGACATCAATATCGGTGACTATGCTTGCACTGATCGTGAAAGGAGTCGCAGTTACAGCCCCTAATTGCGTTGCTTCGGCAATGGTGTCATTCGTATCGATAGGAATGGCTTGTATCGTCAACTGGTAGCCGCCCGTAGCATGTAGCCCGCCAGCCGTGTCACCGTCGCCAGTAATCGCGTTGTAAGTGATGTTGTTGAAGTTGGAAACACCGAGAAAGTAAGTGCCTGCAGTCGCAAACGTGTAACGCAAGTATGCATCGAACCCAAGTCGGCTTTCGCCTGGAGCAACGCCGTCGTCATTAAATGCAAGCTGTGCCCCTTGCCCATCAAACAATCGAAGGTACGATCCCAGCCCACCTGAGCCGTTGAGGGTGGTATCAATATCGAAATCGACAACTTGCCCAGCCGTGACAATAAAGCTGACCATGTTGACATCGGTATCCGGCGAAATGTTGGCGCTGCTGATCGTCGGAGTCGTCGATATTGCACCCAACGAAGTTGCCTCGGCGATAGAGTCATTCGGATCTGGCACCGCTACCGGAGCCGTTTGCAAGATCAGCTGATACGTGCCAATTGTGTTGAAGCCTCCAGGTGTGTCTCCGCTGCCAGTAATTGGATCGTACTGCACGTTGTTCAAATTCGAGACACCCAGATAATAGACGCCGGCTGTCGCAAAAGTGTATCGTAGGTACGCGTCGAATCCAACAGTGTTCTCGCCTGGGGCCGCCGCATCATTATTGAAGGCTAATTGCTGTCCTTGCACGTCAAACAGCCTGATGTAAGACCCCAATCCTCCAGGTCCATTGAACGACGTATCGATATCGATGTCGACGACCTGGCCAGAAACGACCGAGAACGCCACCATGTTGACATCAATATCGGTAACAAGGCTTGCACTGACCGTTATCGGGGTGGCTGATACGGATCCTAACTGTACCGATTCGGAAAAGGAATCGTTCGTATCGATAGCCAGGGCTTGCACGATCAACTGGTAGTTCCCAATCGTGTGTAGGCCCCCAGCGGTGTCTCCGTCGCCGGTAACTGCGTTGTAATTGATGTTATTGAAATTGGAAACGCCGAGGTAGTAGGTTCCGGCGGTCGCAAATGTAAACCGTACGTACGCATCGTATCCAAGGCGGCTTTCGCCTGGAGCAACGCCATCATCGTTGAATGCAAGTTGTGCTCCTTGCGCATCAAACAATCGAAGGTAGGACCCTAATCCACCGGATCCGTTGAGCGAGGTATCGATATCAAAATCGACAACCTGCCCAGCTGTGACATTGAAGCTGACCATGTTGACATCGGTGTCTGGCGAAATGGTGGCACTGACTGTGGTCGGCGTCGTTGATATGGCCCCCAACGACGCTGCTTCCGAGATGGAGTCATTTGGATCGGGAACGATTACGGGAGCGGTTTGCAAAATCAACTGGTATGCCCCGATCGAGTTGAAACCGCCAGAAGTATCTCCGTTGCCAGTAACCGGATTGTACTGCGCATTGTTCAAATTCGAGACACCCAAATAATAGGTGCCAGCAGTCGCGAACGTGAAACGCAAGTAGGCGTCAAACCCAACGCTGCTCTCTCCCGGGGCCGCTGCGTCGTTGTTGAAGGCCAACTGTTGGCCTTGGGCGTTGAACAGCCTGATATAGGACCCCAAACCTCCCGGTCCATTCAGCGCCGTATCGATATCGAAATCGACGACTTGGCCAGTACCGACCGAGAACGCGACTATGTTAACATCAATATCCGTACCGATACTGGCATTGACGGTAATTGGCGTGGCCGAAATAGCCCCTAACTGAACCGCTTCCGAAATCGAATCATCCAAGTCGACTGGCAGTGCCTGCACAGTCAGGGTGTAGCTGCCAATCGAGTAAAGCCCGCCCGCTGTATCGCCATCGCCAGTCAGCGGGTTATATTGCACATTGTTGAAGTTGGAAACGCCTAAATAATACGTGCCGCTAGTCGGAAACGTATACCGCAAGTACGAATCAAACCCTACCTGGTTTTCACCCGGAGCCGCCCCGTCGTTATTAAAGTCAAGTTGCTGTCCTTGAGTATTGAAGAGCCTGATGTATGCCCCTAGTCCTCCGGGACCATTAAGCGGCGTGTCTACGTCGAAATCGACAACCTGCCCAGCATTCACGTCGAATCCAACCATATTCACGTCGGTATCCGGGGAAATGCTCGCACTGACGGTTTTTGCCGTTGTTGAGACAGCGCCGAGCAAGAACGCTTCCGAAATGGAATCGTCTGAGTCGGTCAAGAGCAATCGTTTTTCGAGCGATTCGAAACTCAATTCGTGCAAAAGGCTACTGCGACGAAATCGACGCTCGCGAGTCCACGAAGCTTCTTTGGCTCGTGTGCCCTTTGCCGATACTCTCGAGAGCAGACTCGTCAAACCGAGGAGCGAAAGTGGTGTTTTCATTTTATTTTGCGATACCAACGTGTAATAAACATTTTCCATGGCTGTCCGAAGGTGCGAACCGCTCGGTTCGTCCGTAACCTAAAAATTTGCTGCTAAAGATGCAGTAACGAATCGACATCCGTTTCCGCAGCAAATTCTTATCAAAATGGGCAAAGTGTCGATTCTGAAAACACTTCAAACCGCGAGTCTCCGATCAGCGAAATCAGCCTCTTGCTCTCAAAGCTGTCATTTTGAGGGAAGTATGGCCAACAACTTCCATGTATTCGATCGCGACTATAGGAAAATCAACATCTCGCTCATTGTTCCAAAGAAGTAGCAATTCTCGTGCCGAATAAAGTTGAAACGGAACCGAGACGAAAAAGTAAGGGGAACATGCTCTTTGCGCGAAACCTGTGCGGCAGATGAGCGAAAACGAGTCAACGGAGTGTGACAAGAATTCATCGCGGCTAAGGATCGAAATGAATGATATTGCATGCAACTTGGACGGCACTTTACGGACCCATGCACGATTGTCACACAGTTCCCTAGCAGATACATTGGCCAAACTCGAAACTGGAAGAAGTTTGTACGATCCACTACGGCGTCGAAAGACCTCTTTCTGTGAAAGACTTGATTGCCTGTGACGGAAAAAACTGATGCTGTGCCGGTTTCTTTGGAGCGTGGGCTTGGAGTATGGCAAGCCACCGCATTGAACATCGCCAATATGGTCGGCATTGGCCCGTTTATCACGATTCCGGCATTTATCGCCTCGATGCATGGACCGCATGCGGTGGTGGGATGGGTCATCGCGGCCGTGTTGATCCTGTGCGATGGCTTGGTCTGGAGTGAGTTGGGAGCAGCACTCCCTGGGAGTGGTGGGAGTTATCATTTTCTAAAACAAATCTTTGGCCAACACTCTTGGGGAAAGATACTTCCATTCTTGTTTATTTGGCAATTCCTAGTCAGTGTTGCCCTAGAACTAGCTTCTGGTTACATCGGAACTTTGGCATATCTCGAGTTTGCGTGGCCCGCAATGCCACGGACCGTTGAGTCCTGGGGTTTACCTGGCGGTACGCGATGGGTCGCAGTTTTGGCTGTGCTTTTAGTGACGTTGGCGTTATGCCGCAAAGTCGCTCATTTAGGCGTAGTGGGATTGTTCCTTTGCGCCGGTACTCTGATCACGGTTGTTGCCGTAATCGTCTGCGGGATGATGCACTTCGATGCAAATCTGCTTGCGACACCGGATAATGCATTCCGATTGGATGGCAGGTTTGCGATCGGTTTGGGAGGAGCCATGTCGATCGCCATCTATGACTACCTCGGCTATTTCAATGTCTGCCACTTAGGTGACGAAGTCCGCCAGCCAGGAAAAACGATACCGCGAGCGATTATGCTATCCATTGTAATTGTGGCTTGCCTTTATTTGACCATGAACATTTCCATCATGGCTGTTGTGCCTTGGCAAGTCGCGATGGACTCCAAGAACATTGCGGCCGATTTTATGGAACGCTTGTTTGATCATCGCGTGGCGGTAGGCTTCACGTGGTTGATTGTTTGGACTGGCTTAGCGGGTATGTTTGCGGGCACTTTGGCCTATTCTCGCATTCCGTATGCCGCCGCCAAAGCAGGTGATTTCTTTTCGATCTTTGCGTACTTGCATCCCAAAGGCCGCTATCCGGTTGTGTCCTTGCTTGCACTAGGAGTTTTCACTGCAGGATTCTGTTTCTTGAGTCTGCAAAGCGTTATCGATGCTGCGGTATGCGTTCGCATCATGGTGCAATTTGTCGGACAGATTTTTGCATTGCATCTGCTTCGAACGACCCGACCGGATATCAACATGCCGTTCCGAATGTGGTTCTATCCACTGCCAAGTTTAATTGCCCTCGTGGGTTGGCTGTTCGTACTTGGGACGTCCGCTTGGCTTAGTATTCAATTGAGTCTGATAGTGATGTTCAGCGGGGTCATCGCGTACTTCATCAGGCAAAAGTGGATCGGGTCGCAATCCTAATGACTTCGAAAACTAGACACTTCTCGCGGATCGCCACTTCCGCAGATAGGCTGTGAGTTTATAGTAGCAGGCACATTCCATGTGCCGTCCGCAGGTCAAAAACCTTTGGTTTTTTGGGCTACGGCACACGGAGTGTGCCTGCTACTTTGGGGCTATTCAATAAATTCACAGCCTAGGAGCGAAAGGCGACAATGGTTCGCGCAATCTTAGACAGCTGGTAATGCCGTGAGCGATTGAACAGCCTGTTTGATTGCCGCTTTGTGAGATTCGCCTAATTCACCCAGGAGAGGCTGCATTGGACCAGTTTCGGCGATCCCCGCGGCCGCAACCGCTTCATGCAAGACGCGAATCGGCTGGATCGAATTCCTCAAGTCTTCCAGAGGACCAAAGCTGGCTCGAATGCTTTCTGCTTTAGCAAAATCCTGTGCTTGGATCGCTTTAAGCATCGCCATCGATCGCGCAGGGGCAACACAAACGCATCCGCTTGTAAAACCACCCACTCCGAAATCCCTTAAATGGATGATGGCTGGTTGCTCGCCGATTCCACTGACCACGATCTTGGCGGGCACCGACGAAAGAATCTCCGTCAAATACGGGTCAATACTGGGATTCTCTCGAACCACTGCATACTTGATCCAACTCACAAGTCCATCGCGGACCAAGGAATCGACAATCGATGGCGAGAGCCAACGATCATGTTTGAGGTACAACACAATCGGTTTGCCGTACTGTTCTACAAAGAGCCGAATTCCCGTTGCGATCCCGGCTTCGTCTGCGATTTCTTTCTGAGGCAAGATCATGACGGTTGGGAAGTCATAATCCTTTAACACCTGGGCTTGGTCCATCATGATTCCGTAGGTAGGTCCGACCGATGGCACAATCCAGGTGTTCTGCGAGGCAGCATCGGCAAGCATGGAGAGCGCGTCGGCGTACTCCGTGAGTCGCATATGATAGAAAACCGCGTTGCCGCCATACAGCAATGTGGAAACACCGCCCGCTTCAATAGCTCGGATGATTTTGGTGTTTTCTAACACCGAGAGTTTTCGGTGAACATCGCGAGCAAGTGGCGGTACGGCAATGACGCTGGCGGCGAGCAAATCAGAAGTTACGACAGAAGTCCACATTAGAAAATATCCGGTTCTCGGTTCGAAGAATGGCCATGGAGGAAGTCGAAATCGCAGCCTTCGTGAGCCTGAGTGACGTGGTTTGCAAAAATACGATGATAACCGCGCGTCCAAGTGGCGGTAGGCGGTACCCAATTTTCTCGCCGCTGGCTTATTATCCCTTCGTCAACCAACAGCATCAGGCTTCGGTTAGCGACATCGAGTTCAATCAGATCGCCATTTTCAACGAACGCAAGCGGTCCGCCAACATGCGATTCTGGGGAAATATGCAGAACGCACGTTCCATAGCTGGTTCCACTCATCCTAGCATCAGAAATTCTAACCATGTCTCGAATACCTTGCTTCAATAGCTTTTCAGGAATCGGAAGCATTCCCCACTCGGGAAAACCCGGTGCACCGATCGGACCCGCGCTTCGCAGCACTAGCACCGTGTCCTTGGTAACCGCCAGGTTTGGATCATTGATTTGCTTCTTTAGCTCAACATAGCTGTCAAAAACCAAAGCTGGCCCCACATGCTTTTGCAAGCGAGGTTCAGCTGCCACGGTTTTGATAACGCAACCGTTCGGAGCCAAGTTTCCTCGGAGGACGCAAGTCCCTCCAGTTGGCCATAAGGGATTATCCCGAGTTCGAATGACTGTGTCGTCAATGACCTCGGCAGACTGAATCTGCTCCCCTAACGACATGCCATTGACGGTCCTTGTTTCCAGTTGCAGCAAGTCTCGCAATCTGGATAGCAAGCCAGGTAACCCACCTGCGTCATAAAAATCCTCCATCAAATACTTGCCACTGGGACGAAGATCGGCCAGGACAGGAATTCTCTTGGACATGGCGTCATAGTCATCCAGCGTTAATAGAATGTCCGCTCGTCCTGCCATGGCAATCATATGAACAATTGCGTTGGTCGAACCACTTATCGTCAATTGTGTGGCCATTGCATTTTCGAAACTGGCTCGAGTCAATAAACTGCGTGGAGTGATGTTTTGCCAAGCCAACTCCACTGCTCTTCTGCCGGTAGCGACTGCCAATCGACTATGTTCGGCTACTACGGCTGGAATACTTGCGGCATTGGGCAGTGTCAGCCCCAGCGCCTCTGCAATGCATGCCATCGTCGAAGCGGTCCCCATGGTCATGCAAGTCCCGGCCGATCGAGCGATACAATTCTCGACCCCTTTCCAATCGCTATCGCACAGGTTTCCCGCGCATCTTTCGGCCCAGTACTTCCACGCGTCGGTTCCACTGCCAAGAGTTTGGTCTTTCCATCGTGCCTTGAGCATCGGCCCAGCCGGAAAAAACACCGATGGAATGTTTGCTGAAATCGCACCCATGATGAGGGCCGGCACAGTCTTGTCACAACCACCCATCAGCACCACCGAGTCGATTGGATGGCAACGTATCACTTCCTCCGTTTCCATCGCAAGCAGATTGCGATAGAGCATGGTCGTCGGCTTCATCAACATCTCGCCAAGACTCATTACGGGAACTTCAACCGGAAAGCCTCCAGCTTGCAGCACTCCTCGTTTGATTTCGTCGACTCGTTGCTTGAAATGGGAATGACACGTATTGAGATCGCTCCAAGTATTGAGCAAAGCCACGATGGGTTTTCCCTGATAATCGGCGTCGTCTATCCCCATGCCTTTCAGACGCGAACGGTGGCCAAAACTTCGCAGGTCATCTGGGCCAAACCAGCGATTGGAACGTAGCTTGTTTGGATCTCTTGTCTCGTTCGGCTTTTCTTTTTCAGACATAGATATGAAGTTCTTCTCTGGGGTAATTTCGTGTTGAATCCAACTGACTGAAGGTCGTCCAGCTTTTTGGCCAGGGTTTTTCCAAATAAGTCACCCTCCCTCGGGGAGGCTGTGAAGCACTTTCGCCAACAATTCGCTTAGGTTGAGCGGGAGCTTGCCTCCCCTCAACCTTGTTTTGGCGTCCTACGTAACGGCCCGCGAAGTGCGGTACTTTATGGTCTGAGCAGCACTTTTAGTACGCCAAAACGGCGTCCGTCGGAGGCAAGCTCCGATCGGACGAAAATGCTTCACAGCGTTGCGAAGGGAGGGTTGTTAAGCGGGTCGATCTCCTTTCCGGTGGATTGTTCGGCTTTTCGATACTATCCTTCGATACTTTCCATCTATAGCTCGATCCCCCGGGAAATCTCCAAGTGCTTGCGCCAATTTTGATTGTCGACAGCTGGGAAGTCGGTTCGGAAATGCACCCCCCGAGACTCTGTACGGGCGAGAGCCGCAGCTGTCATCTGGAGGCTGACAGTCAGGATGTTTTGCAATTCCCATCCGTCAACGCTCGACAGATCCTGAGCCAGAACATAGCTGCAATATTGCTGTATCGCGTGCACCGCCTCCGTCAAGCGATCTTCGCGTCGCTGGACTCCTACATTCCGCCACATCAAAGCTCGAACCGCATTGCGAATGTCAGCCAAGTCAATCGGTTGGCTAGGTTCCCCTTTGGCTGGACTTGAAATAGGCAAAACTCGCAGTTCACTCATTTGGTTGCTCATAGCCGCTTGGGAAGCATTTCGTCCAGCGATCGCACCATAGACAAGCCCTTCGAGCAGGCTATTGGACGCGAGCCGATTGGCACCGTGCAGTCCCGTACTGGTGACTTCACCGGCAGCCCAAAGGCCTGGCAGTGTCGTTTTCGCATTGCCATCCACTTCGCACCCACCAATCATGTAATGAGCTCCAGGTCGCACCGGTATCGAGTCAGTTGCGATGTCGAGCCCGAATCCGGAGCATACCTTTGCGATGCCTGGAAACCTCGCTCGCACATGCACTGCATCCAAGTGCTTCATCGTCAAATAGACGCAAGGTGATCGCGTTTTTTCCATTTGGTTGACGATTGCCTTACTGACCACATCTCTCGGTGCCAGTTCCAATCGCGGATCGTAGTCCCCCATGAATCTGTGACCAACCGAATCGATCAAATATGCCCCGTCTCCTCGAACCGCTTCGGTAATGAGAGTGCGAGAGCTACCAGCGATGTACAGAACGGTAGGATGGAATTGCATGAATTCCATATCACGCATGACAGCCCCAGCTCGGAATGCGATTGCGTGACCATCGCCGGTCGCGACTCTTGGGTTAGTCGACTCCCGAAACACTTGGCCGCATCCACCCGTACATAAAATCGTTTCCTTGGCCCAAATCAAATAGGGCTTCCCTCCTCGAGAGGACGCAACCGCTCCACGGCATCTCCCTTCATGCGTCAACAGGTCGATGGTGAAGGTCTCTTCGCAAATCTCGGCATAAGGACGATCGCGAGTGTGAGCGATCATAGCCCGCATGATCTCTTTTCCAGTCGCATCGCCCAAGGCATGAATGATGCGTTGGTGTGAGTGTCCACCTTCTCTACCTAACACGAGTTGTCCACCCTGTCGATCAAATCGAGTCCCCCATTGGATCAGTTCTGCGACCCGCTCCGGAGCCTCGTGAACCACCAAATCGACAACACTTGGATCGCACAAATCTGCTCCCGCTACCAAGGTATCCTGCACATGATTATCGAATCGATCTTCCGGATCCCAGACACTTGCGATGCCTCCTTGAGCGTAAGCGCTATTGGATTCCTCAAGCTTGTCCTTGGTCAGGATCATCGTTCGCAAAGATGAATCCACTTCGTGCGCCGCTCGCAGTCCCGCTAATCCACCACCGATAATCAGAATGTCCGTAAAGAAATGCCCGCAGCGCTTTGGCTCTATCGGAACCAAATAGCGAGGAGTAAGTTGGGACCAAGGCTGATTCAGGATTCGACTTGAAATTGTTGAAACTGCTGGTTCGAGAATCGGCATGAAGACTTGTTAATTCGTTTGCGGTTAATTGCATTCTGATCCTGTTTTTTCTGTGTGAGATTATAGCATCAAGCAAACTCGACGTCTTGGAAGTGCAACACCCAAGTCTAGCTTTTCTATTTTGAACTGTTTCCAGAACGCCTTCGGCATCCGAATTCGTTACAATGCTGTTCCAAACGGGCAACGCGTTCAAGCAGCCATACCCAAGTTCCTATCAAGCCTATTGTCTCTCCCCATGAATGCTTCAATCCTAAATCGTTTAAGATGGTTCCTCTTATTTTCGCTCCTATTTACTTTCAAAAATGGAGACGCAATGTGCCAAGTCCCAAAAGCCAACGAGGATGAATCCCTCGTTGTCATGAGTCCGCTCCCAGATCCATTGCTCCGCGTGGATGGAACTCCTATTTCCGATGCGAAGGACTGGCCTGCTCAACGTGCTCGGTGGATGAAGCTCATCGCTGAACACGAATATGGATTCGCGCCTACAGAAAAGGCTGATGTCAAATGGGAACTTGTTGAAGAAGGACTAATGAACAACAGCAAAACCAGACGTCAACAGTTTGTCGTCCACTTGAAAACGGCTGCGGCTTCCCTGGATATCGATTTCGTACTCTTTTCACCGAATCAGCCGGTCAAAGTCAAAGGAACATTCCTTGGCTTGAATTTCCAAGGCAACCATACCATCGATTCCTCGCCGGCATTGCGACTTCCCAAAAGCTGGGTCGCCAATGACGCCAAAACTGGAATCACCGAAAACAAGGCGATCGAGGCCACTCGTGGCGCTCAAGAGCGGCGATGGCCTATCGCGGAGATAACGGATCGCGGATACGCAGTCGCCACCGCCTACTATGGGGATATCGACCCAGATTTTGATGATGGATTCCAAAATGGCGTCCACTCGCTCTTTCCAGCACACCGAGCCTCGGCCGAACATCGCGACCGTTGGGGCAGTATTGCAGGTTGGGCTTGGGGTTTGTCAAGGCTGATGGATGTCTTGATCCAACAACCGAATATCGATGCCGATCGAGTTGCTGTCATTGGCCATTCACGACTTGGAAAAACCTCCCTTTGGGCTGGAGCAACGGACGCCCGTTTTTCCATAGTTATTTCCAATAATTCCGGCTGCGGAGGCGCTGCTTTGGAACGCCGCAATTTTGGCGAAACCGTTGCGAGAATCAACACTTCGTTTCCGCATTGGTTCTGTTCTAAGTTCAAAGACTACAATCAAAACGAAGCCGCCATGCCGTTCGATCAGCATACGATTGTTGCCTGCATCGCGCCTCGGCCTGTCTACATCGCGAGCGCCACCAAAGATCTTTGGGCGGATCCAAAAGGAGAGTATCTGAGCGGTTGGTACGCTTCCCCAGTTTACAAACTTCTCGGCCATAATGGCTTGCCCTCAGAGGTACCACCCCAGCCAGACACGAGTGTCGGGGACCGCATCGGTTACCACAATCGCACCGGAGCCCACGATATCCTTTCCTTCGACTGGCAACAGTTCATGAACTTCGCCGATCGGCATTGGAAATAATGGACCGCGACGCTTCTCACGTTGATGCTGATTTCATGTTCCCATCGACTTGGTGGGAGGGTAAGGCCTCGCCCTCCCGTTAATCTGGTGGCCTTGGAAAAAAATTTCGTGAATTAACTGTCCGCAGGTTGAATCGCCGTTCGTCGTATGTTTATCAGAGCAAGGCAATTTGCCTTCCGATACCAATTTTCTCAAGCTTGGAATAGGATAGCCTTTTATCATGGCAAAGTATTTGTTGTTGTACCGCGATGCTGCCGAACCTCGAACTCAGCCATCGCCGGAAGAAATGCAAGCGTTTTTGGCGATGTGGGGCGAGTGGTTTCAACAGTTCGGACCTAAAATCGTAGATGGTGGCGATGCACTGCTACCAACCGGTCGCGTTTTGAAGCCTGGCGGCGAAGTAGCCAATGGTCCTTACGTTGAAGCCAAGGAAGTGATTGGCGGGTTTTCTGTTGTCGAAGCGGAACATTATGAAGCTGCCGTACAAATTGCAAAAGCTTGCCCAATCGCCAAAATTGGTGGCGCCATAGAGATCCGTGAGTTTGCTGGCTACAACTGAAAGATCTACTCACTCGCAATCCTCGCTTCCAGCGGTCTCGACCGTACCAAGTGAGACACCCCTCCAATAATGCAGGACTCTAGAACGCTTGTCGATCACTTTTTTCGCCATGAGTACGGTCGCTTGGTGGCGGTGTTGACGCGTTCCTTGGGGATCCGAAATCTAGAACTGGTCGAGGACGTCGTCCAAAGCGCGCTCTCGAAAGCCCTTCAAACATGGTGCTACAACGGAGTCCCCGACGACCCGGGTGCTTGGCTATATCGGACTTCTCGCAATCTTGCCATAGACGTACTTCGTCGAACCCAAACGGAACATCGATTGCTCACAACAGAACTGTTTGTTGCGGACGATCGCCATCCTCTCGCTAACCAAGATATTCATTTTGACGAAGAAGTAGGAGACGAATCGCTCCGCCTCCTCTTTCTGTGCTGCCATCCCAACATTCCCCTAGATTCGAGCATTGCTTTTGCATTGAAAACCGTCAGTGGTTTCAGTACCGACGAAGTATCCTCCGCCCTTCTGATTACGAGAGCCAACGCTGAAAAGCGAATTGCTCGTGCCAAAGAGAAGTTACGCGAAATCGGGACAGAACTTACCGAGCTAGATAACGCTGCACTCGAATCCAGAATCGAAGCCGTGCAATCAACCATCTATCTCCTTTTTAATGAAGGATATGCTTCTTCCAGTGGTTATGCAACGCTTCGAAACGACCTTTGCGATGAAGCGATTCGCCTGGCTCGAATGCTCATTGCTTCGGCACCAAATGCATCCCCTTCTAGTTGCGCATTGCTGGCGTTGATGTTGATGCATTCGGCAAGATTCGAAGCCCGCGTGGATATGTTCGGCTCCGTTGTCTTGCTCGAAGATCAAGATCGGTCGCAATGGAATTGGAGTCGTATTCGGGAGGCTATGGACTGGATGTCAAGGTCCGCCGAAGGCACACAACTGTCTCGCTATCACGTTGAATCCTCGATCGCATGGGAACACTGTCGAGCGAAAACCTTCGGCGAAGTCGACTGGTCCAAGATCGCAGAGCGATACAAGTGCTTAGAGCTAGTCCATCCCGGCCCCATGGTGCGGCTAAATCTTGCAATTGCTTTTTCGTATGCGTCAGGCCCGGAATTCGGTTTGAGCTTACTTACAAAAATTGACTCAGACGATAGAACTCGGCTTCGACCTTGGTGGGACTGTGCTATGGCAGATGTGCTTTTACGCCTCGGAGAATGCATGGCAGCGATTTCTCACTGGCGAGACGCTATTTTGCTCGCCACAAACCAGGAGCATCGCAAACTGATCGCTAAACGAATCGAGAAAGCGGAAAATAAAAAAACAACACCTTCAAAATGAGCTGAAGGTGTTGTTAAGAAAAGTACCCAATCGTCACTTGCTTGGACTGAATTCTCACGAAGAGTTCTTCAGCTCAAACTTTGTTAACTACTTAGGAGGCATGATCACCGAATCAATGATATGGATTACGCCATTGGATGCATCAACGTCAGTTGCGATGATCTTTGCATCGTTAATGAAGGCACCTTTGTCATTTGCTTTGATTGCGACAGTCGCGCCTTGAACAGTCTTCGCTGATTTTGCCGCAACGGCTGCTTCGGAGTACACTCGACCAGGAACGACGTGGTAGGTCAGAATACCAGCAAGTGTGGCCTTGTTCTCTGGCTTGAGAAGGTCAGCTAAGGTTGCAGCAGGGATCTTCATGAACGCTTCGTCTGTTGGAGCGAAAACGGTGAATGGGCCGGGACCGCTGAGAGTTTCTACCAAACCTGCGGCTTTGACTGCTGCAAGTAATGTCTTGAACTTGCCAGCTTTGTCTGCCACTGCTGGAATACTATCCGTTGCAGGCATGATCACCGAATCAATTACATGAATTACTCCATTGGAGCATGCAATGTCTGTCGTGACAACTTTAGCACCGTCGATGTTAACCGTCTTGCCGTCCACTTTGACGTCAACGCGTTGACCGTTCAACGAAATAGCTCCCTTGACCTTCACGACGTCAGCAGCCATGACTTTGCCACTCACAACATGGTATGTCAAAATAGCTGCAAGCTTGGCCTTGTTTTCAGGTTTTAGAAGGGTTTCGACTGTGCCTGCTGGCAATTTAGCAAAAGCTTCGTCGGTTGGAGCGAAGACGGTGAAGGGACCGGGGCCTTTTAGAGCTCCAACAAGATCAGCAGCGCCCAGGGCGGCTGCGAGCGTCTTGAATGAGCCGGCACCGACCGCCGTATCGACGATGTCCTTGTCGGCTGCAAATGCGAATGATCCTAGCGAGGAAAATGCTGCTAGTGCGAAAGTGAAGATTTTTGATTTCATGCTTTTTAAATCCGTGGGGGGGACCAATGGGAGATGCCTTGAGTCAATCTCAAGGCTTTACTGTTGACGGTCGCGACTCGTTGCGTGACTATACGGGCGAGTCAACTGAATAGATTCAATTTTATTGAAAAACTTTTCCCCAAAGATCTCTGCCCGCCCCCTCTCATTCTCGGCTCTCTCACGAACTCCCAGCCTTCGGAATTAGTGGACTTGACCATCCAATATACTGAAAACAATCACATCGAATCAAAGGTTTGGATAACTTACCCTCCACCCGTCTCTACATGCCGAATTTTCAATGAGCGATTCTTCGACTAATATCAAAGCTGTTATCGTTGGAGCGAGCGGGGGCATCGGCCAATCTGTTTGCAAATTGCTTGCGAACTCAGGCGGGGAAGCATTTCTGATTGGCCGTTCAGCGGACAAGTTGAAGGAACTGTCGCAAGCGTATGGATGGGGATATGCGGTTGCGGACGGTACGGATTGGACGCAATTGGATGGTGTCGTTTCCAGTGCGGAAGGTCTTTTAGGTGGTATTAACACTGCAATCAATTTGGCAGGCTCTGTATTACTCAAGCCGATGCATTTGACGAGCCGGGCTGAGTGGGACGCAACCATCGGTGCCAACTTAACTTCCGCCGCTGGACTACTAAAGTCCTGTGTGCCACGAATGACCCAAATGGGTGGCTCCGTGGTTTTGATTAGCTCCGCTGCAGCATCCATAGGATTATCGAATCACGAGGCTATTGCAGCCTGCAAAGCGGGTATCGAAGGAATGGTTAGATCGGCTGCGATGACCTATGCCGCCAAGCGGATTCGGGTTAATGCCGTGGCGCCTGGATTGGTTCAAACACCTCTCACGGAGAGAGTCTGGAGCAATCCAAGGTCGGCTGAAATGTCGCTTGCGATGCACCCACTCGGCCGATTCGGAGAACCTGACGACATAGCCCGTGCTATCTTGTGGCTAGCATCGCCGGAACAATCCTGGATAACGGGTCAAACGATTGGCGTGGATGGTGGACTCAGCAAACTAAAGAGCGCCGGGCAAATGATCCGCGCCTAGCAATGGTGTGACACGGCGGTCCGTGGATGTGAAACATTGCAAACAATGATTTCAAAGGTAGAGTGGGAGCTTGTCTCCCTTCAACCTTGTTTTGGCGTCCTATACCGGTCAGAACCCAACGCACTTCACTCCCCCTAGCTCGCCTCAGGCGGGCGAGGCGGGAGCGAAGTGCGGGAGCGAAGTGCGGGAATTCACGGACTGAGCCGAACTCTTAGGACACCAAAACGTCGTCCGTCGGAGGCAAACTCCGAGCGGACGAAAGTGCTTTACAGCGTAGCCTAAACCCCGGGGTGCGTCGGTGTCAACTTCGATGTAACCACAATCGCCAAAAAGCTCAGCGGGATCGTGACGATCCCAGGCTGGTTGAGTGAAACCCAAGCATACTTTCTATCGATCAAGTAAATGTTCGTAAACATGTCCGGCGTTACAAATACCCACAGGAGCGATGAGCTTAGGCCGACCAAAACGCCAGCAATGATCCCTTCCCTGGTCGTACCCTTCCAAAACAGCAACATCAGCAAAGCAGGTAGGTTAGCAGAGGCCGCGATGGCAAAGGCCCAGCCTACCAGATAGGAAACGTTCATCCCTTCAAATCTCAAGCCAAGCACAATTGCGAGGACACCAATTACGATGGACGCTCCCTTGGCTACCCGAATGGTTTGTTGATCCGATAGTTTCCAACCAAAGAATCCGCTGACAATATCATGTGCAACACTTCCGCCCGCTGCAATGATCAAGCCGCTCACTGTCCCAAGCACTGTCGTAAACGCGATAGCGGAAACGGCCGCAAACAGCAGGTTGCTAAAACTTTTAGCCAACAACGGTGCAGCCATGTTGCTATCCGTCGGATCCAACTTGCCACTTACCATCGCTCCGAGGCCGATATAGAGAGTCAAGATGTAAAAGAATCCAATCGACGCAATACCGACTATCGTGCTCTTCCTAGCTGACGCTTGGTCCTTTACGGTGTAATAGCGGATGAGAATGTGAGGCAACGACGCGGTGCCCGCGAACAAAGCCAACATCAGCGAAACGAAGTCGACTTTGGCAATCCAACTATCCGATCGAATCCCTTTGAAAGCGGGTAGATTCCCGGGCGATAACATGTCTCTGCCGTCGACGATCTTTGGCACAACCGTAACTTTGCCCTTTTCTCCTTTCACCGCCGTAGTTATTTCGATTTTGGATTTTGAGATCGCGCTGATAAAGGCAATCGGCCCCAGCGGGCCTGTGCTTGTTTTTCCATCGGGCAACTCAACTAATTTACCAACCGATTCGACGTTGGTCTCGCCTGGGCCAAATCCAATAGGAACATCGTTAACGAAGCGCTTTCCGTCTCGAACCTCAATCACTTGCGTCTTGCCCAGCTCGTTGGCTGGAGTTGTGTTCAGGCCTCGATAAAGGATCAACACCGTCAGCAAAAACGAAAAGATCACAAGTAGTCCACCCTTGAGAAACTGCACGTAGGTCGTACTCACCATGCCAGCCGTGACCACAATGAAGACGACGACCGCACCAACGATCACCACTCCATGCCAATATTGAAGCCCTAATAGCGGCTTGACGAGCGCCCCCGCTCCGACCATTTGCGGAATCAAGTAAAACAAACTGACGACCATGGTGCTGAGCCCAGCGGCTGCCTTGATTCCCCGCGATTGAAACTTGCTATCAAGCGCATCGGCAAAAGTGTATCGGCCAAGTCGCTTTAGCGGTTCGGCGATGACCAACAGAGCCACAATCCAACCTGCCAAATAACCGATGGAGTACAGGAAACCATCGAAACCATAAAAACCAATCATCCCACAAATGCCAAGAAAGGACGCGGCGGAAAGGTAATCCCCCGCAAAGGCAATTCCGTTGACAAACCAAGGAATGGATCCGCCTGCCGCGAAGTATCCTTGGCTCGATCTGGCCTTCGCCCCTAAGTAAAAACTGAATGCCAAGACGCCAAGAACGAGTACGGAAAAAACGGCAATGGCCAGCGGATTCGCTTCGTAAATCATTGGGAGCGCGGCAGTATCTTAGTCGGGAAGAACAAATTTCGACGGTTTTGTAACGAATGTCGGCTGCATATCTTAACTGCAAAAGTTGTTCTAGTGTGCATCGAAGGTACGATTAACACCGGCGGTTCAAAATGCACCGTTCGTAGGACTCTGTTGTGTCGTTATTGACCTAGATGCAGCGGAAAGTATGCAATCAATACTTCGGACTAGGGAACAACGCTTCATGAAGAGCTTCCTCGACGCACCCCCCGGGAGAATTGATTCCGAAGAGGCGCGAAACGGTGGGAGCTAACTGAGCCGGGCTCACGCGGCGTTCGTACCTACCTGGAACAATGCCACTCCCCAAGAGAAGCAATGGCACATTGGTGTCGTAATGCCAAGGGCTGCCATGAGTCGTTCCCTTGGGTTTGGCATTCGCAGCGGTGCTCCCGGGAATCGCGTAGGGTGTGTACACAAACAAAATGTCCCCACTGCGGCCGGGATGAAAACTAAGACGGAGTTGCTGAAGGAGCCGAGCATTGCCACCTCCCAGAAGTTCATCGCGCGTTACCGCGGCAGCAACATAAGGCTGCGCCAAAAGCCAATCCCGAACGATGCGTTGGGCAGCGACCAGCAGTGGTCCTCGCATCTTGGTATGCTCATGGTTCAAATAAACCTGATTCGCGTCTAAGTCGAGTATGACTTTTTCTGCCCCCCCGTCCTCACCTGTCCAACCTAGATCCAGTTCTTTGCGAAGCATGGCATCCAAGCGTTCTCGCACTACCTTTAAGTCGCCAAGCGGATTGCGCTTCGCATTTAGTATTTGCATGCCTGATTGAGGCTGTTTGGCTATCAATTCAGGAATGGGTGCGACGCCATGGTCTGCCGTAATTGCTAAAGTCCAACGGCCGACACCGACCTTTTCATCAAGATACTGCGTAAACGAGGCCAACTGTCGATCCGTACGGTAAGTCATATCCTCAACTTCGAAACTCATCGGGCCAAACGCATGTCCAACGTAATCATTGGAAGAAAAGTTGATCGCAAGTAGGTCGGGAATATCGTCAGCCCCCAGTTTCTCGTTGTCGATGATCTCACGAGCGGCTAACAATGTATAGTCGTTTCCGAATGGGGAGACGAGAACCTGTTCGCCGAACTTGTCTGGAGTTAGCTCGCCGTCCTTTAACAGAGGATGAGGAAAAGCGGCAGTGAAACCGGTGGGAGGGTTCTCGAATTCGTTATCATCCTCTCCCAGGCTATGATACTTATCGCGGGAAAGCAGAAGCTCCCATGTCTTCCCGCGGTACTGATCGATGGCCTTGCCTTCGTTCAGAATTCGCAGATAGCCTGGCAGGTCGTTGCGGTAATAGGACGACGTAACCCATTGGTTCTTCTCGAGCCAATAGGCTGCGTCAGCGCGATGCCCCGACAAAAGAATGGCAGCCCGGTCTTTAATCGCCACACCAATTACCTTAGCTTTTCCGTTGGACGCAAGCTTGAGAGCGTCGCCGACAGTATCAACGAGCAATACTCGCGGCGACATCGGCTTTTCGGACGCCAGCCCTATCACTTCCACGGTCGGATCGGAAACACAGTAGCGCGATTTCCCAGAATCGCGATCAAACCAATCGTTCTCGATCACACCATGCGTGCAAGGGTAGGCGCCAGTAAGCTGGACCGCATGGCCGGGAGCGGTGTAGGTAAAAGCATGCGCATGATGGCAATTCGGAAACCAAGCCCCGCTCTGAATGATCGTCCTGAACACGCTCTCACGAGGATCGGACGAAAAATTATCTTGAAATCGTATCAAATAGTCGGCACAAAACTGATCGATGCTAATGACCACAATCAATCGCGGCTTTTCGGACTTCGGGGGCTCTGCATCTAGAGTATTACAGGTCAAACATACCAACGCCAACAACATGCTAACGGCGCGGACACACTTTGGGAGTGGATGGGAAATACTAAAGTGCACTGTGTTGATCCTGACAAAAAGTTGAATACGATCTAAGTCGGTCGTTGTGAATTGGGAGCAACTTCACGGTTTAGCCCTTCTCAGCTTGCTTTATTGGTATTGGAAGTGATGCGTCAAATGTTGTCCTTCGAAAATAACACAGAATGGCGACCACGGCCTTTGCTATGAGTGCTTAGCAGCAACCGGTTGAACCGCAGCTTCCGCTGGTCTTGGTGACCGGTAGCCACTGTTTGAAAGCGCTTGCGCCAACCCAGCCCGCAAGCACTTCACGCGTTGGATACTCTTTGCGGCTGACGATTTTGCCATCCACCAGAATTAACGGCAGACAGTCTGTGCCTTCACTCCCTAACAATTGGTGGACTTCTTTGTTCTCAATGAATGCCATGGGTTGCTGGGCTAGGTTGAAACGTTCTACTTGATACCCCTGCGACTTAAGCCATTCAAGATCAGCAGCAAAACGAGGCAAAATTGGATCCACTTGTGGTCCGCATACGCCGGTCGAACAACACATGGGTTTATCAAAAACTTGAACGGTTTTCATGGGATTCTTCCTCATCATACTTGGGTAAAGCCCTCCATTCAGGCTCGTTCCGACTTCTCCGCCGAGTTTATCCAGCTAGATGGGATTCGGCCCAAAGCGCCAAAAGTCTATCTCCATTTCCCCTATTTAGGTAGGCGAACCTCGGCCGAGTCATGGAAACAGAATGCGGCGACCGACTTGGGCATATCACTCCTTGTATCGCAAATTAACGGTATATTTCCGCATCCACAGAGTCAAGGTATGCCACTAGAACCACAAAAAGGCAGAATGGCTACAATGGTTCAGCGAATGGAACAAAGCGTATGCGACGAAAAGATGGATTCAGGTTCCTCGTGGAAAAAAACGGAAGTCAGTTGGAGGATCAGCTTTCAAAAGAACCAACCGATCTCGATTTGCTACATCGAGCGAAAGCAGGTGATTTCGCCGCCTTTCAGCAACTGATCGTTAAGCTTCAGCGGCGGGTCTATGGCTTAGCGTTTCGGATGCTCCAACAAGTACAGGATGCAGAAGACGCTACGCAGCAGACATTTCTCGCATTCATCGAACATATCGCGGAGTTTCGTGAAGAGTCGTCCGTAGCCACGTGGATTTTCAGGATCGCCAGCAACCACGCCCTCAAGATGCTCCGTAAGAAGCGTGGTCTCAAAATGGTCTCGATATCGGAAATGGGTTCAGAAGACAGCTACGGCGACGTTCCACATCCTGAGTTTATTGCCCCTTGGAGCAAGACCGCCGACGAGATTTCGCAGCAAGCGGAAGTAAAAGCGGAAATCGACAATGCCCTTATGGAACTCGATGACAAGTACCGCTTGGTCTTTATTTTGCGGGACATTCAGGGCCTATCTGTACGAGAAACTGCCGAGGCGATGAACCTTACGGAGTCGACAGTCAAGGTCCGCCTATTGCGAGCTCGACTGGCCCTTCGCGAACGATTAACGAAAAAGTTCGGCGATGCGAGCCAAGCCATGACTTCCGACCATAATCATTCTTGATTTCTTGTAACCTTTTCGACGTGCCCGGATCAAAAGCCTAACGCAACCTTTGCGAGGATTCCAATATGACCTGCGACGAACTACTCAAAGCCTTAAACGACTACGTAGACGGTGCGCAATTAGCCGACCTCTGCGAGGAGTTTTCACAGCATCTGGCAGGTTGCAATCCATGCCAAGTGGTTATCGATAATATTCTTCAAACGATTTCGCTGTTTCGATCCGAGCAACCGTACGAGATGCCCGCGGGTTTTCAAGATCGACTACAGCAAAGTTTGAAATCGCGATGGGAAGAAAAGTTCGGCAGAACTTTGGGCGATTCACGTTGATTTCCCATGAGACGGTTTCCAGGATTACTCTTTTAAAATTTGCTCTTCCCCCGTAGCGACCACCGCCGGATCAACCTGGATACCCGCCCGAGCGAGAGCTGCTTCCAATCGCACATCATCTTTTGAATAGCCGACCAAAACTACGACGACCTTGCCGTCCCGATCGATGACGAATTGCGTTGGAATTCCGCTCACGCCATAAAGCTTTCGCGAGGCTCGTTCGTCGAAAGAAGCTGTGCCCTTATCGTTCGGATCGCACGTGAAAAAAATGTTGGGAAACTTCTCCTGGTTTGCATTTGTCCATTTTTCAAACTTCTCCCGAGTATCACTGGTGCAACACGCCAGAACGGCCACACCTTGGTCCTTGTAGCGGCTAACCACATCCTCGGTATGGGGAAGGGACGCCAAGCAGGGACCGCACCAAGTTGCCCAAAAATCAACCACCAAAACCTTGTCTTTAAAATCGGAAAGCCCCACCGTTTTTCCAGCTAAGTCATTTGAGATGAAATCCGGTGCTGGTGCTCCGATTGCAAGTTGCGGCACAGAGCTTATTGGCGCTGTATTTTTACCAGGAATTATTTCGGTCGCTGGCAATGCCGCCATCTTATGCATTGGCGCTATCTTCGTGGCCTGTGTTATATCATTACCTTGTACGGGCACAGAGTTCTGTGCCGTTGTTGCGGGCGCAGTGCTTGACTCTCGTGAGCAGCTGGCAATGCAAACCACCACCAGTGACAACGACAATCGCGGGAGGATGCTTTTAGTCATGAGCGATATAGATTCCATGGTAGCCATAAAGAATTTGCCCTCTGAAGGACGTTTGGGGAAAGTGGTCGGATTTTGTCCGACCAATCTATTCGATTTGTTCGCTTGTGCTCGGATAGGAACAATCGATTACGAGCACGAGCACCGTTTCACTGAGCACGAGCACGGTTGTCGGTTTGTGGGTACTGGGGAGTGTCGAAATAACCAGTTACCCGAGATTAGGTAACTCGAACCCAGGGCGACGCTCCCGGGTTAGTAACTCGTTGGGAGCATCGTCGCCGAGAAAGACCTCACTCGCAGGGTCCCAGTGAAGTGTTCTGCCTACATTGCGAGCAATGTTTGCGAGATGGCAAACGCTCACCGATCGATGCCCTATCTCTACGTCAGCCACGGGTAATTTGCGAGAACGCACACAATCGATCCAATTCTGGATATGCCATTTGGCTTGCCAGAGAGCCAAGCTATCGCTCCATTTGCGTTCTTCTTCTTCAATGTTCAATGACTTCACAAGCTGCTGAGCAATCTCCGGAGGGTTCGAGGTAAATTTGTTTCGATTGATCTCTAATTTGCCCTTTTCGCATACGAAAATCGCGCCGCCCATTGGACCTTTTCCGGGTTCAATAACAAAGTTAACCTGAACACCATTTGCGTACTTCATGCGGATATGTCCATTTCGCCCTTCGGTAATCGGAGCGATCTCGATTGGACCGGTTGCGTCCATACCAAGCGCCCATTGGATTTGATCGACTCCGTGAGCTCCCCAATTCGTCATTTCACCGCCTGCAAAATCACGCCACTTCATCCACCCCATCCATTGCTTATTGAACGGACGGCTACTTGCTTGATTGAGCCACAGATTCCAATCAAGGCCGCGGGGGACGTCCTGAGCGGGGAATGGTTCTAGAGGTGAAGGCTCTGGGCCGGCATACGCGATGGCTCGAACTTCCAGGATCTTCCCAAGGCCTCCATTCCGGACCAGTTCGCAGGCCACACGATTCATCTCCATCGAGCGTTGTTGAGTGCCCACTTGAAGCACCCGTCCGTATTTTCGTACCGCGTTGACCAACGCTCTGCCTTCTTGAATATAGAGCGTCAACGGTTTTTCCGCATAGACATCTTTACCAGCTTGGCAAGCTTCCATGCACGGGACAATTCGCTGGAACTCGCCAGTCGCGACAATGACTGCGTCGATGTCTTTACGGTCCAAAAGTTTTCGGTAATCTTGATAGACTGGCCAATCGCCCTTCGATTTGGCTTTGAACTCTTCGGCTCTCGCGATATTGCAATCGGAAATGGCAACCAGCTCAGCCGAATCCGGTAGTTGCTGTAAGAGTAAAGTCCCACGACCTCCGACACCGATGGCACCGACACGAACACGATCGCTTGCTGGCGTCTGCTTTGCTCGCACTTGCCGCGGCAGCAAAAGGGGAGTCGAAATAGTTCCAGCAACGGCGCTTGCGGACATCGCGTGAATCAAAAAATCGCGTCGAAGAATTGGACTTTTCGGAATTTTTTTCGTCATCTTATTTTTCCAGTATAGGACTCCAGTAGGTCTATGCTTATGTCCAAAAGCTCCAAAAGCTAGGACAATACTGCACTATTCAATTCTCTAAATGTTCGGCAGCCTGACCAGCCTTTACATGCGGCACATGCAAGAGTGAGCAGTGCTCTATGATAGCGTTCAGGAAGACTCGGCGAATTGCATCGTAACCACGATCATTTGGGTCTTCAATGTTGTCGTAAAACCAATAATGCGGATCCTCACTCACGTAGGTTGATCGCCAAAACTGTGTGCAATGCGCTCCGTGTCCAGTGAACGCATTATACAACGGAACTACGTGTACATTGGATCGGGAACTTGCGGACGCGGCAATTGCTGCGTTGTACTTAGCGTGAATTGCAAGTCCATCAGGCCAATGAGGCAAATACACGCTTGGTGCATCGCCAACCCCGTCGGTCGGATCGTAGATATCACCGACGTAGATTTCACATCCGCCTGGAAAGCATTCGGAGATTTTATCCAGCATCACCTCGAGCCTTACGCGAAAATTAGTGATCCATGGTTCGGCCTGGGATCTGGTAGCACCATACATCGCGCATTCCTTAGGCGGTGAGCGACCGTAGCTGTGAATGAGATCGTTGCCACCTGTTGTCATAACAACAATCCCAAATACGCTCGGATCGTGCTTTGTTAGTCGCTCCTCAATAACATTCAGATGATCCCTAGAAGTTGAGCCGGAGATAGCCAAGTTTTCGAAGTTCAAGTGGGGCAGGACTGCGGACAGGCAGATTCCGAGCATGTCCGTGTATTCGTCGTTAGGATTCCTAACAAGTCGATTAAAAAAGGTGTGGTCTCGCGTGCGAGCACCTAGGCCCGCCGTGATACTATCGCCGATCCCGACCAATCGAATAGCTCTGTCTGTCCAAGGCTTCACAAAAAAGCCTCGAACTACTTGAGGTCCCGCAGGCCCCTGACCGATCGGTCGCGACAAGAAATACTGCTTGTAAAAGACAACACTGACAAGCAACGCAGTTCCCAAACCGCCAATCGCAATCAATCGCTTGCGTCGCGAAGTCATAGAGGTTCTCATTTCAGGATGCGATGTCGAGGAATACCCATCTTACCAACGTTGAAGACAACTGTTCTAAAATAGCTCAGCCCAATCCACCGGATAGTTCCGTGGCGCGTTGAACCCGAGCGATCGCCAACATGAATGCGGCTGTTCGAAGCGAAACCGAATGAGATGCCGACTCTTGCCAGACGCTTTCAAATGCGTCGCTCAGGGTCCTATCCAGTTCTTGCCGAACTCGATCTAGACTCCAACGGTAATGCTGACGGTTCTGAACCCATTCGAAGTAGCTCACGGTAACTCCGCCCGCGTTGGCGAGAATGTCAGGCAGAATCATGATCCCTCGGGCCGAGAGTATTTCATCTGCGTCTGGATCGACCGGACCGTTGGCCGCTTCGATAATCGTTTTGGCTCGTATTTTATGAGCGTTATCCTTGGTAATTACGTTATCGAGCGCCGCCGGAATGAGCAAATCGACCTCGAGTTCCAACAACGCGTCCGTCGGCAACTTTTCCGCTCCGGAATACCCCTCAAGCCGATTGGTGTTCTTGATCGAATAAGAGAACATTTCGGGAATATTGAGCCCCTTTGGGTTGTAATATGTGCCGCTGACATCGCTCACGGCCACGATAGGAAAAGTGGACTCAAAAAGAAACTTCGATGCATGGGAACCCACGTTTCCAAATCCTTGAATGGCTGTCCTGCATTGGCTGGGACGAACGTTGATCCGCTTTAGTAACTTCACCGCCAGCAATCCCACTCCTCGCCCAGTGGCTTCTTCCCGGCCTTTTGCACCATACTCCTCCACGGGTTTGCCCGTAATGACCGCGGGATTGAATCCATGGTATTTTTCCCATTGATTGCGGAACCATGACATGACTTCATGATTCGTTCCCATGTCTGGAGCGGGAATATCACTGTCAGGCCCAACAATTTCGTGGATTTGGTCAACGAACACTCGGGTCATCCTCTCTAACTCTTTCTTTGAGAGGGTTTTGGGATCGACGCCAATTCCACCTTTCGCGCCTCCATAAGGTAGATCGACAACGGCTGTCTTCCAAGTCATTAAGGATGCGAGCGCCCTGACTTCATCTAGGTCCACAGCTGGGTGATATCTCAACCCCCCCTTCATTGGACCACGTGAGTTGTCGTGCTGAACGCGGTAGCCAAGGAGGGTTTCTACATCGCCATTGTCTCGTTCAAACGCAACTTGGACAGTCACTTCGCGTTTAGGGGTAATGAGCAGCTTTCTGAGCCATTCGGGCGTCTTTAGTTGGTCTGCAGCAAGATGAAAGTACCGACTCGTGGATTCGCTTGGTCGCATGATGTTTGAATTTGAAAGGAATGTCCATTGGACCGGCAAACAGAAAGTGTCGCTCCGAAATAGTAATTCGATTATAGACCAAACAAGATTCAAGGTTGCGCCGGCCCGCCCCCCGATCTGGTTGTAATGCCCTCAAACCAGAGAAAAACGAATGTGAGACAATTAATTCCCAAAGCCCCTTTCCTATCGAGGGATGCGCTGCAATACTTTCGTGTATCCAGAATACCTCTGATGAGAGATTTTGAGTTTGTGCGGAAGTGGCTCTCGCGAGGGGGAAGCGCGAATCGGGTCAGGACTTAAGTGGAGCAGCCATAAGTGTCGTACTCTTGTGCGAGGGCCTCTTCCGCACAAATCATTCGCTAGGTTCACGATAGTGTCGCCTTTCGCTCCTAGGCTGTGAATTTATTATTGTCGCCTTTCGCTCCGCGAAAGTGCTTTTTTGAGACGCACTTTCGCGGATAGGCTGTGAATTTATTCGCAAGGTGCAGAAGTTTGTCGCCTTTTGCTCCGCAAAAGTGCGTTAGCGAAGCGTACTTTCGCGGAGCGAAAGGCGACAATGAGCCTCCTGCCAAAACCACTAGATGACTAGCGACTCCATCCAGAAATTCTTTCGTAGCGAAATCGCATCGATGAG
>JANMHA010000111.1:0-4523 GCA_031374925.1 Pirellula sp. | reverse complement strand
CGAACTGATGAACATCCGTGGTATCAAAGAAGGAAGACTGCGTTCGCTCAAGAAATACGTCACAGTCAGCGGTAAACGTAAGTTTAACCCCGAGCGGTAGGCATTGTCGCCTTTCGCTCTGCGAAAGTGCGCTTCGTTAACGCACTTTTGCGGAGCAAAAGGCGACACTTGTGGACGAGCGAGGCCCTTCGCTCGTTGGTTTCAAAACCTCAGCGAGGGCCGCGCACAGCCACAAAAACCAACTGCGGAAAGCATTAAAACGGGTGCGGAACCGATACAATCCACTCACTTGACCGGCAAAGTCGTCAATGTTTTCTCAATGGGAACACTCGCTTAAGCAATTCACCATTTAGGCTGTATTTTTCTAAAGCACATTTAGAAGATTTCACGCCGCTATGCTTTCTGGCCCGTTCGAGTGAGTCCATGAATCCAACGCTCTCCCATCGCATCACCGTATTGTTGTTTGCGTCGACCATCTTCGTAAGTGCGTTCCTGCTGTTCCAAGTCCAACCTATCATGGGCAAGTACATTCTGCCCTGGTATGGTGGCAGTCCCGGCGTCTGGACCACCTGCATGCTGGTGTTCCAAGTGCTGTTGTTTGGCGGATACGCTTATGCACATGCTTTGAATCGATTCCTGGCTTTGCGTTCGCAAATTGCATTGCACTGCGGACTGCTCTTGCTGGCAACCTTGACGCTACCTATTACTCCATCCAGTTCGTGGAAACCGGCTGGTGACGCGTCCCCGACCTGGATGATCATGTTGTTGCTCGCCTGCAAGGTGGGTGCTCCATATTTCTTGCTGTCGTCAACGGGACCGCTATTGCAATCATGGCTCGGGCAATCCAAGATCCTCGAACAGCCATACCGACTCTATTCCCTTTCGAACGTAGGATCGATGTTGGCGTTGATGTCCTTTCCTTTTGTGATCGAGCCTGCCTTTTCCTCGTCGCAACAGTCCATTATATGGTCGATTGCCTTCGGAATTTTCGCAATCGCTTGCAGTCTGTCCGGGTTTGCACTTTATCGGTCTAGAACCACAACGCGGTTGGCCTCAACACCAAAATCGAAAATAGAAACACCGAAAATAAGTTGGCAATCCGTTGGCGCTTGGTTTGCACTTTCCATGATCCCTTCGGTCATGCTGTTGGCGACCACCAATCAAGTTTGTTTGGATACAGGCGTTATCCCATTCCTTTGGGTGATACCACTCGCCATTTATCTGCTTAGTTTCATTTTAACTTTTGATAGCGACCGCTGGTATAGCCGCCGCCCGTCGATCATGCTCGCGGCGATGTCTTTCCTCGTTCTGTTTCTGCTCAAGTTGGTTGAGGTTCAAGTTACCTTGGCCATCGAGTTAGTGCTCTACTTCGGTGGATTGTTCTTTTCCTGTATGGTTTGCCACGGAGAACTCGTGCGCCTCAAGCCGCACCCTAGCAAACTCACTTCTTTTTACATGACTTTGTCCGCTGGTGGCGCCTCCGGCGGAATCTTCGTCGGTCTATTGGCTCCTTCTCTCTTCAACGGGTACTTTGAATGGCAACTTGGCCTCTTTGCGTGCGTCTTAGTTTTCCTGGAAACGTACCTTCAAAGCAATTCTTTTTGGAAGGTTCGTGTCCCTGCTTGGAGCAAGTTGACCATGGCCATTGCTCTGCCAGTCGTGGCGGTGGTTTGGCTAAGCGTATGGACTTCGTTTTCGAACAATCAGCTTGTTGCCAAGCGGAATTTTTACGGTGTTCTCAGTGTTGCTGAGAGTCGTGACAAGAAGACAAGTGAAACGACCCGAGATCTTGTGCACGGCCGAATCGTACATGGATCGCAATTCCAAGGACCTGGGGCAACACAACGGCCCACAACCTATTACACCCAAGCATCGGGTGTTGGCCTAGCGTTACTAAATCATCGAGTCGATCGGCCCCGTCATGTCGGCGTGGTTGGGCTCGGTGCCGGCACATTGGCGACGTATGGCAAGTCGGGCGATCGGTTTCGCTTTTATGAAATCAACGAAAATGTCATTGGGATGGCAAACGATTATTTTACTTTTTTGAAGGAAACTCCTGCGGACGTGGAATTGGTTTTGGGTGACGCAAGATTGACCCTGGAGCGAGAAAGCTCACAGGCATTTGATGTGCTTGTTCTAGACGCCTTCAGCGGGGACGCGATTCCGGTCCATTTACTGACCCGTGAAGCGATGGAAATCTATCGTAGGCATTTGTCCGAGGATGGAGTCCTAGCGATTCACATATCGAATCTGTATTTTGATTTGAAGTCCATCGTGATTGGACTTGCCATGAACGCATCGTTTGAAGCCACGATCGTGTCCGACGACGAAGCAGTTTGTCCCGGATCGCTCAAGTCCTGCTGGGTGCTGATGTCGACCAAAAAAGAAATCCTCAACCAAGCCGTAGGGTCTGTTAAGCCTATCTTGCCTCGAGGAAAGCCAGTGCTGTGGACGGACGACAAAAGCAATCTGTTTGAAGCGTTGAAGTAATTTGGAGTGCTGGGATTCACCCCAGCTTTTAGATCGCACTCCGCCAATAAGCCCTGACTCTAAGACACCCTTGGGTCCCTCCGCGCCATTCATTTGGGCTCGCGCTGATGGAAGCTTCTGCAGCGACTCGCATTGGGGCATCGCCATTTCCTATTTCTCATTAGGCATCGATGGCAAAACGATTTCAATTAAGGCCCATCGTCCAAAAGGGGACGCCGGTCCCTTGGGCTTTGAATTCATCATTGTCGCCTTTTGCTCCGCAAAAGTGCGATTTGAAAACGTACTTTCGCGGAGAAGCTATGTAGGGTTGAGTTTCAAAGAAAAATCCGGCACACTCGTTGGGAATATTCAAACACTTCATTCTCCAACGAGGGCCGAATTATGTCTAAGGTTATCATGGTTGGTTGCGATTTGCACGACCGTTCGATGTTTTTAAAGTATGCAGTTGGGACTCAAGAGCCCCTCCAAGCAACCTACGTTAACGATGTTAGAGGGCGTCTCAAGATGATTCTCGAATTACAAGAATTTGCCAAAAAGCACAAATCCAAACGGATCGTGTTCGTCTACGAAGCGTCTGGTTTAGGCTTTGGGCTTTGCGATCAACTGCATGAAGCAGGGATCGAATGCCATGTCCTGAGTCCCACGCATTTGCCTAAAACCGTAAAGAGTGCCAAGCAAAAAACAGACGAAAAGGATGCTCAGATGCTCCTGGAACAAGTTCGTGGCTTTGTTTTGGCTGGCAACTCTATGCCCGTTGTATGGACGCCTCCACAACGACTCCGAGATGATCGTGACCTGGTACGAGCTAGAATCGATCTAGCAGATTCTATCACCAGTATCAAACTGCAAGTTCTGTCGCTGTTGAAACGTCATCAGATAGTCAAACCAGAATGGTTCACCTCCAGTTGGACCAAGGTTGCCCTGAAATGGCTCAAAGAAATACCAGCAAAGATCGACGCTGCAGTTGCCGCTGTACTTCAGAGCTACCTAGCTCGATATGAATCTAGCCAGACCGAATTGAAGACGCTCGACAATGCTATCCAAGTGTTATCCAAAACGAGTCGTTACAAAGTCAGCTGCGAGGAATTGCGGAAGCTCTCGGGTGTAGGCTTGCTGACGGCCATGACTTTTTTGACGGAGATGGGCGATCTGAATCGATTCAAAAATCGTCGTGAAATTGCAGCGTACTTGGGTATTTGTCCGGCAAGCTATGAAAGTGGCGAAGCCAATGATCGCAAGGGGCACATCACACGCCAAGGACCAGCACGTCTTCGCCGTATGCTATGCCAAGCTGCCTGGGCCGCAGTTAATCATGATGAAACAATGCGTACGACCTATGAAAGAATACGAGGTCAGAAAAAGGGCCAAGCCAAGAAGGCGATTGTTGCCATCATGCGGCGACTATCCATCGTCATGTGGCACGTCGCTCAATCACATGGAGTATCCGACGAACTCATTGGGCGAGGAGGCCCCCATGGCGGTAGTCCGATAGCAAAAAAGCCTTCCAAAAAGGCGGCTTAATGAAGAGTAAGTCCACCAGTGCTCCTTGGGGCCAGCCCCAAACCCCGGGATTTAACGCATTGCGCGAAAAGCAAACCATTAGAAAACGAAGTCAGGGGCTACCTTAGCAACCCCTGGCTTGCTTCTCGACTTCAACGGCGCTCGAGTTGGTTCCCACCAGAGCTCTATCCTCCGTTGAAGCGAGTCGATGGTACCCAAAGTTAAGAACAAATGCAAGAAAAACAAATACGTAACCACATCCGAAAAAGGAAACTGCACCACGAAACACGCCAAGGGTAAATGAGGACGTGTCGAAGAATTTTTCGCAACGTCCAAACGTCCAAGAGAATCGAGAATGCCATTTCGCTGGATGCAAAATCCGTCGCGGAGACTATTCCGATTCTCCCATTCAATCCGCTTTACACGCGAACGAATTTACTGATCTACGGGATAACCCTCGTAAGATCGAATAGCAGCTTGCGGCGTACGACGGAAAATTTACCAACAATTGTCCCGACCACCCTTGACACAAA
>JANMHA010000088.1:0-5984 GCA_031374925.1 Pirellula sp. | reverse complement strand
CTCCATCAGAATGTTCGATGGCTTGATGTCGCGATGCACCAGACCTTGCTGATGCGCGGCGGAGAGTCCAGACGCCACTTGCATTCCGATGCGGAGGATCTCACACAATTCCAGCGCTCCCTCGCGATCGATTCTCCCTTGTAGCGACTCGCCGGCGATGTATTGCATCACTAGAAATGGGGTCTCGCGTTCGGTCTCGACGTTGTAAATTGGCACGACGTGTTCTTGAACGACTGCCGCCGCAGCTCGAGCCTCGCGTGCAAAGCGTTTGCGAGCCGGACCACTGCTGGAAAGATACGGAGCCAGGATCTTGATCGCGACAGGACGGTTCAGTTCCGAATCATGCGCTTTGAAGACAACTCCCATGCCACCCGAGCCGATCAGTCGTTCGACATCGTAGCGGCCAATGCGACCGAGCAACTCGGGGTGAGATGCCGGCGAAAGCAACTGGCTAGCCATCGACTCGGTCCAGACAACCGGACCTTCGTTCCGCAGAGAATAGTCCCACTTGGCTGAACCGACCCGGTTCTCGGAACAGGGATCGTCGTTCAAAAGAGCCTGACGTGCTTTTGTCCAATCTTGTGCGCCGGCCGCCAACTCATCAAATCGCTGTTGACATCGCGAGCATTGCTCGATGTGCTCAACCACTTCCTGATGCAGGGCCGCTTGGTCGCCATCACTTAGGACAGCGATGAGCTTTTCATCGTCGCAGAGTTGCTGTCTTGATTTGTTGCGAATCATCGTTTGTCCTCAAACTGTTTGACGAGTTCTTTAATGTGGTTCATCACGCGACCTCGAGCGACGTAGACCGTCCCGGCTCGCATGTTCAATTGTTTCGCGGCCGTGTCGACGGACAGACCTTCGACATGAGTCAGCCAAAAGGATTGCCAGGTTGTCTCCGACACCAAGTCGCGAACCTGAGCAGCGGCCCATTGGAAAACGGCTTGTTCGTATTCGACGTCGAACTGGGAGGAGAGATCGCGGCGCGGGTCCGGGACTTCGGCCAGCAGTCGCTCGGCGTCCTGACCATCTTTGCCAAGCGGTCGCGTGGCTCGCCGCGTAAGCATGTCGACCGCTTCATTGCGAGCAATCTTGAGCAACCAGGCATGGAAGCTGCCTCGATCCTCGCGCTGCAGCCATTGCGGCAGGGCGCGAGAAATGGAGAGCAGAACCTCCTGGATCAGGTTCTCGGCATCAGCAGTCTGAAACCCATGGCGGCATGCGACTCTGAAAATGACGGGGGCATAGATGGCGACGAAATCATTCCAGGCCGCCACATCTTCCGCGTTTTTCAATCGCAGAATTAAGCTGGCTTGAGTTTCTGGTGGACTGGACTGCATTTGTTTTCCGACTGGCTAAAGTGATTTGGCTACTTAGTAGACTCAGCCAGAAACGGAAATTGCACAGTCGTGGTGAAAGTTTATCGAAAATCACTAGTGGTTTGGGAAAATCAGTCGCGGTCGACGACAACGACGCCAGATGCATGGTTTGGTAGCATCAAGACAAATTGAAACCCTCGTGCAATCTTGATGGCCTCCTGTTGTTGATCTGCGGTTGCTTCTTGCTTCTCGAGTCCTTTCTTATGGATAAAAGTCGCGGCGTATTTACCCATGGAAAAAGCATCAAACCCAGATGGGAACTCTCGGTTCGAAACATCTGTGCACAACTGCCGATCCCGAAATGAAGAGCCAACGATTCCCAGAATTCTTACACCGGAATTTGCAATCTCGCGAAATTGCCGGGCGGAAAGGAGCAGGGCAACCATCGAGTCCCGCTGTGTCACCGCTGCGAAATGGCACCCTTTGCCGACAACCAGCGGGCAGCGAGCGTGTTTAACGTGGAAAGAGGTGGAGATTCTGAGGCGGATCGCCTGCTGTCACTTCAAGAGAAGTTCCCTTCAGTTCGACTCGTGATTTAGAAGTGCCTTCACTCCTTCAGCTAGATCCTCTGCATGAAGATCGCTGGCGAGCAGCTTTTTTTCGGCATCAAACAGAAGACCGATGGGAGTTTATGAACGCCCCATTTGGTAGCGATCGGTCCGCGGGCTCCGTCCCAGGCGAAGTTCCACTTCATCTTTCCGGTGGCGACTGCTTCCCGCGTCGTGCCGAGTCTGCAACCGCTCGCACCTGGACTCAATCAAGCTAGTACGAGCGTATTGAAACCGAGCGACCCTAAGGCTGATACATGAAGGACAAGCAGTAAGTAGGCGATCGTGCGTTTCGGACCGAGGCGAATCATCCAAATTCCAATCACCATTTCAAGTGCCGTCAACAGAAGCGCAAGCCAAAACGCATCATGCATGTTTTGGTTGTACAATCTTTCCAGTAAAGCAGCCGGAAGAAAAGCTGGCAAACCCGCGAACATCACCAATAGATTTGGCACAATTCGACCAAGATCGTCGTGGCCGACAATCCAGACATACGGCAAATTCATCGACGCAACAAGAGCTGATGCGGCCAGGCGATGTTGCGGGTTGCTGACACAGAAAGCGATGAGGTACATGAAAGCACCTGCCGTAACAATCCCACTCACCAGGAGTGGGAATTTCGCGAGCAATACGATTGCAACCGCAACCATCGCCGTAATCAGCAGAAGCGTGCGAATGGAGAATAACAGCCTCTGCTGCGAAGTCTTGTTCGACGTCTGGTTCGCGATGGGTAGCCATGGCAGAACAACGCAAAATGCCGTCGAAACAGTTATTGAACCCAGCGGTACTTGCCACAGAAGCGGCGAAGGGCGACTCTGATCAGAGTCAGTCCAGATGTAAAACCTCGGAATGAACCAGCCGACAAGTAAACTCGCCGCAATGAACAGTGATAAAGTTGATACTCGAGACGCGAGCTTTGCAATTTCCATTTTCCCTTCCCTCCTTTTTGGCGCGGTATTTGACAGAATCATAGCATGCGGACAATCGTGCTTGGCTTATTGAGTCCGTACTTTCAGTGAATGTCTTGCGATGACGATTCCGTCGGTGAAATCGATGATCTTATCCGACCTGCTCTCAATGAGTCCTTCGCGTCGAGCTGTTGGTTCAGTCGTGGGCGTTGCCTATCTTGACATCGCCCGGGAGTCTCATCGGCTGGTTAGCATCGTGTAGCGGGACTTCGACCGGCTGTGGCTCAGCGACTGCGGGAATCGTTAGTTTCGCCGTCCCAACGAATCGCGGCAGGATATCACTCGTCCGGTTTTGAGCTTGGCGGGATAAACGGCTTTCGCGGATCCAAAAAGATGAGCGAGGTCTCCCCTCCCCCCGACATGGAGATGCTCTCCGGTCGCGGAACCTTCGCGCCCGGATCCTGCACGCTCATCAACAGCGCTTTCTTTTCCAAGCCGCCCCACTCGTACATCCCGAGACACGTCTGGCCCTTGAATGGACCGTCGAAATAGGTGAGATCAATCTCCTTCGGTGACTTCTCAGGATTGACTTTGAACGTCAAATGCCCTACCTCGCCACTCGATCTGGACCACGCGATTTCGTTCCCTTTAACCGCCCAGCGCCACGTGGTGGCCTCTTTCTGCGGGGCGTAGAGTTTCATATTCTCGGAATCGCAAGTGTTCATCGGCCAGATTCCCTGAAACGGTTCCAGCTCGTTCGCGACCGGCTTTTCGGCGGCAACCGCAGCGGGTTCGATGCCCGCCTTCGGTATCGGTTCGAGCGTTATCCAGGTGTGGGTACCTGGCGAAGAATAAGATATCGTCCTGGGCCGTTCCGCTTTCGATCCCGGGTCGGCCAGGCAGATCCAAGGTTCCGATCTGCCCAAATTCTCGTAGATACCGGGACACTTTTCGCCCTTGCTGGGACCACTGAGGAATGTGAAATCAATGTGCTTTGGCACTTGCTGAGGATCGATCGTAAAAGCCAATTTCATTTCCTGGCCGCCGAGGCCGATCCAAGAAACCTCATTCCCCTTCACCACCCAGCGCCGCTCATTCACTTGTTCATTCTTCAGGCCGATCGGTTTCGGCCACGAATGGGTCAACACGTTCCCGAACTTCCAAGTCCCCTGAAACAAGGCCAGTTCCTTCACTGGATCAACGGGTTCGGTCGGACGACGACTGAGCCCAGCAGGCGGTTCTCCAATGGGTTCCTCGACGCTACCCGCGCCTTCGGCTTTGGACATCTTGTCTTTGTTCGCATACACCTTCAACGCGTCGAATTGTTCTTGTGCGAGTTTTCCTGTTGCCCGTTTGAACTCGGGATGCTCGGTGCCGAACTTCGTCGGCAGGGCTTCAGTGTCAACAGCGATGCTCAATCGCAGGCCATCCTCTTTGACCTCGTAGATGCCGCGCATTGGCTTGCCTTCAACGCCAACAAACGAGAGTCTTTTGGGCATATGTTGCTGCTCAACCTTGAGCCGGGAAACCGAGACACGCTGCGATCCTCGAACCGTCGCGAACCAGTCACCGGCAAAGACCAACCGAACTCGTTGATCTTCGGGACGTGGGCTGCTGAAGATGCGACAGGCACTCTTCCAGCAGTTGGCTGACTTCGCTCGCGGAGTCAAAGCGCTGAGCCGGGTCTTTCGACAGCAATCGCTCGACGATGTGACTGAACCACGGCGGCAGTTCGGGAACGAGCGAGGCCATCGCGGCGGGCTTCTCATCGACAATCCGCCGCAACGTGGCAATCGTCGAATCGGTGCCGAACGGCGACACGCCGGTCGCCATCTCGTACAGCACGCAGCCCAGACTGAAGAGATCGGAGCGGCCATCGAGCGCCTCACCGCGAGCCTGCTCCGGCGACATGTACTGCGGAGTCCCCGCGATGATTCCCTGGCGCGTCATCGACACATCATCGGCGGCCCGAGCCAAACCAAAATCCGTCAGCACCGCGCGCTCCACTCCCTTCTCAAGGAGGATATTCGCCGGTTTGACATCGCGATGGATCAGCCCTTGACCGTGAGCCGCCGCGAGTCCTTCCGCCGCCTGCATCCCGATGCGGAGAATTTCTTTTAGCTCCAAGTTACCGCGCGCTTTCAGCCGCTGCGCGAGCGATTCGCCGGTCAGCAGCGGCATGACCAAGAATGGCAGTTGCCCGTTGGGTTGCACCTGATGAATGGCAATAACGTGCAGGTTGACCACCGCCGCCGCCGCTTGAGCTTCACGAGCAAACCGCTTTCTCGCCAGCGCACTGTGCGCGAGATGCGGAGCCAACGCCTTGATCGCCACGAACCGCTTGAGTTCGCGGTCGAACCCCTTGAGCACCACGCCCATGCCGCCCCGGCCGATGATGTCGAGCACGTCATAACCACCCAGACGCCCCAGGACCTCCGGGTCATCGGACGATTCCAGGTGCTCGACGACGAAATCGACCGTCGAGCATTCCTCGCGCAGCGGCGCGGCATCGTAAAAGTCATCGGGAATGAGCATCGCGGCGATTTCACGACTGGCTTGCTCGCCACCCGAAAGCCGCTCCATTTCTGCGAAACACAACTCACACTCTTCCAGATGGAGATGCAGCGTCGCTTCGTCGTCAGTATTGAGCGATCCCGCTAGTGGGAGTTCCAACCGTTCGTGAGAGCACAGACTGTTCATGTTCCCTTCTCTCTTTCTATTTCTGCGACGACGGCGCGGAGCCGCGCGATGATGCGACACTTGGCGACACACACTGCTCCGGCGGTCATCCCCAGTTTGCTGGCGGCCTCCGCGACGGAAGTCCCCGAGACGGCGACTTCCCAAAAAGCCTGCCATGTCTGAGGACGCACTTCGCCCCGGACCTGTTCCGACGCCAGGTGAAACAGTGCTCGGCGAAGTTCCCGATCAAATTCATCCGTTTCGGGACCATCGATCGCCGACGGCGACTCCAACAACGCACTTCGGAACCGCGAAACGCTGATCGAGCCCTATTTCGGCACTTCATCGAATTTGATCAGATACCGATAGACCGTAGTTGAAACTGGGGCCACGCCTGCCACGGGGCGAAGATCATCGCCGCTGCGTTCGACTTGACCACGGCGGACTTGCGTCGCAAACCAGCGTCCTTT
>JANMHA010000062.1:0-9207 GCA_031374925.1 Pirellula sp. | reverse complement strand
ATTGGCACTCAGCATGGTCAAGAACATCAGCAGGGGCGAAATCCCTTTTGAGGCTGCGTCGGTCGCTTCGACCGCGATCATGCCCGGTCCACCCACCACTTTGAAAGGCATCCGTCCCTTCACCAGTAGTTCTAGGAATTCGAGCACGTTGCCCATCCGTCGACGAATCTCACCAACGCCCATCATAATCGCCGCGGCCATCGTCGGAGCTTTGTGCTCGAACTGCAGAGCAGTGAAGGCAACGCCACGTTCTGGCCAGAACCACTCGGTTTCAGCATGAACATCCGCTTGGGCCTTTGCGACCTTGCCCTCGCGCTCATAGCTGATTTCCACAGGCATTCCCGAGCGGAAAGCTTGCGCCAAATTGTGGAAATACTGAATGTTGTGGCTCTTGTCCAACGGTGTCTCTTCGATGATGGCTTTGTAACCCGAGACAAATACTTTGGACATGTACTCGGTGTCCTCTTTGCCGCTCCCATCAAATTTAAATTGCTTGATCACGTCCCCCGCGACGATCCCGCTCTTGGACGCTAGGGAAGTTGCTTCTACTGCGCTGACCACGTTGGACGGTGCATAGACGATTCCTGTACCGGGTAACTCAAAACCAGTCGGACCAAGAGAACCTTCACCGCTGCTGACAACGAAGTTTTCAGGAACCTGCCAATCCAAGTGAATCCTTGTTTTGTCCTTATGCTCCAGCGTTAACGAAGCCGAATTGCCGTGCAATGCGGAAACGATCAATGGTAGAGTCAGAGCGTCCGCAATCGGCTTGCCGTTGAACTCCACCAGTTCGTCCCCTTCGAGGATGCCGGCGGCGGCAGCAACCGAATCAGCTCGTACAGCCACGATAGGCCCCGGCTTAAATCGCAACCCAAAACTCTTCATGGGGACGGGTGGCCATTCCACGTCGACCACTTCCCCTTGGCGTTTTACCTGCAAATTCAAGGTTTCACTAAGTCTCGGGTGCATCTTTTCGTTCAGAGAATACTCCATGGGAACGTCGCTGTGTTTGGAGATTGGCAGCATCTCGCCATTGACCCCGACAATAATATCGGCTTTCTCCAGCTTCGGAATGATTTTGTCTGAATCCGCGAACCCCAATTGGATGTACTTGCCGACGGGTGGGTCCTTGCTGACGAGAGTTATGGCGGCATTGGCAAGCCCAAGTGTCAATCGCTGAATGACCTTTGGGTCGGAATGCGTTGTGGTACCAACCATTTTTTTGGTAATCGTTGTTCCTTGTCGGTCGACACTCAGTTCGACCTCCTTTTTTGGATCTCTCAATCCGTGAAAGATTACCGACATTGCCATATCTTGAAACGATAGCTCCTGCTCCTTTAGTGAATCGACCTGAACGACTTTATCCCCGGCCGCAAATCCGTTCCTCCAAGCAGGATCGCCCGGGATGACTTCGCCGATAATGGCCGGATCGTACCTTAAACCCGAGTGGAACGCCCAGGCTGCCATCAACACGCCGAAGATCAAATTCATTACGACCCCGGCACTGATGATGACCATGCGAGCGCCGACGCTTTTGGCGGGGAAGGACCTAGGGTCCAACTGAACCCTATCTGGATCGTCGGCCGATGCATTCGGGTTTTCTTGCCGAATGCGAGCCAACTCTTCTTCTGCTCGTCTTGGGTCGTCGTCTTGGCCGAGCATTTTTACGTAGCCGCCAAGAGGAATAGCCCCGATTCCATACTCGGTCTCGCCCCATTTGAAATGGACCAGTTTCGATGGCAAGCGAATCGGCCCGATTTTGATTGGAACGTCGAAGCCGATGTAGAACTTCTCGCACTTTACCCCAAAAGCCTTGGCAGCCAGGAAGTGCCCGAGCTCATGCACAAAAATAACGAAACCAAGCCCTAACGCGACAAGCAGGATGTTGTAGAAATAGGTCGCCCACTGAATGATTTGACTGGGTTCCGAAGCAAACACCGGCGTCATCCACTCGAAGCTCGACATGGCCGAATTCGAAACTTCGGCGATCATCGAAATTGGAAAAGACAAATCGTGTTGGGAGAGGCTATCTAACATTTTGAGGTAATCCATCTTTGAACTTCTTGGCGTCCCCATCGATCCAGCTCCAAGAGCTCGGAAAGTGTCGGGGATGGAGAAAAATGATGATGATCAAGTACTTGACGACAAATGGTCGCAATCTCGGTCAGTTTTATTCTATTGTCGAGGAACAGCTCTACGGAAGCTTCATTGGCAGCGTTCAGCACAGCGCCGCAGGTTCCACCTTTTTTCGCAACTTCGAATCCCAGTTCCAAAGCTGGATAACGCTCCAAATCCGCAGGTTTCCAATCCAATCGCATAGGCTGATTCCAGTCTATGGAAGGACTGGGAGATGGAACCCGGTTTGGGTAAGTGAGAGCGTATTGGATCGGCAACCGCATGTCGGGTGGACTCATTTGACCGATCACCGAACCATCGTTGAATTCTACCATAGAGTGGATAATCGATTGCGGGTGTACCACGACTGAAATTTGATCCGGATCTAGGTCGAATAGCCACTTGGCCTCAATAACTTCGAGGGCTTTGTTCATCATTGTGGCCGAGTCAACCGTAATCTTGCGACCCATTTGCCATGTCGGATGAGCCAAAGCGTCGGCGATCGTAGCTGTGGACAATTTGTCGATTGGCCAATCCCTCAATGGCCCACCGCTAGCTGTTAGGATTATTCTCTTGACGTTCGATTTCTCGTTCCCAGCTTGCAAACACTGGAAAACCGCACTGTGTTCACTATCAACCGGTAGAATCTCAGCACCGCTCGCCTTGGCCGCTTCCATCATCAACGAACCAGACACAACCAACGCTTCCTTGTTGGCCAACGCAAGCCGTTTGCCTGCCTGGGCTGCCGCCAGCGCGGTTTCAAGTCCGGCGATTCCAACAATGGCCGCTACGACTATGTCGATTTCAGAGCTTTGAATTAGCGAAACCAGCCGTTCCGTACCGGATTCGCGAACAGTACATGCTAGTGTCGAACTAGCTTGGCTGGATTGCCAGCGTTTCACCTGTTCGTTGAATTGTCCAGTGGCGAACGCAAATCTTGGCGAATACGCTTGTATTTGCTCTTCAAATAGACCAAGTTGCGTGTGGCAGGAGATTGCAGTTAAGCGAAAACGGGGATCTCCCTTGGAAAGTACGTCCAGGGCCGCTCGTCCAATGCTACCTGTCGAGCCTAGAATGGCAACATTGCGAATTTGGCTCAACGAATATGTCTCCGATGGGAGTCCATCCCTGGGACTTAAATCCTGCAGAGTCGTTGCATCCGTCGCAAAACGTTCCGGCCTCTGCACTTATCTGCTGGATTTTAGAACCAACCCAAGAAAACCTCAACCTCAAACCCTGCCCAACCCTCTCAGTCAGTGCATAATTGCGTATGTTGCGTCTGAGAAATGATGTCACTAACTCCATTCCCAAATGCCTTCAGTGGCGCCAGTAGTATGCCTGAACCATCCAAACCGGAAAAAAAACCAGCTCCTTCGGTCAATGCGAACCCAAATAACTCTTGGCTGATGTACGTGGTTCTTGCCTCGCTATTCATTGTGGGAGCTGTCAGTATCGTAACCAGTTCCATGATTCAAACGATTCGGTATCCTGATTTGATCCAGCTCATTGAGAACACAAAATACAAAAAGGGTGGATCCGGCGAACTTGACGCTGATTTTTCAGGCAAAATCAACATTCTTTCAGGCACTACCTCGATTGAGTTTAGCAATCTTCGAGAGGTTCGCGTGGACGACACCACCATCAACGGACTGGTCGACGTGAGGTCCACAGTTGATGGAAAACCAAGTGCCCTGAGAACGAAAGTGAAGTTTGAGACGACCAAAGACAACTCGAACGACACAACGCGTCAAGTGCGCGAGAAATTGGATCGAGCCAACATTTCTTGGACCTACAAGCCTGGCCCCAGCCTATTGACTCAGTCATTTTGGTTCTTCATTTTGCCACTGCTTTTAGTCACTGGCGTGTTGATGTTTGCCATGCGGCGCATGGGTGGCATTGGCTCTCCCATGCAATTCGGTCGATCGAGAGGCAAGTTGTACGCCAACGAAGCTGTCGGCGTCACCTTTGACGATGTAGCTGGAATCGATGAAGCGGTTGAAGAGGTACGGGAGGTTGTCGATTTCCTAAAGCATCCTGAAAAGTATCAAAAACTTGGTGGTCGTATTCCGCACGGTGTGCTTCTGGTTGGCCCTCCAGGAACAGGCAAGACACTTTTGGCCAAGGCCATTGCTGGCGAAGCGGGCGTGCCTTTCTATTCGCTTTCTGGATCGGACTTTGTGGAAATGTTTGTCGGAGTTGGTGCTGCCCGTGTTCGTGACATGTTTCAGCAAGCGACCGCCAAAGCCCCCTCGATTATCTTCATTGATGAACTCGACGCGCTTGGCAAGAGCCGGGCAGGCAATGTTCCCGGCTCGCATGACGAACGCGAACAAACCCTCAACGCACTTCTCGTAGAGATGGACGGCTTTGCAGCCAATGTTGGGGTAATCGTCATCGCTGCTACCAACCGCCCCGAAACCCTTGACCCAGCATTGTTGCGAGCTGGTCGCTTTGACCGAAATGTACTGGTCGATCGCCCCGACAAACAAGGCCGCGAAGAAATTCTAAAAGTGCACGTCAAAGGTGTGAAGCTGGGCTCCAACGTCGAACTAAAACAAGTTGCCGCAATTACCCCAGGCTTCGTCGGTGCGGACCTAGCCAACCTGGTCAACGAAGCTGCGTTGTTGGCTGCTAGAAAAGGCAAAACGAATGTCGGTAAAGAGGAGTTTAACGACGGTGTTGAGCGAGTCACGGCAGGCTTAGAAAAGAAAAAACGCATCATGAGCGAAGACGAAAAACGCCGCGTTGCCTACCACGAGGCTGGCCATGCGCTGGTCGCTTATTCATTGCCCAATACGGATCCCGTTCACAAAGTGTCCATCATTCCACGCGGTATTGCTGCTCTGGGTTACACAATGCAACGGCCTGAAGGGGACCGCTACTTGATGACTCAACCGGAACTCGAAGCGCAAATGCAAGTGCTGGTTGCTGGAACATTGACCGAAGAAATCATTTTCCGCGATATAAGCACTGGAGCTCAAAACGATTTGGAGCGGGCCACCAACATCGCCCGAGGCATGGTTATGGAGTACGGCATGAGCCGCATGGGACGCGTCAATTATCGGGAAAGCAATCGCTCACCCTTTTTGGCTGGCGCGGCAGGCGAGTCTTTTGGTCGCGAACACTCCGAGCAAACCGCTCGCGAAATTGATCAAGAGGTAAAACGGCTTATCGACGAGGCGATACAGAAAACCAGAATGATTTTAGGCGAACGACGCGGTGCGTTGGAAGCCATTGCACAGCGCTTGATCGAAGTGGAAGTAGTCGATTCTGACGATTTGAAACGCATCATGGATGCGAACATCGGCGGACCAAGAGTGGTCCCCGGAACGAGCACCACGGGCTCAGTACCGGCAGCCACGAAATCGGCATCCAGCGCCGACCTCGGAATCGCTGGCAAGTCCGGTTCGTAGCAACGTCTCTCCGAGACGTTGTAATATGCCTCGTAGCTACGTCTCTCCGAGACGTAGGCATCCGCCTCGGAGATGCGGTTCTACATGGGCTTTTTCGCCAGAACCAGATACTGCGCGCCCAGCGGTATCCACGCGAGCCAAGGCTCCAACGGCCTTAGCCATCGAAGTATTTTGGGGAAATAGAAACAAGTGTCGACACGCAACACTTGAAAACCAGCCTGCTTAAGTAAGTGCTTGGAATCGAAGATAGGAAGCGTAATCGCGTCTCGATCGAAAGGGATTCGTCTCATTACGACCCGCGTGCCGGGATTCCACGGGTTGTTTTCCCATAAAGCAAACCACCCCCCGGGCTTGAGACATCGATAGACATAACTTGCTGCGCCCGCTCGTGCCTCAACAGGGATGTGATGAAAAACTCCATTGCAATAAACCAGATCGAATCCGCCCGAGGGTATGTAATTCTCTGAGTTGACGAATTCGGTTTGGACCGGAGAGTAGCGTTCCCTCGCTTGAACTAGGGACTGCTCCGAAGTGTCGACTCCCACCACGCGTTCCACATGCAATTCGCTCAAGAGGAACGATACGCTGTTTCCTATCCCGCATCCAAAGTCCATGGCGCATTCGATATCGAGCGAGCGACCGCTGAGCCTTTCCAAACGTTTCCGCAACCACTTGACTCTTCCCATCGCGAAGTAGTCCGATGATTCACCGGACACACTCAACCCCTGTTGAAGGGCGGTTTCGTAGTTGCCTGCGTACGTATCAAATGGCGATTGGGACATGCGATCAATGAACTTTCATTTGACACCGAAGCTTGAAACGATTGTAGTCCTCGCGAGTGTCGATCCCTCTGGGCGAATTCGGAATGACGCCAACGACTATCCGACAACCAGCTTGCAAAAAACGAAGCTGCTCCAGCCTTTCCATTTGCTCCAAATCGCTGTGCCGCAACTCATGCAGTCCAAGCAAAAATTCGCGGCGATAAGCGTAGACACCCAGGTGCTGCAAGAATATCGCAGGCTCCAAATTGAACAGATTGTCATCCCAAGTGCGAGGATGCGGAATCACGGACCGGCTAAAATAGAGCGCGGTGCCATCCGCAGCACAAACCACTTTGACGCAAGCTGGATCTTCCAGGTCCATTCGATTGCGAATTGGAGTAGCCAACGTCGCAACTTGAGCGCTTACGTCGGATTCCAGCAATGCCATGACGGCGTCTATTGAGGATCCGGCAATCTCAGGCTCGTCCCCTTGAACGTTAATGAACACATCGACATCTGGTCGATTGCGAGCCACTTCGGCAACACGATCTGTTCCGCTTTGAGCATTCACATTGGTCAATTGCGCACGGCCACCAAACTGTCTTACGGCGTCAAAAAGCCGCTTGTGATCTACCGCGACGGTTATGCCTCTTGACAGACTGGCCGATTGGCAAGCGAGATACGTATGTTCAAGCACTGTCTTGCCCGTTTCGCTCAACAGCAGTTTTTCCGGCAACCGAGTCGAGGCGAGTCGGGCGGGGATCACAATTTCGCCGATCATTCTTTTGTTGTGTTCACTATTTGTTCGATTTGAATGGCTTTTCGCCCTTTGAACGAACCGGGCGAGGCATGAAACTTGGTGCGGTTCGCGATCTCCACTTCGAGTGGATGGCTCACATCCTTTTCCGTTGAAATTATGTCGCCAACCTCTAAATCAAATAGGTCAGCGGATTTGATAGTCGATCTTGCAAGGGTAACTATGACATCAGCCATCGAACCATCCAACCGCGACATTAGTCTGCCGGTCGTCTCCGAGTTTGCCTTTATCGACCCATAACCAACCCAGCTATTGCTAGTCAACTTGCTCCCTACACGTTCGATCGTATTGAATGGAATACACAGATTCGCCATTCCACGGATCGCCCCAAGCGCAAGTTCGAAACTCACCATGATAACCACTTCGTTGGGCGGCACTATTTGTACCAACTGTGGATTGCTTTCGACTCGTTCCACTTCGATTTTGAGCTCAACAACATTGGACCAAGCGACTTCCAATTCTCGTAAGAAGACATTGCTTATTCTGGCGGCTAATCGCAATTCGATTTCGGACAAAGGACGCTTCAACGAGGAGTCGGCGCCAATATTGCCGCCAAGCATTCGATCGATGATTGGATATAGGAGCGAGGGGCTGATGTCCAAAACCCAATTGCCATCAAGCGGCATCGGTTTGAGCAAGTTAAAACAAGTTGGGATCTCTAAGCTGTGAACAAACTCGCTATACGTCAATTGATCGACACTGATCAATCGCACTTCGACAATGCTGCGAAGCACGGCGGATAACGATGCACCGATGTTGCGAGAGAAACCGTCGTGCAGCGACTGCAAAGCTCGCATTTGCTCCTTTCCAACGCGCTCCGGTCGCTTGAAATCATAAGCCAAGACACGCACTTTGCTAGCAGGCTTTTTGGAGTCTGCCTTGGCCGCGATGGAAGAGTCAGGGGCAGTCGGTGAAGCCCCACCATCCAGCGAACGAAGCAAACTTTCTACGTCATTTCTACTAAGTACATCGTCTGCCATTCGAAATTCCCTTTCTAGTTGCGAACATGTCCATCTCCGTAGACCACGTATTTGTAGGTCGTCAATTCACGCAGGCCACAAGGGCCTCGGGCATGAAACTTGTCCGTGCTAATTCCAATCTCGGCACCCAAACCCAATTGACTACCATCGTTGAAACGGGTCGAAGCGTTGACGATAACCGCTGAGGAATCAACCAAAGTCACAAAACGACGAGCTGCGGCTAAGTCGGAAGTCATGATAGCATCCGTGTGGTGAGAGCTATACCGATTGATATGTTGAATTGCGTCATCCAATGAGTCTACAACGCAAACACTCAAGATGGGACCCAGGTATTCCCGTGACCAATCGTTCTGAGTAGCAGTGACCGCGCTCGGAAGCCATCGTCGGGTTTCGGCATCACCCCGTATTTCGATTTTGTATGCCACCAGTTGCTTTGCGAGGGCGGGCAAGAATGCCTGTGCTACATCGCGATGCACCACCAAGGACTCGAGGGCGTTGCACACTCCCATCCGCTGGCATTTGGCATTTTCGACAACGCGAAGCGACGTCGTCAGATCGGCTTGTTTATCGATGTAGATGTGGCAATTGCCGTCGTAATGCTTGAGCACCGGCATCGTCGCGTCAGCAACCACTCGCCGAATGAGGCTCTCGCCTCCTCTGGGAATCACGAGATCGATCCACTGCGAAAGTTTGAGGAAATGACCAACCGCTTCGCGATCGGTGGTGTTTACCAATTGAACCGCGTCGGTAGGAACGCCAAAATCAGCCGCGGCTTTTTGCATGACCTCAACGATCGCTTGAGAACTGTGCATGGCTTCTTTGCCACCCCGCAGGATGATCGCATTGCCGCTCTTGACAGCAATTCCCGCCGCATCCGCAGTTACATTGGGTCGAGATTCGTAAATAAAGAAAATAACACCCAGGGGGACTCGAACTTTCGAAATTTGAAGGCCATTTGGGCGTGTGCTCCCCTCGATCACTTCACCGACCGGGTCGGGCAATGCCGCGATTTCGCGAAGTCCACTGGCAATTTGAAGGATTCGTTCAGGGGTTAATCGCAGCCGATCGATTTCAGCTGCGGATAATCCGTACTGATCTGCATTGCCTAGATCGACTGAGTT
>JANMHA010000059.1:0-36293 GCA_031374925.1 Pirellula sp. | reverse complement strand
CTCTAACAATCAACGAACGAAGCAACGTCGGACCGCAATCCAGTAAGTCCGGCGTACGCGCGAGCGACAAAGGCTTTCTGTCCTTAAACCTAAAAGACTATTTGAAACTGCTCGACTGGACTGGACGCCAAAAAGGTCGGGCGCAAAAAGCCGATATCCCAATGGATCTAGATCCCATTTTAAAACGCATCGGGATCGACGGTCGTATGTGGGCCGACTTGGTCTGGAATTTCAAAAAGTACTTCGGTCGAAGTGGAGCGGCAGGCTCCCCCAAAAGCCTCAGGGAAACCGCAGCCAGTCGCCAACGCAAATTCCTAAGAGGCCAAAACGCCGCCGCTGGCTGCTTTGTCGGTGTTTAACTGTCATGTCCTACGCGATGTCAGGTTCCGGACAGCTGTAAAGATCTGACTTGTCACCGTTCAAATAGAAGGGGAAATTGCGTGTAACGGCCATTGCAAAGCGAAGGTTGTTTAGGCGAGCGACGGACCAGAAATCACGGCGGGGACCGCCGTGCCACGCTTGTTTTCAGTGAACTTACAGAACTAGGCCTTTTTGGCGGCGTCGTAACGTTTGGTTACTTCGTTCCAATTCACAACGTTCCAAAAAGCAGCGATGTAATCCGGACGTCGGTTCTGATACTTGAGATAGTAGGCATGTTCCCATACGTCCATGCCGAGAACGGGTGTCCCTTCCAAGCCTGCGACTGTTTTTCCCATCAAGGGACTATCCTGATTGGCGGTTGAGCCAATTTCCAGCTTGCCTTTGTTCACCACGAGCCAAGCCCAGCCGCTTCCAAAGCGAGTTGTGCCCGCGGCTGAAAATTTCTCCTTGAATGCATCGAAGCTACCAAAGGTTGCATCGATGTCCGCTAGCAAAGCACCGCTTGGTTTGCCCCCTGCGTTCCAGCCGATCACTTGCCAGAAAAAAGAGTGGTTGACGTGACCGCCAGCGTTGTTTCGAACCGTTGTCCGCTTGTCTTCAGGAACGATACTCAAGTCCTTGATTAGCTCTTCAGCCGTTTTGGAATCAAGCGGCGTACCCTCGACTGCCTTGTTAAGATTGTTGATGTAGGCCTGATGGTGCTTTGTGTGGTGAATCTCCATGGTTTGTGTATCGATGTGCGGTTCCATGGCGTTGGACGCGTAAGGTAATGGGGGCAATGTATGAACCATGAAAGCTTCTCCAGAGTGAAAATGGTGGCTTTGCGTTGGAAACAAATCGAAAACGCAAAGGGATTCGCAGTTTCTAACCATTCGCTGCGACTCAATAGTGTACGCAACCTTGGCCCTTTCGCCAGAGGCGGCCAGATCCGGAGGAACTGGTTCTTTCTGGTTGTCCCGGCCAAGTTGTTGCAAGTCATTCAAAAAAACGCTAAAGTTTTGTTCTAATTCGTTTCAAATCTCGCATTTCCTCACCTGAGTCGATCACCCTAAAACCATGGCTAGCGTATTTATTCCATCGCAACAGCGAACGATTGACGACCCCACCGAAATCTCCGAGTTTTTGAGGCCTTTTGGAATCTGGTTCGAACAGTGGCAAGTTTCCGGACGCCTCAATCCGACTGCGACTGACCAGGACATCTTGACAGAGTACGCTTCTGAGATCGAACAAATCAAGCAAAAAGGTGGCTTCGTCACCGCCGACGTGATCAACGTCCATTCCGACACTCCCAACTTGGACGCGATGCTCCAAAAGTTCAACAAGGAGCATACTCATAGCGAGGACGAGGTCCGTTTCACCGTTTCTGGAAAAGGGATATTTCACCTGGATCCAGAAGGGGGGCCAGTCTTTGGCGTAACCGTCGAAAGTGGAGATATGATCAACGTTCCGTGCGGCATGAAGCATTGGTTCAATCTTTGCGATGACCGGCACATACGATGCATTCGATTCTTTGAGGATACCGCAGGCTGGACCCCTCACTATGTTGAGCAGGGGGTGCACGGTGAATTCAGCCCGATGTGTTTTGGCGGCAGCTTTCTGCCCACAGCCAAACGCATCGAACCGATGATTCAACCGTAACTCCATGACAATCGCAAAACTTCAAGCTAAATGTGTCCTGTTGGATATCGAAGGAACGATGTCTGATATTCGTTTCGTTTACGATGTTATGTTTCCCTACGCTAAAAAGAACATGGAACAGTTCCTAATTGAGAATTGGGAATCGCTTCCTGTACAGGATGCAATACGGACGGTGGCTCACGATGCAAGGATTGCGTCGATCGATGATTGGCTGGGCTCGCCATGGCAAAAAAACAAGACCAATGCTGTCACCAAATTGTTGGAGCATTGCCAACAACTGATGGCTACTGATAGCAAAGCCACGGGGCTTAAGACACTGCAAGGAATGGTATGGAAGTTTGGTTTTGAAAGCGGAGCACTCCGAGCCGAGTTGTTTCCAGATGTTCTTCCAGCTCTTGAGGAATGGAAAGCGAGTGGCATGAATTTGAGGATTTACTCTTCGGGGAGTGTGCTAGCACAAAAGATGTTTTTTAAGTTCACGGTTCTAGGGGACATTTCCGATTTGTTCAGCGCTCACTACGACACCACGATCGGAACCAAGAAGGACGCTGCGAGTTACACGAGGATTGCGGCTGAATCCCAATTTGATCCCACTGAGATCGTTTTTGTGACAGATGTTTACTCGGAATGGCTTGCCGCCAGCCAAGCTGGCATGCAGGTTGTCGTAAGCGTCCGACCTAATAATGGTCCCCTGCCTGCGGATTTTACCGGGCTTACCATTACAAGCTTCTCGCAACTCGATTTCTCAACTCCGATTCGCTTGTCTGACACTTAGGCATTGTTAGTATTACAACGCACTGGGGTAACTCAGAGGCGGACGTTGTGGGTTAGGAAGAATAGAAAACCTGCTTTCAACGATTTTCGCTTTTTCGGATGCTTTTTTCCATGACGGAACGGCGGTTGCTCTAAAGAGGTTTCTAGATAGCCAACCAAAGGTGCAAGGATCGTGATGGAAACGATGATCCAATAAACAATGGGCTATCCTCGCAAGCGGGTGTTATTGCCAGCTTTCGGTCGAGTGCCATGGAGGGGGTTTTAACATGAAGACTTTAATTTCTTTCGTTCGATTTTGTATCTTTTCGTTTGCGGCTTCTTCTTCGATTTTCTCAATCGGCTTTGGGCAAGTTGCATTCGACGTTAATCCCATGGCGCCTGCTAGGGAGTCGAGTTCGATTGGTGTGATGAACCAGCTACCAAATTCCCGAATGGTGGACGTTCAACTGGACGTGTCGGCTTTGTTTACGCCTGGCGACGCAGCCGTTGTCACCGAATACACCGTCCGCATCGTGAGCCGACACGAAGATGTTCAAGTCGCAGACTATTCGCCTCGAACGGAAATGCAAAGCGATGTTTTCGGTGCGTTGCAAATAAGCCAAGAGGGTGATCGCATTCGAGAAGCAGCCATCCGTGGCGCGGGTGGATACCCGGGAGTGGGCTCGGCACAAGGCTATGCATACTATCATGACAACGCGCATGAAACAGTGCACTACGCCAAGAAGCCGTCCATGGAATTGGTAAATGCCGCGGGTACGTTGGAACGCCGTCGTGGAGTCTATTTCAAAGTTCGTCAGTCATCTCAATCGACACTTGAGGGTGCCCGCCCATTTCGAATCGTTTTTGAAGTGCCCAATTCTTGGCGAGCGGACTTGCTGGACGTTACCATCGAGGCCGCCGGATTGGAAAACTCGCATTCCAAGCGGACTCGAGTTCTTTCCACGCAGCAGTTTGTGGTCGCTCTTTATCAAGAGTACGACGAGAACGCAGCGTACGCCGCCACGAGGTATGTACGCCAACAGGAGAATTTAAAACAGTTTGCGAAGACCTACGCAAGGACGATTGAACAACGAAGTTATCCAACCCCAATCCATCGGCTGGGTGCAAAACTTGATATCTATGAACCATCGATTCCGCAGCAATGGATGGAATCGTTGATTTACCAGCAAGGTGTCTCTTATAACCTTGCCAAGCTCTCACACCTGCCAGTCGACGTGCGAGTCGCGATCATGAATTATTTGGATCAAAAACATCTGTTGGAATCAATGTCTGGAACAATCCAGAATGCCTCGATGGTTTCTCGAGGAGTTTCCCATGACTTTGTTCGACGCTAGAGACGAGCGAGCAGTTCGGTCTTTTTAGCCGCGAATTCGTCTTCCGTCAGCGCGCCAGCGTCTCTTAGTTTTGCTAATCGTTCGATCATGGAAAACACATCGTCGTTGGAAAACGTAGTTTGTCCGCTGGGTGAGACAACACTGGCAACACCAGCAAGTGACACCGATGATTCCTGGTGGCCAGAAGTTGGCATATTCTGAGGAACTGGTAAGGATACATGAATGGGTGCTTGGACCGGTATTGAAGTTGGAATGGGGTCGCCAATGTAGTTGCCGGTTACTAACGGTAGTGTTCGCAAATCTACGTTGCCGTATTGGCTTGTAAAACCGACACCAGCCACGCCACCCTGTTGTTGCGACACGCCGCCAATGTTATGGTCAAGTGTGTCGTAGATGGTTACGCTTTGACCATCAGATACGGCAAGTCGCCGCAAGCCAGCGAAATAAGCATACCGATACTGGTTTTGGCTGCCGCTCGTATTGGGAGCGCCCAATTCGGATGGCCACCATTGGCCCCAACTCCCTGCCAGCTGACCACCCATGCCACTTCCTGGTTTTTGAGCTGGTGGCGGCGGAACAACTTGTAGGTTTTGGTCGACTATAGCGCTAGATAAGTCGCCACAGATCCCGTCGACTTTGGACTTGAGTTGGTAATTGAACATGTCGCCAACCATGGTCATGCCTCCACGCATCCATTGTCCGCATCCACCTAGTTCAAAGATATTGAACTGGGCCATCGTGCCATTCCCTCGCAGAATCGACTCAAGCATCAGCGACACGGCTTCATAACTGGCACCGTATCGGTTGGCCAAGTCGTTCACCAATTTTTCCCCTTGTTCCGTCCAACGCGTCATCAAAAACTTCCATAAAATGCTTGCCTTAAAACTTGTCTGTGAAATGCACTATAAGCCAAAAACGGTGAAAACAGTAGCAGCATTCTGACTTTGGGCACTGGGCAAATGGCGAGCAGCTGGTGGGCCAAGTCGTTGTTAAGGCGGGGAATGTTGGGGTTTTTCCCAAGAATCAGGATATTCAGGCGGATTCAATTACTGAAAAATGGAGTTCGATAAATCTCCTCTACTCAGAAACAGAACGAGTGGTGTAAAGTTTGACGGTCAAATTGATTTTCATTCCCAATAGGGTAACGGCATGTGTGGGATTGTAGGCTACGTAGGCAAGAAAGAAGCGACACCTTTCCTGGTTGGTGGTCTTCGCCAACTTGAGTATCGCGGATACGACAGCGCTGGCATCGCAACGTTGCCGAGCGCTGGTGGGTCGTTTCAGCTCAACCGGTCTGTTGGAAAGATCGACAGGTTAGCGGAATTGCTAACTCTCTCGCCGATGACCGGATTCACGGGGATAGGCCACACACGCTGGGCGACTCACGGGCCCGCTACAACGGAAAACGCTCACCCACATCTGGGTGGACGCGGTTTGGTCGCTGTGGTACACAATGGCGTGATTGAGAACTATCAGGTGCTCAAGGAAGCTCTCATTGAAAAGGGCTATATGTTCCAATCGGCGACCGACACGGAAGTCATTTCCCATCTAATAGCCGACAATCTCAAAATCCTTCTCGATTCGCCCGCAAATAGCGATTCCGCGTCCACACACGCCAACGAAGGACCGAATGCTGTGTTTGTTGAAGCGGTTCGGGCGGCGTTACCCTTGCTGCGTGGGACCTATGGTTTAGTCGTCATGTTTCGAGACCGGCCCGACTTGTTGGTGGCCGCTCGATGTGGCAGTCCTTTGGTTCTAGGTGTTGGCCGAGGTGAGCAGTTTATCGCGAGCGATAGCTCCGCTTTGATCGGCCATACCGAGCGAATCATCTACTTAGCTGACCACCAAATTGCCGTGGTTACTCGCGACTCCATTCAAGTTGTCCATCGGGATCAAGGCCGAATTAGACCGGAGGTGAGAGTACTTGAGAATCGGAACCAAGAGGTTTCGAGCGAAGGTTTTCCACACTACATGCTCAAGGAAATATATGAACAACCTACCTCGCTTCGAAATGCGATGCGGGGAAGGCTGGATCGGGAAAGCGCCACTGCAAAGTTTGGTGGACTGAACCTAACGCCTGCACAGTTGCGCAAAGTCAATCGGCTGATCCTGACCGCTTGCGGGACGTCATGGCATTCTTCGTTGGTTGGAGAATACCTCATCGAGGAATTTGCTCGAATGCCTGTCGAAGTCGAGTACGCGAGTGAACTTCGATATCGCAATCCGCCTGTAGACCACGATACGTTGATATTCGGCATTACGCAAAGCGGCGAGACCGCGGACACGTTGGCTGCCCTCCGCGAAATGAAGCGAAAAGGCCATCATACGCTTGCTATTTGTAACGTTATCGGAAGCAGCATTGCGCAAGAGGCTGACGGGGGGATTTACCTCCATGCTGGTCCGGAAGTAGGTGTTGCATCTACCAAAGCGTTTACGTCACAATTATGTGTCCTAACCATGTTGGCGCTATACTTTGGTCGACTACGGCATCTGAGTTTTGAGGCTGGACTGCGCATTATCGATCAACTGGAGAATCTCCCCACCGCCGTTGAGCATGCGTTGGGCTGTGACGCTCAAGTCAAACGGATTGCTGAGAAATACAAGGACTCGACGAATTTCTTGTACTTGGGTCGCAATTACAATTTCCCAACCGCCCTCGAAGGTGCGCTCAAGCTAAAAGAAATCAGTTACATTCATGCTGAGGGCTATCCATCGGCTGAAATGAAGCATGGACCAATCGCATTGGTAGACGAACAAACTCCATCCGTCTTCTTGCTTTCGCGATCGAATGTGTACGACAAGACCATGAGCAATTTGCAAGAGGTCAAAGCTCGACGCGGGCCAGTGATTGCAGTCGTCGATCAAGTGGACAGCAAACTGGAAGGATTGGTGGACGACATTATCGAGATTCCTTACGTAGAGGATTTCTTGCAACCTATTGTTGCAACCATTCCCCTACAACTCCTCGCCTATCACATTGCAGTCCTTCGCGGGTGCGATGTCGATAAGCCAAGAAACTTGGCGAAAAGCGTTACGGTTGAATAGAAACGCAAACTTCACAATAATCAATCAATATGAAAAAAGACGATTTGAGTTTATCCTACAGCGCACGCAAAGCGCTGACCGTTCACTTGGGCGAAAGTGCCGGCAATGAAATTGCATCGCTCTTGCAGCGAATGGCCGCCCAAATCGAGGAGTTGAAACGCAACAAAGTTAGTGTCACTCAGGTTATCCCAAACGCAAGCAAGCTAGACCCAACGATTCAAGCTCTCGAGAGCGAAACATTTTAGCAATTGATTGTCGCCTTTCGCTCCGCGAAAGTGCGCCTCGCTGAGGCACTTTTGCGGAGCAAAAGGCCACTGAATTCTACACTGCGAGTACAAAATCAGCCGATTACATCCACCCTTCGTCAGCGAAGATTGAATCAAGCGAACTTTCCGATCGTTTCGGTTTGGCTACCCAACTGGCCAAGTAGCTTTCAAGTGAATCATCTGATTCATCGTTTCCACTTGCAGTTGGTAATGCTGGACCGTATCGAAGCGACTCTCCTGCCACCGCAGTAACAGCCAGGTCAATTTGCCCTTCGTTGCTGGACTTGTACTCCGACTGTTGAATCCCGACTACAATCTCTTCCTTGGTCGGAGTCCGCACGATCGCTTGGCTATAGCCAAGATCAGCCATCGATGCTTCACCCTCACCCGCCCCAGCATTTCCTCGAGCGTTGATGAAATCGATAACCAACAGCACGTCTAACGGACCGATTTGACCGTCGCCATTCGGATCCAAATAAGGTGGTGTCGGAAGCGTAGACGGAAGTGTTCGTACACCGTTGAAATTGATATCGTTGACCAAAATCAAGACGTCGATTGGCGAAATGCTTCCGTCTGCATTTACGTCCAAATTGTTTGCTGGATTCTGATGAATCGATCCGCCTACGATAATCGTGACCGTAGCAAGATTGCTTGCGAGGCCATCGTTGTCGAGTACCGAATACTGCAAAGTAGCTGTCCCGCCAAATCCAGCTGACGGAGAATATCGAATCGATCCGTCCGCTTGAACAGCTGCCGATCCAACATCTGGACCGCTTGCAATGGTGACCGAGCCTCGATTGAGTGTTCCATCCGGATCGCTGTCGTTTCGAAGGACGTCGATTACGACAGGTGTATTGACATTTGTTCTAGCAAAATCGGCCACCGCCAGCGGCGAAGTATTGATAGTGACTGTCACCAATGCTTCGTTCGACAGAGCACCAAGAGCATCTCGAACACGATAGGTAAATGTGTCGATTCCCCTAAAGCCAGCGGCCGGTCGATACTCAATGCGTCCCGTTGGTTGAGCAATAGCAGTGCCATGCGAAGCCAACTGGCCGATTTCGACGGTCCGCGGATCAATGGAAGTATCCACGTCGCGATCGTTGGCCAAAACATTGAGCAGTTCGGTGATGCCGAACGGTACACTCAAATTATCGTTGACCGCGACCGGAGTGTCGTTAGAGCCTGAAACTGTGATAGTCACTGTCGCCAAATTGCTGGTAAGGCCAACGGCATCGCGAAGCGTGTAGGTGAAAGTGTCGGATGCTGTTTCGCCGTCAACAAGCCGCTGCAATTGCGCCGCGTTACGAGAGTCGTAGGTAAACTTACCGTTCGGCAACACGCTGACGATTGCACCAAGAGTGCTGGTCGTCTGCGACGAGTTTACGGTGATGGTGTCGTTTGGTAAATCGACGTCCCGATCGTTTGAGATAACTCCAGGAGCGTTGACGATCAAAACCGTATCCTCACCGGTCGAATAGCGATCATTCACAGCTACCGGAGCATCATTCTTTTGCTGCAATGTGATCGTAAACGTCTTGGCCGCTGACTGATTTACATTTGGCAGTGTATTGGCACCGTTGTCGCGAGCGAAAACACTAACAATCGCTGAACCGAAGGCGTCTTGAGCAGGAACAAACTCCAAAACCCCAGTCGAACTAATCGTTGGTTGGACAGAGAAAAGGCTCGTGTTGTTGTTCGAGGTAAAGATTGAGACGCTTTGTCCAACTTCATCGGCTCCAGTCGCCGGAATGTCGTTCAACCCTTGGGCCGGAACGATATCCTTAATTGCCGGAGCCGTGTACCGAGCCGAGTCCTCTTCGACCGAAACATTCCCGATGACATTGAAGCCAGGGGCGTCGTTGAGCGGGTTGGCGACGATGGTCAATTTGGAAACAGCAGAGCGATTGTTGTTCGGAGGTGTTCCCAAACCACTATCGACCGCAACCACATCCACAATGGCTCGTCCGTTCGCATCTTTGGCCAGCGTAAACGTCAGCACGCCGGTCGGACTGACCGCAGGCAATACTGAGAACAACGAATTGTTGTTGGTCGTAAGGACAAAGCTGACCGTTTGGGCCGGCGTGAGCGGTGGCACACCATTGATTTCATCGAGTGCACTGGGCGGACCGGCCAGAATCGAAGTTGCCCAAGCAGCCGAAAACGCTGGTGCATCTTCTTGAACCGTGATGTCACTACCTGCAATGAACTGTGGTGGATCATTGACGGGTGATAATTGAATCGTAATGGTTCCCGTGGCGCTAGCCTGGGGAACACCGTCATCGGTAACGACGTAGCGTATGATGTCATCGCCAACATAGTTGAGTGGCGGATTGTATTCAAAGCTGATGATCTGATCAGCCACGAAAATCGGAGTAACAACTCCGCCGTGATCAGTTGTTCGCTCGATTTGTGTCATTCGCACACGCTGACCCGCCACAACTTCATCCAACGGTCCTGGGGCGTCCGGAGACAGCCCAACGATAATGCTGGCGGCCGTGATCGTCATGCGAGTTTCTTCTGCACCCAATACCACGTGAGCACTTGGAATCGGGGGGTCGTTTACCGGATTGATATTGACGGTAAATGTCTGTTCTGCCGAAACATTGATGTCAGGGCTAGTGGAGGGTCCGTTGTCTCGAAGCGAAACAAAGACGCGTCGACTCAGCAGCGCTCCGAGGGCATCCCGCGTGTTATCGTTCACATCCCTGGCGGTTTGGAATACAAGCGTCCCATCTGCTTGAATGGTCGGCTGGACAGCAAACACACTCGGATTCTCCGCTCGCACTATGAAATTCAGTTCCTGCGTGCTTTCGTCAATCGCAGTGGCGGGTCCTGGCCGAATCCCGGTTACGAAACCTGGGACAGTGACTACGCCCTGATCTTCATCGGCAGTTGTCTGCCTGGAAGTCGGCAGACTGAACTCGGGCGCGTCGTTTACCGAGCGGATATTGATTGTAAACGTAGCCGTTGCACTTACGTTGCTGTTGGGTGGTGGACCAACACGTCCATCGTCCGCTAATCGAATTACAAACACCGACGTACCGCTTCGATCTGGAGCCGTGTGGAAAATCAGATTTCCGGTCGTCGTATCGATGGTTGGTTGCCCCGCAGCTGTGAAGAGCGTTGGGTTGGAATTCACAATCGTTTCAAAAGATAGTACCTGAGCTGGATCTTGTTCGAAGCCGCGTTCATCTCTAGCTGTGTCTGGTCCGCGACGCAAATTGCGAACAAAATCCGTGATTACGGTTTGCGTGGTTACCGGTGCAAAAGTCTCTTCGTCTTCACGAATTGAGATGACCGGTTTGTTCAAAGTAAACGAAGGCGAGTCGTTGATGTCCGCGGCCGTAATCGTCAAAGTCTTGGTGGTCGAGGCGATAAGCGGAGTGCCATTGTCGGTGGCCGTAACCGCGATATTCAGACTACCAGAGAACCTACTATTGACATCGTCCGCTAGCTGGAACTCGAGGTCACCAGTTCCAGTAATTCTCGGTTGTACTTTGAAGTAGCTGACGCCATTGATGAGATCCGCTGGAGCGACCGTGATCGTTACCGTTTGGCCGACTTCGTCGATTGCGGTCGCAGGTCCTGGAACAATGCCGGTCAAGAAGCCCGGAATACGTGTTAGCGGCGTATCCTCGACGGTGCTAAAGGTGTTGGTTGACATGGTGAACTGGGGAGCATCGTTCACCGGATTCACATTGATCGTAACCGTATGTGTCTTCGAAAGCGGTCCTGTAGGACCATTCGGAGCGGTGCCTGGCCCGCCATTGTCATTGATTTGGAAGGTGATAACAACTGGTCCCAAAATCGTGTTTGCATCCGGTGCCAAGGTAAACTCGAGTTCACCCCGACCGCCACTCAGCAAATTAACCTTAGGCTGACCCGAAGGCATAAACAAGAATCGGTCTTGAGGGCGAACCGTAATAATGAAGTTCGTCGGTTGGGCCGCTAATCCTACTACGTTTCCAAGCTCGTCGTCTGCAAGGGCTGGACCAGCCGCAATTCCAGAGAAAATCGCCAACTTCTGAGTCGCTACGTCCTCTTCCACAGTCAGTGAAAGAGACATGGAACCAGTTGAAGGGTTCGTTGTCGGAACCGTCGTGATGGGCGGAACCGCAACCAAATCGAACAATGGCGAATCGTTTACTGGGTCAATGGTGATGGCCAGGATGCTCGAAACGGTTTGGACTGTTCCTTGATCGTTGGTATCCAACGAATCTTGGATCGACAGTCGCACAAATACCGTACTTGCGATCAGTCGGTTGTAATTCGTCCCAGGTGTGTAATTTACAAACGTATTGGCTCCGACGGTGGTTACCGAAACACTTTCACCCGGACGAGCGGCAATCGCCACGTTCGCGGAATTGACTAAAACCGCGTTGACGATTTTCAGTGTTTGTAAGTTCTCGTTGGCTGGTCCAGTGAGGTCTCCAACCAAAAAATCGGTTTGATTCCATGATTGTGCAATATCCTCGGTGATGGTCTTTGCATCATCCAGCAAGATCGGGGGATCGTTCACCGGACGAACATTGATTGTCACCGTGTGAATCTTGGACAGCGGTCCGGTTGGACCGTTCGGGGCAGATGCCGCGCCACTCTTGTCATCGATCTGGAAAGTTACAATTGCAGGACCTAAGGCTAACGAATTCGCGTTGGTAGCTAATGTATACTCCAACTCCCCAATTCCTCCCCCAATTTGATTGACCTTAGGAAGCCCAGCGGCTGTGAACAGATAAGCGTCTTGGGGTCGAATCGTGACGATGAAGTCGGTGGGCTGCTTGTCCGCCGGAATCGCGTTTCCAAGTTCGTCATCAGCTAAGACTGGACCCGCGGCAATTCCAGTAAAAATAGGCATCTTCTGCGTTGGGGCATCTTCGTTCACTGTGACCGTTATTTCCTCACCGGTCGGATTCACCGTCGGAGTATTGGTAAATGCGTTCGGTGCCACCGTAGGAGCGACGGCGGCCAAATTGAACAGCGGCGAATCGTTCACCGGATTGATCGTGATCCTGAGGATGCTGGTGAGTGTTTGGACTGAGCCTTGATCATTTGGATCCAACGAGTCCTTAATCGATAGCCTCACAAACACGGTACCAGCGATCCGTAGGTTGTAATTCGTTCCAGGTGTGTAATTGACAAACGTATTCGCACCAACCGTCGAAACGGAAATGCTCTCTCCAGATCGTGGCGGGATTACGTTGCTTGGATTGAGAGGATCTACCAACTCAGCATTCACAATGGTCAGTGTTTGCAGATTTTCATTGGCTGGCCCCGGCAAGTCATTTGCAGTGAAATCCGTTTGATTCCATGATTGAACAAAATCCTCGTTGAACGTCTTTGCATCATCCAACAAGATCGGCGGATCGTTGACCGGCCGAACATTGATCGTCACCGTATGGATCTTGGACAATGGTCCGGTCGGGCCGTTGGGTACCGCACCAGGGCCCCCCTTGTCATCGATTTGGAAGGTTACGATTGCGGGTCCCAATGCCAACGAATTGGCGTTTGGAGCCAATGTAAACTCTAGTTCGCCAATGCCACCACCGATTTGATTGACCTTAGGAAGCCCCGATGCGGTGAACAGATAGGTGTCCTGTGGTCGAATCGTGACGATAAAATCAGTAGGTTGCTTGTCAACTGGATTTGCGTTTCCGAGTTCGTCATCGGCAAGGACTGGTCCAGCCGCAATATTGATGAAAATGGGCAGCTTCTGCGTTGGCGCATCTTCGTTTGCCGTAACCGTAATTTCTTCGCCGTTTGCATTTACCGTTGGCGTATTGGTAAATGCATTGGGCGCGACAGTCGGCGCGACAGCAGCCAAATTGAATAGCGGCGAGTCATTTATAGCAGTAATATTTACCGTCAGGGTACTGAAGGCACTCTTCGGATCCGCCACAGCTGGAAATCCAGTGACGCCATCGTCCTCAATCTCAAGTCGAATTAAAACGGGGCCATTGATCCGCTCGTTGTAGTTCGTTCCTGGCGTGTAGCTTATGACATTGCTGGTCACCGATACCGACTCACCCGTTCGGGCTGCCGCAACCAAACTAACCGATTTTACAATCAGTTTTTGAGCAGGGAATCCTGCCGTTAGAGTGGCTTCGTTTGGAATTACGGATCCAGGAAGTGGCAAGGTTATTCCCTGAATATCGTTCCCAGTGAAGAGCACCCCAGGCCAACTCTGAAGAATGTCCTCGGATATGGTGATGGTGTCTGGGTTGGCAAACGGTACGTCGTTAACAGGGTTGACAGTTATGGTGACAGTCGTGGTGTTATTACTAACCAAACGCGGATCCGTAACGCGGTACGAAAAAGTATCCGTACCAAAGAAGTTGGAATTAGGTGTGTATACGAACGATCCATCCAAACTCAGAACCAGAACCCCATTTTGGGTTGTTGTCACAGGCTGTACGCCAACCAGGAAAGGGTTCTCGTCAAACACTTTTCGGTCAATGGCCGGCGTGTCTACGTCTGTGTCGTTGAATAGAACGCCATCCGCGGCCGATACCGTCAAAACGAGATCTTCATTCACACGGTACTGAGCAACCTTGGTCGCATCTGGATCGTTGACGGCAACCGGCGGAGTACCAGCCAAAACTTCAATGATATGATCCTCTACTTCACCACCGACGGCTAGTCCAAACGTGAACAGGCCTCCCGTGGCACTCAGCCGGAACCTAGCCGTGGTGTAACCGATGGCAGCGCTGGCCGGTGTGGTCACCGAGAACGTATTTGCGCCGGCCCTAACCGGCTCGGAAACAAGGATTTGTTCTCCTGCATCGTCAAAATCGCTGTCTTGATTCCAGTCGACCCAAGCGTCTAGAAAGCCAGAGCCAGTTGAGGTCACAACCACTGAGACCGCAGGAATCGTACTTGCATTGAACAAGCCATTGAACCGAACTCCGTCATCATCGTCGGCATTCACCGTGATGATGCCGGTCGCTGCATTGTAAGCCAAGTCAGGATCTCGCAATGCACCCTTGGTTAGTCGCAAGCGACCGGCGGTGATTGCGCTCTTGATTGCCTCACCGACCGCGGTCGTGAAGGTCGATTGAGTGGCAGTTGCCGTGTCGATCACAATGGCAACATTGCCAGGAACCAAGGCGATGGGCAAAGTCGTGTTGATGATCTGGAACGTTACGGTGTTTCCGGATCCATCTTGAATGGTAAACGTTTGGCCTTGAGCCAAGCCCGTCAAAACTGCCGGCACAACCAAATCGACCGAACCGCTGGCCTGCTTTTGGACAAACGTAATACCGGCCAAGTCACTCAAGTCCACAATGTGCCCAGACGTTCCGCCAATCGCGACGTTGCTTCCATCTAGAATGGACTGAATGCCTGTGATTCGCCCCGCAAGAATGGAATTGCGGATGGCTGTGGCAAGGCTGGAGGCTGCTCCAGAAGCTGTCGTTACACCTGTTAAGTCAACTGCAACATTACCAGCCACCAGTGGAGGAGTATTGGTACTGTCGATGAACTGGTACGTGACGCTTCTGTTCACAGTGTCCGATATGGTAATCTTCTTACCGAGCACAGCAGCCGTAGGTGCCGACACGAAATTCAATCGCGTAGGCCCTCGTGATCCGATCGACATTGGCAAGCCGGCGGAGAACGTAAAGGACGAGCCGAAATCATCGCCGTCGGCGGCGACACTTGGTTGACCATCAACATCCGGATCCACGAATTGTCCTAGGGCTAGCAAAGGAATGTCCTCTGGATAGATCGAATGCCGAACCCCATTACTTACCTGTAGCGTCTTATTATTTGCGCCCGGTCTCGCATCACCGTAATCCACACCGACTTCCGGCATCAGGATGGTGAACTGAGTTAGGCTGTTTACGCGATTTGGCAACAATCGATTGCCGGCAATATCCGTAATTGCACCTACTCGAACCGTCGTAGCACCAGTTATCTGCGTCGCGCCGATAACTAGGAGGCCACCATCGCCCGTCATGATTGTCTGAAGTCCAACGCCGGCCCGCTGCATGGCCGCCGACAATCGAATTGCGACGTCATTTCGCGTGAAAGTGGAACTCGGAATAAATGGTACCGTAACGGCTCCACCGGCCACACCCGACAACACCAACGGTGAAGTCAGCAGATTAACCACCGTTGTCCGCGGCTCATTTAGCTTTACTATGCCGCCCGGTGCCGACGTTGGAGTGATACCTAAACCTGCTGAACCGATTGCGGCAGCGATTCGAGCTGCGATCACATCTGCGGTGTCGGTATTGGAAATCGCAATAACACGATTGCCAGGTATCGTTATTAGATCTTTCGTGAACTCAAATGTAACAACCGTAGCACCTATGCTAATCCGGAAGAGCTGTCCGTCTGCAATGGCAGTACCACCTGCGGCTGGTACCCTCAAGCTGATGCTGTCGGTGACTCCTGGTCTGCCTGTCAAAGTCATAACAGTCGTGGTCGGTGCGCCAACGCTCATGATGTCGCCGACTCCACCGCCAACGTGAATTAAACCTGCACCGAGGTGACTGACAGGCGCGAAACTAGCTGGCACCACAGTCGACAAAGCCGCAACTACCTTGTCTGCTATTTCAAGATGGGTGTCCGTTCTAAGGAACGAAATCGCAGTTGCACCGGCAATACCGAGAGCCGTGCCGGTAACGTTGAACTCGAAAACCACAGCCGGTTTGCCGAAAGGTTGGTAGATAAAGGACTGACCATCTGCTATTCCAGCTGAAACGCCTGCAAGCAAAAGGGCTGATCCCGAAATGTTTGCTGCATTCTGCGACAAGCTACCCAGGTGGATTCGGTCCGTATCTAGTGCCTTGGGGGCCAAATTCAAGTCAGCATTTGTGGGCAATAACAATGCGGCGAGAATCGCGTCTCGAACTTGCGTTGGCGTGCCAATGCTCGGAATTGTGATTGGACGGTTTCCGGCTATCGTGTTGCCGTTCGTATCGAATTCAAACGTTGCTACCAGAGCGCCGTTCGAAATGGTAAATCTCTGTCCGTCGAGAATGCCGGTTGGACCTGCTCCACCGGCAGGCACCTGCAAAGTCAATGTTTGAGGTATCTGAGCGACAAAACCACTTTCGTATTCAAATGTAGCGCTGACTCCACCCGCAAGTTGTGTGACAACTTGATCGCCATCCCTGAGCAGATTTCCAGCAATTGTATCGATACGGATGGCATCGCGATTATTGAGTGTGATTTCGTATGTGCTATCTCGGCGCCAAATACCAGCCAACGGCGTCAACCGAATCGTTCGACTATTCGCGTTGTAACCAAAAATGTAATCGACACCAGGAATGAGAAAGCGACCATTTTCTGTGAGTATCACCGAGTCAGCTGTCACAGTTCGTGGGTCAGGACCGGTGCCCTCGGTTTCTGACAACAATATCGAGAAGAAATCGAGATTGCCGTTAATCAAACGTACATACGTCCCATTGCGATCGACATCCACATTTGCGGAATCATTATCGAGCGGTCGCAGAAGGACTGCTTCCAGACCAACAGTGTCGGCGCGATCCACCGCACCTCGATCAATGAAGACGTTCGAACCCAGACCGGATGGTGTATTGACGGTCGGATCATCCACACGTCGTTGTCCGGTCACATCGCGGTCAGGCGCAATCATTGGGCTCAATGGCAGAGAGACCGAGTTTTTGACCTGGGTCAAAAATGGCTGCTCAAAAAACACCTGTTGTGAACTATCGATCGCTTGTGATCCGGGACTAAGATAAAACCTTCCATGCGGGGGCAGTGGCGGTACAGGCGGAACGGATGGAGTTGGAGAAACAAACAATGGATCTCCGGCCAGCAGCACAATCGCGTTGGCTCCCAAAGCGGTTCCTACAACATTGCTGTTGTTGCTTTGGAAAAGATTGGCTTCTAGTACCGTTGAGGTGCTAGCCGCGTCAACGCTAACCCCAATGTTAGCGTTGGCAAGAATGTTGTTTAGTAGCGTCGGGGCAGCTCCTTCCTCCACTTGGATGCCGGTATCGCCACTTTTCCTTCCATAAATCGTATTGTTGATAACCCGAGCAATGGTAGACGCGATCGTCGAATCCGAGCCTACGCGTAAATCCCCACTTATTCGAAGTCCGCCCGAGTTGTTGTCTGCCAGAATATTGTTCGCTATCACCATTCCTGGCGCTAACTTGGAAGTGTTTAATGTCGGTAGATTGCGTGGCGAGCCCGGATAGGGACGATCTCCAACAGCCGTTGGCGACACCGAAGTACCAGCTTGATTCCTCGCGGCCGAATCCACCACTATGCCGAAACCAGAACTGTTGGTGACTGTGCTCGACGATATGACCACTTCGCCTTGGTCTCTTTTTCGATTGCTATCGCCAACATCTTCTCCAAAGCCGGTCTCGACTCCGGAACGGACGATGGAAAGCGCTGTACCAGCGAATGTCAAACCTCCGGTGCGAGAAATAGCAGCCGGTCCGTGCAAGTCAATCAAAGTACTGCCGCTACCATTGGGCATTTCACCTCGCAGTGCAGCGGAGATGTTCAATAGGGCGGGTACAGTTGGCGATCCTTGAACGGTCGTAGAATTGATTGCATCGCGAATCTTCTGAGCGATCTGAATCGCAGAGTCGTTGGCATTGATTCGAATAGGGACGGTTCCTGCGGCTGTTCCCACTGCCGAATCGGTCGCACCATTGGTCACATCAAACTCAAAGTTCAACTGACCGATACCGTCACTTAGCGTGAACGCATATCCGTCCGGAATACCGCCCGATGAATTAACGCTGATACTCAATTGCTGGGTCAATCGATCGTTGGAATCAAACGACCGACTTGGAGGCAGGCCTCCAAGCTGTAGCCTAGCCCCACTAGTCGTGCCGTAATCGGCCGCCGTGCGTATCTCGAGTTGATAGGCCCCGGTTTCAATTTCATCGATTTGGAAACCCGCTGGCTCATATTGCTGGTTGGCAACAATCACGGTAGGAACGCTTGTTCCATTGGGTTCATCCAGCGCACTGTTAACCATTTCGCCACGTTCGGCTAAACCAATGACAATGTCATCAATAAAGACACCGAAGCCCGTGTTCACTTGCGCCCGCTCGTCTTGACGATCGGCACCGGAGTTCCTCGGGTCCACCCCAAACGCATCGCCGGTACGAGTCGTTGTCAAACCCAACGGGCCAGACGCGATCGCATTGTATCGGTACAGCCGAATCGTATCTCCTGTGACGGGCCAAACACTGAGGTTTCTAGTCTGGTCGGTCGGAGTAGTAACATTAAGTCCCCTCGCCAGTCCAGCACGAACCGCATTGCGAACTTGGAGCAGGCTCATCGCCTGGTGTACAGGCACCGAAACGTTTCCTAACACCACTCCAGGCGTCCCAGCAATCACCGACGCCGGCAGGCCGCCGACGGCATATACACCGGCAACCGGTAAGTTGCCATCTGTGAAGCCAAAGGTCAAAACTTGATTGACCCGAGTCAAATTCTTGTAATTGCGAGATGCAAGCTTGGCTTGAACCTTGGTTGCAACAACAATCGCAGAATCAGCTGCGGTGATCTGGATGTTGTTCCCAGCATTTGACAGTGTTGATAAAGTGAAAATCTCATTATTGAGATCGATAGTCGCGTTGTTGGATATCGCGCCAGCAGCGAAAGTCAGCACAACGGATGTCGCATTGGTAGTCGCCGCGATAGGAGCCGTCGCACTGTAAAATCCATTCTTGGGGACATTTCCGTCCGTCAGGATACTGAGTGAATTCGGCCGAACCGGATTGAGGTAGATGCCTGAGAATCCAGCACCATCCAGTTCGGTGAAGACTAGCTGCGCGATTTCTGAAGGGGTGTTGGCCTTGGTGAATAGAATGTTGTCGCCGATTCCATCCGTAAGCGAAAACGTGAATACCCGTCCATTGACGGTGACGGTGTCACCGTCATCAATGCTTGCACCACCAGGTAGATCCAACACCAGTCCTTGATCGAATTCAAACGTGTTGGTCACCGGCAAAGCCGGCGGTGCAACGTCGGCACTTCGGATTTGGAAGGTCGCGGCATCTGCGATTTTCCACCCCTCTACCGCGGTCAAAGTCTCTCCACCGCGAAGTACGTCGCCGCTTCTAAATGAGGCTCCAGAGCTAAACTCATAACGGATCCTTACATTCTGCTGGCCAGCAAACGGCGAAAGAGATATTCGAGCTTGGCGCCAAGAAGCTGGAGCTCCACCGTCGCCGTTATCGAACAATTCTTGTACTGAATAGGGCTTGCCGTTGGCATCTACGTAATTAACCAAATCGAACTCGTCGTTGCCATCTGCAAAATTGCCCGAATGGCTGGAGTTGTTGGTCGCGACTAAAACCCATCTGCCGTTTTCGCCGGACGCATAAACGCGGAACGCGTCCCGCATTCGAATATCGCCGTCGTTGTTAGGACTGTTACGGTTTTCGGTGCCTAGGTTATAGCTGAAGTAGAGCGTTGGAAGGTCATCGATGCTGTAACCGCGCAAGTCGATTGGGTTGCTTACAACCGCACCGTTGGCACCCCCAGGTAGATTAAACGTGTTGCGATAGGCAGCAACGTCGTATATTCCATCCCAAACTCCTGGCTGGACGCCTTGCCCACCAGTTGGATTCTCAAAGCCGAAATAGAGGCTGTTGGTACCGGTCTGATTACTAGTTCGTGAACCGTCAAATGTAGCAGGCCGCCCGTGTCCAGCAGTGCCCCCCTGCGTATTTGTCAAGTGCCAAAGATTGACATCCAATGGCGAGAAATCAAAGCCTTTCACATTGCTGTAGGCTGCCGACGTCGATTTGACGCTAACGGCTCCACCGGGAAATACGGGAAGCAATGTTCCGGTTGTATTAAATGCCCATACAGTCCCATCCGATTCCATACCAAACAGTGTGTTTACAAACGAAGCCCCCTCCAAATTCCGAGGTCCCATCGTCAAACCTTGAAATCGGATTCGATTGCCGGTGGCAGGATTGAGAATGGTGGCAATTGGCGATTGTGTTCCGAATTGGTTCGTACCAGCACCTATATTCACCACAAAGAGCTCGCCGATATCGCTGACCGCCACCAAGGAAGAACCGATATCTGCAATGCCTGTGACTTCGCCATTTCCAGTTGAGCCGACGGTCAGTGGAGAACCCGCTACACCATTTGAGGCAAATCGACCATACTCAACCTTGTCGGTACCGGCTCCTTGAGTCCGGTTGTTTCCAGTTCTGTCGGTGAATGGAGATGGGTTGATTGCCGCACCCGTTGCTGTATTCAGCCTGTACACAATATTGGTCCCTCGACTCGGTGTCGAGGGAATGGAGCCGACCACAGCGCCGTTTGCGTCAAGTATCGCTACATTGAAGTCTGTCTGGCCGTTTCCTCGCGAACCTACCCCGAATAGCATCAAGGTCGATGTAGTCGTTTGACTCCAAAATGTTAACGCGTTGAACTGAATACCGTCGCCGTTAGCAGCACCGTTGAATTGACGCTGAGTTACGGATAGCGTGGTTCCCACAAGCTCTGTGGTAAACGTCTGAATACCGGAATTTCCAGCCGAAGCTTCCGCACCATCCCCCGCCGAATCGAGAATAGTGAAATTCCCACTGTTAGCGTCTGTCGACGCGGTTGTCGTCTGAATGGTGTAAGCGACCAATCGTCCATCCGGTGCCATAGCCGCATCATTGACGCGATTTGGAGTACTGACAATCGCTTCTTGCGCTCCCGTAAACGCATTGGTAAAGAGCACGCGAGAACCCGTGCCGTTGTCCTGCACCGTAAAGGTTGTCACGTCGGCCAACGTATAGGGAACCGCATTCGCCGCGCCAGCAAACGATACTTGTTTAGGTCCAACCGCAGTTTCCGGAAAGTTCGATCCCTCAAAACGGTCGACAGAGATTCTTCGAATCGAATCAATTGGCTCCAATCGAGCCAACGGATTGGATGGATTAGCAATTTGGAACTGCTCTAATTGGGACGAGATGACACTATTATTGGTTACGGCAACGACATAGTTACCCTGCGGTAATTCCTGCAGGCCAATAAAGGCGTCGCGGGATCCGAGTGAACCGCGGCCTAAGTTGTCCCAATCAGGACTTTGCCCTGGGGCAGGACGATCGTCCGAAATATTGGAATCAGATCCTACCAACACTAGACGCATCACGTTGCCCGTAACCGAGTAAACCCAGAGGCTTGTATTGGCTCGGCCAAGACCGTCGGCATAGTCGATGTCAAAACTTGCAGCAACGTGAGTTGGACCTGCCGCGGTGGCATCGCGGCCAACGGTGAAGCTGTACCAATCCGCGTCAGACGGAACTCCAAGCGCTCCAGCCACGGAGATTCCCGCTCGGTCGGAATTGGCAATATTGCCCAACGGAGTCGAAAGACCTGGGGCAGACGTGTCTGGAACGAACTCGCTTGATTCTCCTAACAAAGGCGAATGGCCAGGAAGTCCAAGGGCTTCGACCCCAATCGTTGCAAATCGAATGTCTGCATATCGAACCGTCGAGCCACCAACTTCATCGGTTTGCTGCATACGGACTTGAAGCCGATAGGACCCGGTGGTCAAACCAGCATTCAGCAACGTAGGATCCACGAGTCGCGGCAGCGGCGACTGTGTTGGTCCGACGTTGCTGCTACGAACGCGGATGTAATAGGTGTTCGGCAGACCGGAAGTGCTCGCAGCCCCGGGAAGGACTGCCCGAAATCCGGCATCCAATGGATTGACGGAATAAAGATCGCGAGCATTGGCGGGTTGCCAAGAGTTCTTTGGAGCAAACGGATCGCGATCCAGCGCCTGAACGGCATTGACGGACGCTGAGATGGGATCAATGTACGTCACTCCATTGGTGGATTCGGATAGCGAATTGTCGCTGAGGGCTATCACCCGCCCAGTCGAGTCAAGCAATTCCACCACCGAATCGAGTGAGGATCCAGTCTGGTCAATATCAATCCAAATAGGGGTACCGGCATTCGCCGTAAACGAATAGAAGTCCAAGTCGCTTGGTGCGGCGATGGAGCCGTAAAGAGTAAAGCCCAATCGGAGACTCTCGTCACCTTGATCAGCGGTAGCGGCTAAGCCACCAATGGGTTGAGCTTTGGCGGACTCATCATTGATGCCACGATCCTGGATTTGATCCGCTTCCAATTCGTAGGTTGTATCCAGATTTCGATCGTTGGAATAAGGATTCAAACGAATGCTACGCCAATCACCGGCAGAACCGGTGCTCGCTCCTAAACCATCCGTATCCACTTGCGGGCGTCCGGTTGGATCGAAGCCGGCCCCAACGGTATCGTCCTTAATACTGGTTAGAACAACAGGAAAACCTGGCGAGCCAATCACTTGCAGGGATCCGCCAATGCGATCTGGAATATCGAGCGGCTTGCCCGTCGCAGTAAAGCCCGCGTTGGTCCCCAATTTAACGACAAGGCTTTCGCCCACCTTACTCTGCAGCCTCAGTCCGCCGTAGGTATGGAAGTCAGGTACAACCACCTCGGACTGCAAAATGTGGACAATGTCGGTATCGTCCCAAACGCTGTCGATGGTTAGAATTCCGCCACGAACTCGCATTCCGTTTAGGCCATTGTCCGCAAGTCGGTTGCCTCGGATGAGCGGCCCCATGTTACCCAGCGCGCCAGGCATCCGATTGTTTGCACCCGTTTGACGCCCAGCATCTTGCAAAGACACCGACTTCATTGAATTTGCGTCAATACTAATTGCCGGAGCGTTAGCTTGGACGTTTTTGCGAATAACGTTATTGATTAAGACGGGCTGGCTTGACGTGACGTAAATTGTTGCCTGATCATTTGGTCCTCGTTCGCCTCGGACCGCAGGATTGTTGCTGAAACCCGAAGCGTTGTTTTCGAAAACGCTGTTCGAGATACGTGCTTCTGCCTCGTGAATTTCGACGGTATTGAACGCAGCCGAACCGCCCGGAACTGACGAAATTCCCCCGCCATACATGACTAGCGCTGAGTCAATACTCAGGGATGACATGTGTCGGGCGACGACGCCAGCCCAGTCGCCAGCCACCGGCAATCGGCTCGAACCGTCATTGTTGGTGTCGAACGTCCCACCGGCCCCATAACGATCATCAAATCGACTTGTCAGCACGACCGGTCTATCGGGCGTACCTTCGGCTATCAATTGGGCTCCAATCCCAACTTCGATTCTTACACCTTGAAGCTTCGCAATGATTCCAGGATCGATTGCGAGTCTCGCATCGGTCCGACTTCGCTGCAACGAGGCCTCGGCCAAAGTCGTGCGAACGGCGGATAGGTTTTGGCCAAAGTCGGAGAAGGTTGTGGTGTCTCCGTCAATTTCCGATACGAGAGTCCAGGGGCCTACACCACCTGTTGTGCTTCGCCAAACTTGTCTTCCAACATATTGCGACGGGGCTACCGGAAGATTTCGAAGTTCCAATCCACCTCCAGCACCCACGGTTGTCAGTGGAGTCGAAGCGCTTGGGATACTCTCCCCGCCAAATCGGTCCACGAACACGACTTTGTAACGAAATGCATCCGCTGCTGCTAGCGATCCGCCAGCGACTGGTATGGTCTGAACTAGGCTAACATTCGGCGCAATCGTTTCGAGGAGCGCGCCACCAGGCGTGCCGCGAATAATTAGGTTTTCACTGAAGACGTGTGTGATATCCGTGTCATTAAATCGAGCTTGCACGTCAAGCGTCTGCAACTCTCCGCCAGGTAATGTGACAATCCGAACAAACAATCCATTAACAGAATTGTTGAGAAGCGTGTTTCCGCGAATATCTGGTCCGACTCGCTTATAATCCGGACCAAATGCGCCAGCAATCTGGTAACGAGGTTCGGTGAACAGCGTCTCTTCAAAGCTATTCGGGTCCGCCGAGATAGCCGAATCCGCACTCAATGTAATACGATTGTTGAGCAATGTCGGTCGCGATTCCACCATCTGGACAGGGCTAACTGTCGGGCTTGGAGTCGCAACGGTTATTTGGCCGCCACCGTAACGCAGATCGCTGTTACCAACATAGTTTAGGAAAATGCCGGCCCGTTCGTAGTCGCCTCGACCTTCGTTGCGGTCCACATCGTTATGGAATTCCAGACCACCCCAATCCCCGGGGCTGGCAGTTGTTGAAATTGCGTTGGTATCTGTTCCAATAGTCTCGTCGTTGTAACTGGTGAAAATGACCGACTGCGAAGGTGTTCCGAGGATTTGCAGCGAGGAGAATCGATTGTCCACCCCAGCGTCTCGACTTCCGGTAACAATGCGGCTCCCTTTCATTTTGAAGATGGCTCCCGCGTCGATCATCATGGTTACGCCACGCGGGACTTCCAGGGTGATTCCGTCCGAGAGTACTGCGTTGCCAACTCCACCTCGCCCAATTTCGTAAGCTGGATTATCGCCAACTGTTGCCAGATTGTTGTCGATGCCGACGCTTCCCACGACTCGGATAATGTCACCAGGTGTCATCGTTACCGTTGAAGGAAAAACAAGGCTCGTGAATGGTCTCGCTAACGACCCATTCGGCGTTCCGTTGTCCCCTGCATAACCTTTGTCAACGACAACGGACTTTGCCCCCAGCGGAGCATTTTCAATCGGAGTTGCGGTTCGAAACCAAAAATTGAAATCTCCGCCAGCTTTCCCGTCCCCATCACCATCCAAAGCGGTTCCAGAATTGTCCTTTATGGAAGTTGCAGAACTGGTTGGCTTATAATTCAAGAGGAGTTTATACGACCCTTGACTTACGCCACCGCCACCCGAGTCCTTGATCAAAGGATTGAATTTTTCATTTCCTTTACTGGTAACGGCAACGAAATACTCACCTTCGGTTACATCAATATTGATATAGGAATCGGAGCTGAAGTAGTCGTTGTTCACGGCTACAACATCAAAGCCAGAAGTCGTACGCTTTAAAAGTGTCAGATACGTATCTGCATCACTACTATTACGCAAACGCTCTGCAACCGTTTCAAGAGACAATCGACCCGCTTGTCCGGGATCGACAACAAAACGGTACATGTCGATGTCGCGATTGTCTGGACGGTAGAGATGCTGTCCATGAACAATATCGCTATTGCCAGGGAACATCCATTCAGCTGGACCGCCTTGAGCAAGCGTTGAATCCATGATTTCAAACGAGCCCGTAGGAAGCTCGGTGTCCGTGCCCAAACCGATCAGTATCCCGACTTCACGCAACGCAAAATTGAAGAAATTTCCGCCAAACGAATTGTTCCAGCTTTCGGATCCATCGAAAATCGTCAACAGCGTCATCGTGTCGGTTTTGGCTAAAACACCTCCGGGGCCGTCAGCGATTTTGTTCGGGAATGGATCGCCAACAACCAATGTGAATCCTTGACTGTCGCTTTCCGCAAAATCGATTCCAAGATGCACAGAGTAGAAATCAAAGGCCTCCCGAATTCGGTCCATCTGTTGACTGGAAATCGACGTTGTAAGGTTTTGAGAGTTCGAATCCAAACCGTACGAACGACCTAAGGCGAAGTTATAAAAGAACTTGGCAACTTGTGGGCTGGCGTCAGCGGTTCCAAGAATGTGGCTTTCATCCTGAATGTCTCGATGTCCCGGTTCATCATTGCTTCCTGGAAAATCAAGATTGAGTTGGTCCACTGTTTGTGTTACCAAGTTCTCATTGATTTCGACAGAAACTGGACCGGTCAAGCTTCCGATATCGAACGTCCCACCAGGAATAATCCCAGAGAAAGTTGACGGAGGATCAGAAGGGGTTGGAATACTGACTACAACCGGAAGATTGGTTGATGACGATACGACATCTTTGGAACCAATTCGAAGTCGAAAAGTACCGGCTCCCTGCCTAAGTGGCTCGGACGTCAGGGGATCTGCCGTGACGCCAAAAGTTAAAGTCGCCTTGTCCGCAGATGCGCTATACACAACAGAAGTTGGTACGAAACGCCGGTCGTCGTTTGGATTCACCGAGTCATTCGTTAACACTAATTGATAGTATGCCGGATCGTTCGCTGTGGCGGGATCCAAATCATCGTTGTTGAAGTAGACATCAATATCATTAAAACGCTGTATCAACGGACTTTGGAGCCCTGGCCCAGGTGCGACGCCTCGATCTATGGGCTGAGGAACAACTCCAATAACCTGAGCCGCAAGGTCCAGCTTGAACAACATCGTGTCGCGGTCGGTTCCAGCCCGACGAGGTTTCAGCAACTGTCCAGCTCCCACCGTATCTCGCAACGCACTTACCGATTGCGACGGAATATCCACTCCAAAGACTTCAACTTTGTAGAGATCGTCCAGCAACGGCTGAGCAAATCGAGCCACAACAACACGCTGATTCTGCGGGTCAGAGAAGTTCAAGAATGCGGGTTGAACTATGACATCCCCACTATTTCCGAAAATTCCATCCCCGCCCGATCTCGTGATCCTAATGCCACTTCCGTTTTGCACCGATGCATTACTCAATGCCGCATCAAATCGCAAAACCAACTCCCGTGGCGACTCAACGAGGTTGTTTGCCGTCGTGGTAGAAAAAATCTCGCCCGAGTTGGAAGCGATCGACAGCAACCGCGGTCCGTCAACAGCCATCAAATCTCGACGTTCGAGGTTTTCGCAAAGCAGAGTGCGAAATTGCTTCCTTCGAAACTTGATCGAGGAGCCATTTCGGTCTGCAGATTTGGATGCGTCAATTCCCATGTTGGATGAACCTTGGAGGCTTTACAGATTTGAAAAAATGAATGGGGTTGATTCTGTGATAGTTGGGCCAGACGCCTCTGTCGAGGCGCCAGCCATTTTAATTGATTATCTAGCTACCGAACACGTCCGCAAAGAACGAGTCTAACGATTCGTGGTCGTCCCCGGAGTGCAAATCCGACGTCGACAACACAAGTTGTTCTACCTCTTCGTCATCCGTTCCGAAGCTCGCCAAGTACTCGCCAAGGCTCATTGGAACCGCTTGGGATTCCCGTCCCAATGGCTGCGCCGCGTCGGCTGTACGCGAGCGAACCGAAACCGAAACCATGCTCGTACCCTGGTTTGGCGTGTCTCGCATCACGTCCGAGGACCAGGTTAGCGGAGCTGCCAAATTCGGCGAAACATCCGAAACCCCGACCATCTCTCCTTCTCCAGCACCACTGTTCCCTCGAGCATTGATGTAATTGATGATCGCTAAGACGTCGAGCGGGTCAATCTGATTGTCACCGTTGACATCCCTATATGGAGGGGGTGCTGGTAGGCCAGCAACGGACGACGAACCATTGAAATTGATGAAGTTGACCACCAACAAAACATCGATCGGAGAGATGAATCCGTCCGCATCGACGTCCAAATTCAAAATCGGATTTTGGTGCTTTGGAGGTGGTGGATTCCCAATTGTGATGGAAACGGTTGCGGGTAAGCTCACCGCACCAAGCGAATCCACGGCTTCGTACTTGAACGTATCCACCGCCCCCTTGAGCGTCGTTGCAAATGGAATGTAACTGAACGTTCCATCCAAATTCAGCGTCACGTTGCCGCGTGTGGGAGCCACCTTAATGCGAGCCGTAAAAGTATTTCCCTCAATGTCGCGGTCATTCGCCAAAACACCGTCATCATTCTTAATGGTGGTCAGCGTGCCTCGTGCGTCTGTCGTTCGAAGCTCGGTACCCTGCGGAGTAATGTAGAACGAATCGTCCACAACGCGAGGTGCGTCGTTCACCGGTGACACCGTGATATCGAAGCTGTCTTCCAAGACGTTGCCAGTGCTGTCAACCACCTTTACCGTGATCGTGGCCAAACCGGATGCATCCGGTACCAGTACGAGTTTCAACTGTCCGTTGACGATCGTGGCTGTTACCACATCTGGATTCGAATTGGTCACGCTGAATATCAGTACATCGCCGTTCGTGAGAACATCTGGATCGAAGAAATAGGTCGGCGACAGGATCGTATTTTGAATGACCGAATCCTCGTTGACATTCAAGTTGGGCAGAGGTGCTGCCAGCCGCGGTGCATCATTGACAGGCGAAACATTAACCGTCAACGTATTTTTTACCTTGTTGCCGGCTCGGTCGGTTGCTTCAAACGTGATGATCGCTTGACCATTTTGATCTGGCTTTGGACGAACGAAAATATCGTTCGGTCCGATGGTCGGCTCAACAAGGTTTGGATTCGTATTTCCGCCTGCGATGATTGCGTAGGTCAATCGATCGTCGTTAGGGATCACATCAGGGTCAAAGAAGTAAGAAGCGAGCGGCAACGCCCGTTCAGCTTCGTCCTCAAGCATGTTGATTACGCCCAATGGCGCAACTACTCGTGGAGCATCGTCGGTGGCGGTAACGGTTACCGTTACCGTTCCGCGAGACGTTTGTGGATTGACTGGATCCGAGTCCGTCACCAAGTAAAAGAAACGATCTGTGCCGTTGAAATCCACAGCCGGGGTGTAGGTCACCAAACCGTTAGCAAAGGAGACCGTTCCGCCCTTTTCGCTCTGAAGCACTACACCCGAGAACGAAAGTGTTTGGCCCTGTCCCAGCGGTGGCGGGTTTGTCTCCACAGGCGGACCAGCCGTATCCCCATTCGTGAAGAAGGAGACTGGATGTGTATTGGCTGCTGCTACAAACGTGTCTTCTGCAACGGTAAAAGATTTGGGGGTCGTCGTCGGTGGGTCATTCGTATCGCGAACGGTAACCGTAATCGTTCGGGTTACCGACAGTGGATCGAGCAACGCGCCTGTTAAGCCGTTGTCGGTCAAGGTGAAGGCAAACGAATCGATACCGCTGAAGTCGGTCTTCGGTGTATAAACCAAGTTGTTACCGATTAGATTCAAACTTCCGCCTTGAGCCGATACGAAATTCGGGAGCGATAAACGCAGTATCTGGCCGGATTCATTCGGCGGGCCTGCTAGAGCGCCGCTCAGGATGATGACGTCCTGTTCCGAAATCACTAACGGTGTGTCTTCATCGATCGAGCTGTTAAAGTTGTTCGCGGTTGGAACATCATTCACAGGCTGGATATTAATCGTTACCGTTGTTAGGGATAACGACTCAATCAACTCACCTTCATTGACATCCAGATTGACGTAACTTGAGTAGACAAAGGTATCCAGGCCGAAATAGTTCGGAGTCGGCTGATAGTTGAAGGTGCCGTTGGAACTGAAAGTGAAGGATCCAGCTGCCACATGTTGTGGAGGTGTGATCAACTTTGCCAACAGAGGACGTCCGTCCGGGCTGATGTCATTCGCTAATACACCATCATCCACCTTGAAGCTTGGTGTCACGTTTCCGGTCGGATCGGTCGTAACCAATCCACCTGCTTGATCTTCGCTCATGTTGTACGTGTCCGCTACACCGATCGGCGGAACTCCCGGTACGATTCGAACCAAGTAATCCTCGACTTCGCCGTCCAAAGCCAAACCGGTTGGCAGCGTTTGGCCAGCGGTCGAAGCCCTGAATCGAGCGAAGGAATTGATACCTGTTGCAGGAACTGGAGCTGTGGCTGGTACCCGAATCTGGAACTGTCGAGTCAGTGTGGTCGAGGTGAATTCAGCGCCATTGAGAACGTTTTCACCTGGATCTGTCCAGTCACCGTCCGCGTTGAAATCGATCCAACCATCTACGATGCCGGGCATCGAAAGTGTGACCGTCACTGTAGTATCCACGTTGCGATTGAAGACCGGCTTGGCCAACGCTTGAAACTGGAACGAAACGCCATTGTCGCCTGCATCGCCATCGGCGCGAGGCGTCGGAGTGCCATCCAATTCGGAGCTGATGTTAGAACCTGGTGTAGAACTAGCACCTAGCGTCAACGGGGTCGCATTCGAAACGTGCCGAGCACCGTCGAAAGCGAGCAGTGTTGGATAGCGACCTGGAGTTGTCGTTACCGGATCGGGAGCGTCGCCGAAGTCCAGTTGGATGCCTGGCATCAAGATCGTGAATTGAGTCTCGTTGTTGATGCGATTGCTCTTCAGGAAATTACCGGAATTGTCGGCGATACCACGCAAATAGTAGCTGATAACATCGGAGCTAATGCTCACCGCGTTCTCAACATAAAGCGTCGAGCCGCCTCGCACTTTGGCCTGCAAGGACGAGCGCCCAGCGTTGAAGGCATCGTTGATTGCCCGAACGATAGAATCTCGCATTTGAAGCGACGTGAACGATTGGTCCTGTACGAAACTAATCGGCACAGCACCGCCCGGAACTCCACTCATGACCAACGACGGCGCGTTGTCGATGTTCGTCGTAAATTTAGCGTTATCCAGCAGCCTTATGCCGTTGGCCTGAACAACTGTCGTCAGACCCAATGCCGACGACTCGATCGCCGCCTTCATCGCAGCAAATACGTCAGCCCGGGAACTTTGGTTGTTGTACCGAATCGGCGTGCGCGCCGGATCTCGACCGTTGCCAATGCTCAGATTCTCAAACTCAAAGCTAACAGAGAGGATGCCATTGTTGATAATAAAGTAGTCGCCGTCCGCTACGCTACCACGTGTTAGTGTTACGGCCGAAGTCAAAACGTTGACCGCAGAGTTAGGCAACAAACCTAAGTCGATTCGACCGCCACCTGCATCGCGTGGAACGATATTTAATCCCGCATTAGCAATCAATGGCAGCAAGGAAGCTACCAAGTCGCTCGCTGTGCTGGCAGCGGTGTACCGAACCGCCACATTGGCAGGTGTGCTCGGGCCACTAAAATTACCATCAAACTCAAAAGTAACCGTTCGGTTGTTATTTGTTATGGTAAACCGAGTATCGTCGACGACATCGACGCCACCCCGTAATGGCATTTGCAAAAGGAGAGTTCCGAAAATATCTAATGTGGTACTGCTCTGAACGCCAGGACGCCCAAACAGTCCTACAGAACTTGCATTTGCCGTTGAAATAGAGTGCTCCGAAGTCCCCCCGACGAATACATTGCCATCACCCACGTGCTGTGGCTCAAGTGCAAGACCTGCAAACGCAATCGCGGTCGCCAGCTTCTGCCCAATGTCCGATTGAGTGTCAGAAACGGAAATCGGTATACGAACACTTCCTGCTGCGACTACCCCTGGGTCTGGGTTTGTGTCGAATTCAAACACTTTCGTAGTGACCGCAGCACCGACAGTTCTTGTGATGGAAATAGATTGACCATCCACCAACGAGCGAGACACACCAACGCTCCTCAACTTAGAACCGATCGGATCGAATCGTCCAGCGTTTGGCAAGCCAAGGTAAACCTTGTCACCATCCACAATTTGCGTGGAAAGCGCCAGACCCGAAACATCCAATACAGACTTGATTGCGACTGCGACTTCGCTGGCTGTACTAGCCGCCGAGATATCGATTCGAATATTGCCCGGCGAAACGGAACGATCACCGTCGAATTCAAAGACCAGATTCTGACGACCATCCGATAGCCCAAACGTTTGACCATCGGTGATCCCACCGGGCCGGGTTCCAAGGAGTGGAACTAGCAACGCAACTGTGGACTTAGGTTGTGTCAAGGCGGCAGCATCCGTCGTATCGGCGTATGCACCTAAGACCGAGCCAACGAAAACGTTCCCCGAATTGACAATGCGTGGAACAATGTTTGGAATCGCTGACAAGGCTGTCACAATTGCATTGGCAATGTCTAGCCGGGTGGATAATGAAGTGAAAGGAACGCGAATCGTGCCCGCTATCGAATTGAGATTGTTGTCAAACTCAAAGGTGAAGCCTTGGACTCCATTGTCGATTACAAAGCGGTCGCCGTCATTTACACCCCCTGCGCCACCACCTGCCAACGGAACAATCAACTCGACCCCTTGAGGAATCTGCAATCGATAACCGCTATCGTACTCGAATGTGACGTTGCCACCTGCGGTGTCTAGGACCGTGAAGCTGTCACCGTCCGCAGTTTGATCTCCAGCAGGCGCATCGACTACGAATCGATCTTTGTTGTTCAACGTAATATCGTAGACTCGATCGTTTTTCCAAATGCCTGCCAACGGAGTCAGAACGATCTCGTTCGTTGTGGTGTTGTACGAGAACACATAATCGATGCCTTCCACGAGCAGTCGACCGTTTTCCGTAATGGTTACGACGGATCCTGGCAAACGATTGCCGCCGTCGCGACCTGTCACGGAGTTGTCGTTAATCCCTGTGCCGGCTTGCAAGTTTCCAGTTTCGAAACCATCCTTCAGTTGGATTCGGAACTCGGGATAAACACCGCTCGACAATCGCATGACGGAAATCGTGGTGTCGATATCGACACTTTGCGCATCGTTATCGACCGGATTGAGCGACACTGCGGTCGGTCCTACGAAGTCAGCTCGGTCCGTCGCTCCTCGATCCTTGAACACGTTTCCGCCCAAACCGCTTGGCGGAGCAACTGTCGGATCATCGGAACGCAATTGACCGCTGTTGTCGCGGTCCGGAGCCAGAACTGGCGAAGCAGAGATCCCAACAGCCAACTTGACGGCTCGGAACGCTTCACGATCCGCCAACGAGTCAATCGAGCTATCGATCACACGTGAATTCGGGGCTGGCAAAAAGTTGCCACCCGGCACATCCACAAACAGCTGCTCGGTATTTCCGGCGGTGAAGTTGAAGTCCAAATTCGTGAAGGGAACGTTAGTCGGAGATGTTTCGACCGCTTGACCTAAGTAAGCAAATGCCTGCCGACTCTCAGTAAACTGATACGTCGATCCGCCTACGATGACTGCAGAGGGTCGAGCTGAGTTCGCTTGACCAGCGGTAAATTCTCGCACGATCGGTGTTTGTACATTCACGAACACATTGTTGAGCAAGGTTGGAGATGCACCACCCGAGACAAATATCCCTGATTCGGGAAGGATTTGATTGAGGTTATTGTTTGCCCCTAGATCCTTGTCGACTTTGATGTTTCCTCTGCTAATGATCGAAGATGCATTGCGCACCACCACGTACTTCTCAGTAGTTCCGTTGCCAAGAGATGTAACCGGAAGAGCCGAATTCGAAGTCAAGAATGGCAACGACATAGTCCGGTCGTGGCCAATGCCACGATTTGCATGACCACGGAACACAGAGGTGACAGTGTGGAAACCGTTAGATTGAGTTGAGAACAAGTTAACGTCAAACGGAGATTTATCGTCAGTCCATCCTCTGTCGTTTTGACCTCGGTAGCGATTCAAGCCGGCTTCGACTTCCGGACCTCGTATGTTTCCGGAGTTGATACCGACATCCACTGGCAGTAGTGGCGGGGTCACTACCGGGTTAGCTACCGGGATATCCAAAGTTGGAATGTGTCCTCCAATTCCACCTAATGCAATTGCGGAAACGGGTGCCAACGGGCTTGCGGTCCCAAACGCTCCGTTGTTGAGAGTCTGTGTATTCAGCAGGCCAGCGAAATTGATGGCGCCAGCGATCGCCCTAGCCATGTCAGGAACTCGAAATTCAGGACCGATATAGATGGGGATATTTCCAGCCGCGACATTGCCTGACCGGGTGAACTCGAACGTCCGTGCACGGTTCGTCGTGCCAGCAAAATCCGCGACTTGTTCAATCGTAAAAGTCTCGCCATCCGCATAAGTAGGTGCATCGTCCACGGAAATAACATAGCTCTCTGGCTTCAACACCTTTATCGAGAGGTTGTAGTCACCACTTGTCGTACCTCGACGACGATCTGCGAGTGACAACGGATCGTACGAGGTATTTCCGGAAGCACTCACCGAAGCATAATAAACACCCGCCACGGTCGCAGTGAAGTCGACGTAAGGATCACGGCCTGCTGCGGATTCACCTGGTGCCGACTGGCTGTCCATGGTTGTCGGATCAAGTCCAATCGAGACGACTTGCGCCCTACCATTAGAATCGAAGACTTTGAGGGCCGAATCCAATGTGCCAGTTGGTGCTGTATCGACGTCGATAAGCACGCGTTCGCCAACTTCCAAATAGAATTTATAGAGATCGACATCGGACGAACCCGTCGACAATGGATCGGGATTCAACGTGCCGTCGACGACGTAGGGAGCGGTGTTGGTTCCCGTCCCTTGCCAAGTTTCCGTAGCGCCCGCAATCGTATTGTTGGTAACACTATCAATAGCTTGAGCATTGAACGAAGCGCGACCGTCGTTTCCTATGATCGTATTGTTGATGGCTCTTAGGAAAGGTGCAGCTGTGTACTCCCCAAGGCGTTGAATTTGACCACCGCCAAAGCTGACAATGTTTTGAGGCCCCTGCAATACAATCGATGCAGAAGCAAAAATGGTGAGCGTTGGATCCGCGGGATTGGGGATATTAGCCGCTTGCGGCTCAACCCACGAACGGATGTTTTGAGTCGTACCGTTGGTAACCAGAACACTTCCCATGATGGAGTCGCGAATGGCCTTGACCATTTCGTCTGCGGCATAGCCAGACGTTGTGGTGGGGGCACGCAAATACGTAGATCCCGTGTCGCTGCGGTAATAGATTGGAATTCGATCCGGGCTCCAACCGTTTCCGCCTACAACCGCTGACCCACCGCAAGTGGTGACGGCCCCGGAGATCTCCTCAAATTCGAAGACAACTTTTTGTCTGCCATAGTCAATCGTCAACGGTGCTCCGTCACCGCCAAAAAACGAACCCGAATGGTCTCCGCAAGCGTTGTCGGTCTGACTACTGTCCCTAGCACCTGGAAAGGCCGTAATGCGCCAAAATGGATTTTCTCCCTCCACGTGGAGGCCACCCAGCCCCGACGAATCGAAAACATTGTTTTGAACGACCATGCCAGGAGCCAAGCCAGCTCGCTCCGCTACCGAACCGGAATTCACCGCAAATGGAACGGTATTTAGAACAGGCAGCTTTCTCGCATAGGCACCACCGAGTGTCGGTGGAATGACATAGTTTGGAAAGAAAGTACCCCCGCCGCCACCACCACCGCCACCACCACCAAAACCAGTTCCATAGAGCGGCTGTGCTGCGCGTCCATCGTCGTAATACAAATCGGCAGGAGCCGACCAAACGGCGTAATCACGCGAATCGGAAATGGTGCTCGCGTTGACAACAAACTGCCCTTGGTCTCGAGCGACATTTTGATCGCCGAAACCATTGAACAACAAAACACCATTTGGGCCAAGTAGATTCGCACCGCTAATGAACTCAACTTCACCAACGAGATTAATGAGACTGTTCTTTGCAGCCAAACCGGAATCAACGCCATTGCCGTTGGCAGCGCTGATCTTCAGTCGATTCTGAGTGAACATCGTATTGATGGCATCGCGAACCGAAACCGCCAATTGCCAAGGAGTCGACGTCGCCGAAATCACAATCGGGCTGTTCCCGAACGCAAAAGTTCCATCGTAGGTAAACTGGAACTTGATTCGGTTTGCACCGTCGCTCAACTCCATAATGCTCTTGTCAGGTATCACGAGCCCAGCTTGAAAGAAGATCGATGTACTAACCGAGCCGCGATCGTAGCGCGGTTTCGGAATGGCATTTCCAAATTGATTGAATTGCAATGCATCTGACTTGCGAATTTCGACTTGGTAGTCCCCACCCGTTCCGCCGAATCCGATATTGGTAAACGTTCTAGCCGAACCAATGGCAGTTACTTGTTCGCCTCGCGAACGCAAACCGATAAGGATGTCATCGACGTAAGCATAACCCGTATCGCCAGAGCCTGCTGGGTTGACACCCTGAGTGTCGTATTTGAACACCAGCGTTCCAACTTCACCTTCGAACTGCCGCAAATCCACGCGAGCTTGCTCCCATTGCCCCTTCGTCCGTGCAAGCGTAACTGTTGCTGCGTTGGGCACACTGCTTGCAATCAATACGTCCGGTCGACCAGCAATTCGATAAAACGCGTCGAACCGTTCATTGTTGTCGTGAGGATTGAAGTCGTACGTGAAGTAAAGGCCCGTTCCTGTTTCGCTGCTCAAATCGATGGGATTCGAAACGATCTCGCCGACAGCGCCAGCAGCCATGGAGTTGCCGCCGTTTGTTTGGAACGCAAGTGCATTGGACCCTTGATGATTCCGATCCGGTCCTACATTTCGGAAGTTCC
>JANMHA010000025.1:0-57180 GCA_031374925.1 Pirellula sp. | reverse complement strand
CCGCTTGGGCAACTTGCCAGGATATCGGTCAACGTCATACGGCGGTGGTGGCTGGATGGATGAATATGTTAGGCAACTTAGGCGGGGCCATTTCTGGTTGGACGATTGGTACAATTCTCGAAATGGCCATTGCACGTCGGGCGGCAGCGGATCACGTGGATGTGGCGTCCATCGCGAAAGTCGCTAAACAATCGGCTCTAACGCAGGGCTATGACATTACATTGATCGCGTTCGTTGTCGTGTCGTTTGTGGCGGTTCTCGCGTGGCTTCCCATCAACGCTGAACAACCACTTGATCAAACGCGGTAAAGCGTGGGCGACGTCGCTCCGCGACTCGCGGTCAGCGATGTTGGTACCTGCTTCGATTACAATTTGCTGCGATTAAGAAAGTACCGAACGAGTTCGAGCACGAGCACGAGCACGAGTTCGAGTTCGAGTTCGCGGGATTCGACGTGGTTTGGATTCTTGGTATCCTGTGCGATTCTGGATAGGGAGGACATCCGTCGCGGAGCGACGGATCTACGTGGGCACCAGCTTCGATTATGACTTTCGGCGATGTAAACTGCATGATACCCAATTCGAAAATGCTTCTGACAACAGTTTGTTTCCTTTCTTTTTTCGCGTTCGGTTTTATAGACAATCTAAAGGGGCCCATTTTGCCGGAGCTGATAAGGACTGAGCATTTCAGTCTCAGCCAAGGTGGAACTCTCTTCTTTGGTGCCTACATTGGCTTCATCGTGGCGACTTTGCTAACAGGCATTGTCTCCGATTTGATCGGCAATCGGCGAGTGCTGTTGCTAGCAGGCTTTTGCCTGTGTTTTGGACTCTTCGGCGTAAGTATGTGCCATTCATTTGTCCTACTTATTCTGTTGTTGAGCGTCGTAGGCTTGGGTTTGGGTGCGATCGAGGTCGGCGCAAATGGCCTAATTGTGGACCTACATCGAGATAATCCGGGACGCTATCTCAACCTGTTGTCAACTTTTCATGGCACGGGTTCGTTCATTGTCCCACTTTATGTGGCGTGGCTCATTAACTCGGGAGTAGGTTGGCAAAACATTTTTCTGTCCGTTACTTTTTTGGCCTTCGTTCTGAGTGTTGCCGCTGGAATAGCGCCGGAATGCAAGGTAGCAAAATCCTCGGCCAAGTCCAAATGGGATTGGGCTAACATGCTTCGCTTGGGGTTTTCAGGGAAAATGGGCTGGTACTATTTGCTAATCAGCTCCTATGTTGCGGTCGAGTTAGGTCTGGCTGCATGGCTAATGGAGTACTTGCAACAAGTTCGGGGCCAGACCGTAGCCCAAAGTTCGTTCTATCTTTCCGGCTTTTTCGTGATGATCATGCTTGGGCGTTTCTTTGGAAGTTTCGTGGTGGAGAAACTCGGCTACCTCCGCGTCGTGGGGTTGGCATTGGTTGGTGGGACGGCCTGTTTGATCGCTGGGATATTAGGGCCAAATGCGTTTATTCTTACATTACCAATTTCGGGAGGCTTTTTCTCAATTGTGTTCCCAACCGTGACGGCAGTCGTAACCGGCATGCACAAAGAAAACGTCGGGACGATATTGGGGATACTCTTTACCTTTGGCGGAATCGGCGGAGCAATGGGGCCCTGGACAATTGGATTGGTCAGTCAGTCGCTAGGATTGAAAGCGGGCCTTTGTATGACCATCGTTTTCTGTTTTGTTTCCATCGGGACGTTGTTTATTTTGAACGCGATGCAGAGAAGGCACATCCGGTAATCTTGGATAGCTTCGGATTTGCAATTGCTTTGATTCTTGGGCTGTTCAAACTGCGAGCTCTGACGGAAAGATTGGCAGCGTCCCATAGCCATTGTCTTTCAGCCGCATGACCCGCGGGGAGAGTCGAGCAAAGGCGCGGCTCGGAGGTGCTTGCAAGTCTACCGCATGATAAATAAACGCACCCTTCTTTGCCGTCTTGAGGATGGCCGATTCCAATTCATCGGATGGCATTGGATTATAGAAATAGATGACATCGTATTCCTGATATCCAAGAAATCGTATCCCGTCTTGACAGATGATGCGATTCGCCCCGACACACTCGCTTGCAATCTCAGCGTACTTCGGGTTGATTTCCAATCCATAGGCATCAAATCCAATCGCTTGCGCGATCCAAACTTTGTTGCCTAGACCACATCCAACATCTAGAAAACGGCGACCGTCACCGCATCGTCGTAGAATCAACCGAAGATTTTCAATGAACTTGAGAACAGAGAAACTGGCGTTGGGATGGTAGTTGAGATCGTCATCTGAGAACACTTGTCCCATCGCAAACTCAAGTGAGTAATAGAGACGGAACAATATTGCCAGGTCTTCTTGGCCCGCTTTCTTTAGACGCTCTAGATCCAAGTGAACATTTCTGGCAATCTCGGAATGACGAAAGGAACGGAACTTACCCATTTTAGGTGGCTGGATTCACTTCATTGGCATAAACGGAATTTGAGGGTGAGGGCTCAGAGTGTACCGTTTTAGCCAGCGCGGCGAATCGCCCTTTGATCGATTGCTCATCACTTCCGGCCTTTCAGGGCGGAAAAATGGGTGTGGAGTTGTGATCTTGCTGAGAAAACGCTGCTTTTGCTGCAAAACGCACGAAGGCTTACTGCTTTGTAACTTCTTACGGCCTGTAATAATGTCAATGATTGTGCCATAATCAGAAGCGTTACCATTGAGGAGTATCCATTTGAGCCAGCCGGCGCCGATCATTTACACTTGAAATCCAAACTTTTGTGATTGTCACCCCCGATTTGAACGTTCAGCCGTCTGCGTCTGTCGCGAAAGCTAGTTTGGATACTGTTCGCCATGCCATCGAGCATGCAAAGCACTACCTGCCGACGCAGGGGCCGATTGCGGTTTTTATCCACCACAACACGCTGCACGCCTTCGAGCATTTGCCGTTTGATGAAGCGGTTGTAGAAGGTTTGCGGACCTACGGATCGCAACCGTATTGGCAGGAATCGCGATATCGGGAGGAAATGACTCGCGATCGTATTCAGGTGAAAGACCTTCAAGCTGTCTTAAGCCGCGACCTAGGAGTTTCAGGTTCCACGGAAATTGCCAAGGGAACGACTCGATATGACCTGCGTTACAATATGCTCCTGCATCCTGTTCTGACAGGAAGCGACGCCGAACTGCAGTGGCTGTTTGCACAAAGCGATGCGCTGGATCAATTTCGGTCCGGCGTCGAACCGCAAACACGACAGGCGTTGGTGGAAGCAACTCGACACTGGATCATGCGAGATTTGCGACTGCATCTTGCCGATGCAGCAACGGCGATCCCGACAGTCATTCGAAGTGCAATCCAGCAATTTCCGATTCACAAAATCGAATCCTGGAGTGATTCCCAATGGCAGCAACTTACGCTTCAATTGCTTTGGCGAATATGCCAAAATGGAGTTCATAATACCCCGCCACTGGAGCATCGATCGCCACCCACCTTTCGGCATCGCGATATCCTTTTGAAGCTGTCTCGATTCGATTGCGATCTTCGAGTTCACGATTTGTTGATTCGTTTCACCTCGGCTTTTTTGGATCAGGGCTTTGCCGGCTGGTCTATCCCACAACGAGGCGACGGTTTTTATCGTTGTTTCCTTTCGCTATTTGAAGAGAAGTCGCTGTGGGCAGAAAAATGGTTGAAGCCATTGAAGGCGATGATCGCAACAGAACGCGAAACGGTTTCGACGCCTATCGAATCCATTGTTAATTCGCTTCAAGTATTAGGGACCCCACCTGAAACGGTTGAGAAATACATCAAGAAGACTCTGCTGGCCTTGCCCGGATGGACCGGCATGGTCGAGCAAATGTCTTGCAATGCAAGTTGGATGCTTTATCCGTCGCCAAAGGACTCGCTCGAAGAGTTCCTTGCCGTTCGCTTGTTGCTCGATCGCCTCTCGGCGGCGAATTGTCTCGAAGAGCACATGCCACATAGAACCAATAAGCTTTCGGAGGTACTGACACTCGACAATCCGGAACGGCATGATCCGCTTCGTCAGACTCTTCAACAACGTGCCTTTGATGTTTTTCAGTTGGCGCAGCGACTAGGATGGTCGCCTCGCTCACTCTACTCTTGGTCGCCCAAGGACTGGCAGAATGTGGTCGGCGAGATTGGGATTTTTGACGACCTGGAACGACGACGACAGTTTCACCTGGCATATGAGCATCGTTATCGTAGTCAATTTCTGGATTCGATTTCGGAACACTCGCAGCTTCCACTCAAGGTGCCAGACACTGTATCTTTTCAAGTGATCACCTGCATCGACGACCGCGAAGAATCTTTTCGTCGGCACTTGGAAGAGGTCGATGCGAGCGTCGAGACATTTGGGGCGGCTGGATTCTTCAACGTCCCCATGTACTTTCGAGGTGCAGCGGATGCGCATTACATCCCGCTTTGTCCAATCATAATGCTTCCGAAGAACTACGTCGAAGAAGTCGGTCCACTTTCTGCAAAAGAAGCGGAAACAAGGCGAGCGCAATCGCGCATGTTGATCGGCAAAGCGTCTCAAACGTTTCATATGAGCAGCCGGAGCTTGTTCAGCGGAGTACTGGCTGCATTGTTCGGCTCCCTCAATGCGTTTCCGTTAGTGGCTAGAGTCTTGTTTCCTCGAATGACATCGCAGATTCGCAAGAAGTTCGGAAAGCTCGTTCGCCCCACGGTAGCCACACAACTGCGACTCGAACGAAGTGAAGAATCCGAGGTAACCGATAAAGGCGCAGAGGGCTTTACGCTGGTCGAAATGGCGAACATGATCGAACGTCTGACAGGCGATTTGGGGATCCAACGCCATTTCGCACCGTTGGTAGTCGTCTTTGGACACGGATCATCGAGTTTGAACAACCCCCATGAATCTGCTTACAATTGCGGAGCCTGCGGTGGTGGTCAAGGAGGTCCCAACGCGAGAGCGGTCGCTCAGATGGCGAACGACCCTCGCGTACGAGCCTTGCTCAAGGAGCGGGGACTGGTCATACCTGATTCGACGCTTTTTGTCGGCGGATTCCACAACACCTGCGACGATTCCATTCAGTATTTGGATGTCGACCGAATTCCACCCAACCACACAGCAAAATTCTTGGCCGCTTGTGAAACCATTGAGAAAGCTCGCCGTAGAAACGCTCATGAACGAGCTCGCCGTTTCTACTCTCTCGACTTAGCAAGTAGTGATGAAGAAGCCTTACGCCATGTTGAGAGACGATCCGAAGATCTTGCTCAAGTTCGACCCGAGTACAACCATGCGACCAATGCGGCTTGTTTTGTCGGGCGTCGCGGTCGAACGCGGGGTCTTTTTATGGATAGACGATGTTTCTTAACCTCGTACGATCCAACGACCGATGATGGATCGACGTCAATCTTAACGCGAATTATGCAAGCTGTGATTCCGGTCTGTGGCGGTATTTCCCTGGAATACTATTTTTCGACTGTCGACAATGTTGGTTATGGTTGCGGGACCAAGTTGCCACATAATATCACCTCGTTGATTGGCGTTATGGAGGGCGCGGCCAGCGATCTACGGACTGGACTCAGCCAGCAAATGGTTGAGATTCATGAACCAGTTCGTATCCTTTTTATCGTCGAAGCCAAACCTGAATCGATCTTGTCGATCATGGACCGGAATCCGCTTATTAAAACTTATATCCGAAATCACTGGGTGCAAATCGCCACGCTCGACCCCAATTCCAACCAGATTCATTTGTATCAAGGCGAACGATTTGAGGCATACGAATCAGGACCCCATGTTTTGCCGACGGTTCCCGTTTCGCTCGATTGGTATCGAGGCTGGCGTGAACCACTTGGATTCGCGAAGATCGACGCAATGGCGGTTGCCACACCACGAAACGGTTCGAATGGGGTAGGCAAATGAATATTTCCCAATGGACGCAAGTCCTCGGCAGCACTACCGTCTTTTGCCCTTGCGCGCTCTTGCTGCTCATCGGAGGTAGGCTGCTCGTCGGTCGGCCTTTGACTGAGTTGATTCTCGGGCGTTGGTTGAAGGCTTCGGTCGGTCTAAGCTTGGTGGCTACGTTAGGTGTTCTTGCCATCATGCTTTCCACCGGCTCGCGTCGCGAATTGATCGACTTGGGCAATATGGTCGAGATCCACGATGTCCATTTTCACTTTCATATCAAATTTGTCTTCGATCGCCTAAGCGTACCGATGGCGATCTTGTCGTTGGTACTGTGCGGAACGGTTGGCTCCTTTGGGCTTAGTTATCTGCATCGCGATGCAGGCTTTCAAAGGTTTTTTTTGAGCTTTGCGATGTTCTTGGTCGGCATGACGTTTGCATCACTGGCTGGCACGATCGAAACGCTTTTTCTGGGTTGGGAACTGGTCGGACTATCGTCCGCTCTTTTGGTCGCCTATTTTCACGAGCGGCAGTCACCCGTTTCGAACGGGCTTCGAGTCTGGGCGATCTATCGACTTGCAGACGCTGCTTTTCTGGCGGCCGCAATCGCGTTGCATCATCAAACAGGCGAGGGGGACTTCGGTGTATTGATGGGAAACGAGGCTTGGCCCGCAGGGACCGCTTCGCTGAGTAACGGGTCGGCCCTGCTGGTTGGAACTTTTCTTCTGATCGCAGCCGCTGGAAAGTCGGGACTCGTACCATTTTCCGGTTGGCTGCCGCGTGCAATGGAAGGCCCGACGCCATCCAGCGCGATATTTTACGGAGCTCTTTCGGTGCACTTGGGTGCGTTCCTACTTTTGCGAGTTAGTCCGATATTGGATCAATCCTCCTTACTGAGCTGGATGGTGATCGGGCTTGGGCTGATTTCGGCAGTTTTTGCAGCGTTAGCGGGACGAGTTCAAACAGACATCAAAAGCGCGCTAGCCTTTGCCTCACTTACACAGGTCAGTATCATCGTGGTCGAGATCGGGGTCGGTTTTCGCTATTTAGCACTCATCCATATCGTTGGCCACGCCTGCATGCGTTCGCTTCAGTTGCTACGAGCCCCAACTCTCCTTCGCGACTACAAAACGATGGAAAACGCCATTGGGAAATCACTCGATCATGGCTCGCCTCGCATCATTGCTGGTCTTGGAGCTTCTACACAAAGACGTCTCTATCGCGGAGCTATGGAACGAGGATATATGGATGCCATATTGGACGAATGTGTAGTCAATCCTTTCGTCCATCTGTTTTCAACGTTCAATCGTTGGGAACGGGCCTGGACTCACTGGCTAGCAGGATCACATCATCCATCGAAACCGCATCCAAGTGAGTCGCGGAATGAGTAGGAATGTACCAGTTAGCAGCCACGCGAGTTTCAGCTTCCAGGATAACAGTTAAACGATGAATGAATTGCATTTGCCCTGGTTGGAACTCTGCATTCTCGTCCCCGCGATGGCATCGCTCTGGGTCGGTAGGATTCTGGACGTGACAATGGCGCGTTCCGCAAGCTTAGCAGTTGCGGCAACTACGTTGCTGCTTGCGCTGGCTGGTTGGATCGACTTTGAGACGCTTTTTTCCTTTGAGGCGCACGATAATTGGGATGTCGTCAAGTCGATCCTTGGTCGAGATGAATTCGTTATCGATAAACTAAACGCTCCGCTATTGCCCTTAACCGCATTGCTCTTTTTCCTGACAATGTTGGCAACGCCTCGGGTTAAATTCGGAAAATACTCCTTCGCGTTAGGGTTGCTTTCACTTTCGTCGACTCTCGCCGTCTTGAGTTGCAAAGAGACTTGGTTGCTGATCGCACTTTTGGTATTGAATACGATACCGATGTTCATCGATTTGCGAACTCGGGGGAAGTCGACGCGAGTCTTCCTCGTACATATCGGGCTGTCTTTGCTTTTGATGGCAACCGGTGCCGCTTGCTATGAATGGTCCACTTCGGACTTTGGACGGGGGACGGGAATTGTCATGTTGGTGGCTGCGGTGTTAATTCGAAGTGGTTGTGCCCCGTTGCACTGCTGGATTACTGATCTTTTTGAACATGCCGCGTTCGGCAACGCCCTCTTGTTCATCACACCGTTGGTTGGAGCCTACGCGACGATGAGGCTGGTATTGCCAATAGCACCCGATTGGGCGTTGCGAAGCATCGCGCTACTTTCCTTAGCAACGGCGCTGTATGCCTCCTGCATGGCAATCGTCCAGACAGACTCTCGAAGGTTTTTTTGCTTTCTGTTCCTGAGTCATTCAGCCTTGGTTCTTGTTGGACTGGAAACGACCACCCCGATCGGACTAACCGGAGCCTTAAGTGTTTGGTTTTCCGTCGCATTGTCGCTTACTGGCCTCGGATTGACATTGCGTTGTGTCGAAGCGAGAACGGGTCCGCTGTCGCTGAACCACTATCACGGCTTGTACTCCCACATGCCCCATCTCGCCGGTTTCTTTCTATTGACCGGGTTATCCGCAGTAGGGTTCCCGTGCACGATCGGCTTTACTGGTACGGAATTACTCGTCGAAGCGGCGATAGAGATTTCACCTTGGGTGGGCGGAGTTGTCGTCGTTTCCACGGCTTTGAATGGCATCGCTATTCTCCAAGCGTACTTTCGAATATTCACTGGAACGACTCATCATTCGACGATTCAGTTAGCGACCGTCCCATCAGAACGTATCGCCATTATGACATTTACTCTGTTGTTGATCGGTGCAGGTCTTTGGCCCCAACCAGGTGTCCACTCTAGATTTGACGCGGCCGTTGAATTGCTTGATCATCGCGAAGTCGCACGAGAAGGCGAGAAAGTTGAAAAGACGGTTCAACATTAACGAGCTTCGTGAAACGCATAAATCAATTCCCTCTGCTCGGAGCTTTTCTCCGACGGACGCCGTTTTGGCGCCCTATTTGTGATCGGCAAGTCGTCCTAAGAGCCGCAGTATGCCGTCTAGGATGGTCCATGGACTTGGTGGGCAACCTGGAACGTAGAGATCGACAGGCACGACAGCATCCGCTCCGTTATGCGTCTCCAAGTGATCGACGTAGGGACCACCTGAGATAGCGCATGCACCGACGGCAATCACTAATTTAGGGTCTGGAACTGCCTCATAGGTCTTCAATAAGGCGATTCGCATATTCTCCGTTACAGGGCCCGTGATGAGCAACCCGTCGGCGTGACGCGGCGACGCAACAAACTGAATTCCGAAACGGCTCAAATCGAACACCACGGTATTGAGCACATTGACGTCGGCTTCACAAGCATTGCAACCTCCAGAGCTTACCTGCCGAAGCTTGAGCGAACGTCCAAAGAGCCGCCTAGCTTTCTCATCGAGAGCGGCCGCTAGCTTTAATTCGTGTTCGCCTATAACGAGATCCGATCGCGAACGCGTTGACATGCGGTATTCGTCCGTAAACTCAATCGAACCATCGGGGCACGCCTTAACGCACTCGGTGCAGAACAGACACTTGCCAAGGTCCAATTGCAAGTGATTATTTTGTTTTTGAATCGCATCTGTCGGACAGCTCTCGATGCACTTTTGACAGCCATTAGAGCATTTGGTCTGGTCGAGTATCGGCAAACCTTGAAAACGCGACGGTCGAGCCGGAGCTGGCTCAGCCGGGTAGGATGACGTACGATAACCTTGTCGAAATCGTTCGGTTAAAATTTGGAACATGGTGAAGTGCCTTAGTCGTGGCCGACGCTGCCAGCGTCGTGCGTTTTCCGGGTGTCGTGGCCGAAGCTGCCAGCGTCGTGCGTTTTAGCAAGCAAAACGTTTTCGGATGCTGGCAGCATCCGCCACGATTCTTTCGTTTGCGTTTTCATAAATCGTTTCCGCAGTACGAAAGGTTAAAGCTCTTGTTGCAGAGCGGGAAATCTGAAATCTGTTGATTGCGCAACGACATGGCTAGCCCGATCCAGTTATGGAAGGATGGATCGACTACCTTGTATCTTGCAAATCGGCTCGCATGATTAGTGATCGCAACATGACATATTGCGCCTCGCCAACCTTCGACCAAAGAGACGACCAAGGATTCCGCCGCGAGTGGACCACTTTCAACTTGGATTGGCCCCGAATTCGGCGATTGCAACCGATCGATTACGAATTGTCCAGAGCGCTCGATCTCCATGCTTCGAACGAAGGCTCTTGCGAAGACGTCTCCGGAAGGCCACGAGGAGACCGGAATTTTCATCGTTCGATAGATTCCGCTCGGGAAGTCTTGTCGAACATCCCTAGCGACTCCAGTCGCGCGCTGAGCAACCCCTACGATTCCGAGTCCTTCGACCGTTTCTTGACTGAGTTTGCCAGTCTCCTCGAAGCGGCTTTGAACAGAAAGGCTGTTCCATAACAATTGCGCTGCACCAGCAACATCTCGCAACGCCGGCTTCAACCGACCGACAAGCGATTCAGCTAACTCGGACTCGATGTCGAATGAGACCCCTCCCGGCCGAATGAGATTGCGACCAAATCGGTTTCCGCAAATAGCCCCAGTTGCGTTCAGAAAATCACCTCGCAAGCGGCCGCAATAATTGGCTGTCGGAAGATATCCAACATCATCCGCCAAGGCACCCAAGTCGCCTGTATGGCAGGCCAGTCTTTCCAATTCCAATGCGACAGCGCGAACCGTGTTGGCTCGTGTAGAGGGTATCGTTTCTGTTAGCCCTTCCACCGCTTGACAATAGGCCGTTGCATGTCCGATCGTCGTATCACCAGCCAGCGTTTCGATGTAGTGAATCGTCCGCTTGTTTGGACCCTCGATCAATGCTCGCTCGACACCGCGATGCTGATATCCGAGTTGGATCTCAAGATGAAAGACATGTTCGCCATGACACTGAAAGCGAAAGCTGCCTGGTTCGATCACGCCAGCGTGCACGGGACCGACGGCAACCTCGTGAACTTCAGAGCCTTCGACACGAAAGTAGTCTGTAACCGCAGGCAAAATTGCATCGCCGACCGATCGTGACCATGCATCATGACCGGGCCGATACGAATGGTGATAGCGGAGCGGCTTCATCCAGGGATGCCCGGCCGGAACAATTCCCCATTGTTCAGCGATTTCGCGTTCAAAATTATGGGCCTGCGGACAATCTGGCGTCAAGGCGGGATAGCTGTCACCGTCTAGTAAGTCTGTTGAAAATGGCATGACCATCGACGTTGAATGATCTGCGAGAACGGCATAGATCCTCATCCGTCCATCATCGAGTTCATGTCCAAACATGGCGACCAATCGCGTTGTGCCAATTGCCCGTTCAACAACGATTTCTCGAAACTCGCGCATGTCGAGTACCGGTACACTCTTTATAGGCAAGGCTTGTCCGTTTTGCAGTCTTGGCAGTTGATCAAATAGTTTCGACATGGAGGATCTCAAGGAGCAGACTTCATTTCCAAGAACAAGGTCGCCTCGTTTAGCAGTTGTGCGAGAGGCGGCGGAAGCCACACGCCGAGTACCGCGACGAAAACCGCGAAAACAAGAATTGGCCAGACTGTTCCGAACGTGTCGTGAAAGGGACTCTTTTCGACTGAGTCGCTCGGACGGCCAAACACCATCGAGGTTACGGTTGCTCCGAAACCAAAATAGGTAACCAGTAAGAATATTACGAAGAGTACACCGGCCACCGTATGACCTTGTCGAAACATGGCTGACAACATCGTAAACTCGCTTGAAAATGGGGCAAAAGGAGGTGCGCCGGTAATGGCAAGAAACCCGAGAAGAAAAAGCGCGCCCGACCAAGGCATTCGATGCAACACACCTCGGACATCGGCGGTCATTTTGCTCGCATAAACTCGGTGAATGTTTCCTGCGGAGAGAAAAAGCACACCCTTTGTCAAGCCATTTGCAATGACATGAAACAAAGCCGCGAATGTGGCAGCACCGCCAATACCAACTCCCAATGCTACGATGCCCATGTGTTCAACACTGGAGTACGCGAGCATTCGCTTGAAATCCCGCTGGCGCGTCATCAAGGCAGCAGCCAGCCCCATCGAGAACAACCCAAAGAAAACCAACATGCGTTGGATGAATTCCGCTTGGCCAGCCGCATGCGAGATATGAACAAAACGCAAGATAGCCAGAAACGCACAATTCGTCATTCCACCTGCCAGCAGCGCACCTACCATCCCCGGTGCTTCGCCATAGGCATCTGGCTTCCACGTATGCATAGGAGCCAATCCCATTTTCGTTCCGTATCCGACGACCAAGAAGATGATGGCTGCATGCAGCCAGGGGATCGATAGTTGAGGAGCCTGACGAATAAGGTCGTCGAACATCAGAGTCGATTCCAATCCAGCATACACTGCCGAGTATGCCAAGAACAACGAACCTAACAACGCCAGTGCGATTCCGACCGAGCATATCAAAAGATACTTCCAAGTTGCTTCGAGCGAACGAGGATTGTGATTGAAGTACAAACCAGGTGCGCTTACCAGAGTTGTCGTCTCCATCGCGACCCACATCAATCCCAAGTGATGCGACAGAATGATTAAGCTCATCATGCCAAGCGAGAGCATCATGCATGTACACAGAACACGGTTATTGCGCAGATGGCGCTGAGCGAGATAGCCGGGTGCGTAACACGCGCAGAGAAAAAACAATAAGCTGATTAGGCCAAGAAATATCTTGCCGAGCGGATCGAGGTTGAGCCAGCCATCGAAACCAAGCTGGCCTGGCGATTGCAGTGCCTTGGCTGTCATTAACAAATGAACCAGGCCACCAATGGGTAACAACCAAGGGCGCCAATTGTTCATCGGGACAATAAAGGCAACCATAGCCCAAGCGATCGGAAATCCAACTAGCAATTCGACCATTTCTCAATCCTTTAACGTTGAGAGATGATCGGATGTGGATGACTGAAACTGGCGATTCACATGATGAATTACAATCCCCATCACAAAGACACCAACAAAGGCGTCCAAAAGCACTCCGACTTCGACCAACAATGGCATCGCTTGCACAATCAACAATCCGAAGATAAAGATTCCATTTTCGAGCACAAGATAGCCTATCACTTGAGTCAACGCCTCACGGCGCATGGTCATCATCAAGAATCCCGTCAGGACGGAGGAAAGCGAGGCCGATACCAACAAGTGACTGTGGTGTTCATCGCGAAGGGGGAGGCTCATCGAAAGCGTCATCGCCAATCCGGTGCCGATGGCCCCCAAGAGCAAAGAAGCGGTCAATCCAATATACGGATCGATTTTCCATTCCACCTTGGCTTCACGCATGGCGTAAGTCATCATCCGCGGCATCATCAAGCCTTTGATCGCGATCATCGCCGCGGCTAATGCCAGGGTTCGGAAATTGATGGCGATCTCGCCATCGTCTTGGGTCTCTGGATGAGCAAATCCAAATGCAAATCCCAAAATGACCCCTTGAATTGCGACCGCGTAGATGCAGGCTTTCAGCCGGCCCGTCCCCAACAGGAAGAAATTGAGCAACACGACGGCGACTAACATGGGATCTAGGATGGCAAGATTCATCGTGTTGTCACCAGAAGAATAAAGCTGAACGCTGCCGTCACTCCAGCCGCAGTCAACATCTGCGGCACCTTGTTCATCCGGAGCCTCGCCATGACCGACTCCACAATTCCCAAAGTGATTGCCATCACGATGACTCCTGTCAAAAACACCATCCACTGGGCAACTGGATTGCCAAAATTCGATGGCAGAACCAATCGAACGCCTAAGGCCGCGAACACAAACAACTTTATCGCGGACGCAATTTGAATCAAAGCCAACATTGGCCCACTATGATCTAGCACGATCACTTCGTGGATCATGGTTAGTTCTAAATGCGTGTTCGGATCGTCAAATGGAATTCGGCAGTTTTCTGCCAACATCAACAGATACCAACTGACGAAAACAAGCAGTACCGGTGTAACCGCCGTTCCTATACCGGAGGTGAAGGCCGCATTAAATAGATCCGCCATTTGAAGCGAGTCGAAGATCTTGGCGAGAACAAGTAGGCAAAAAAACAACGTCGGTTCCGCCAAACAAGCGAACGTAACGTCACGCGAGACCCCCATCCCTTCAAAGGCTGAGCCAGTGTCTAAGGCCGACAATACTAGAAAGAATCGACCAAGGGCCAAGACGTACGCGAACAACAGCACGTCCCCGTAAAACGAACATGGCGCCCAGTTTTGTCCCAATGGAATCAGCATGGCGGCGATGAAAGCGGTCACCAAGCTGACGACGGGTCCGAATCGAAACAACGAGGTGGTGGTCGTGCTTTGGACGGTCCCTTTCTGAAGCAATCGCCAAACGTCGTAGTACGGCTGCATTAGCGGAGGGCCCTGCCTGCCGCCAAAAAATGCCTTGGTGCGATTGATCACGCCTTGCAACAACAACGGAATCGCCACGACGACTAGGATATGTAAGAAAGTGAGGAAGATGACGACCATAGTACTCATCGCCATAAGAGGAGCAAGAACACGAGCATGGAAAAGATATACATAACGTATAACTGAATACTTCCTTGTTGCACGATACGAAACCAGAACAAGCACCGACCAAGACTGTGAACGATTGGCATAACGGCCCGTTCAAGTACCACTTCAGGCACATGGCTTTTGAAAGTCGCGGTGGATGGGAAAAAAGTCGTCAAATGCGGGCGCTCGACCTTGAGTTGCAGTGGCCACGCCATCAACTCCACCAAGAACTGGGCGATCGACGAAGCGGTGTACTGCATACGCGCCGTCGGAGCGGTATAGCCACAGCCCCACGTCTCCGTCCATCCCAAGGAACGACTTTGTATTCGCCGATTGAGCCAGTACGCGCCGACGACCAATGAAAGCAGTAGGACAATAGCCGCAGTGCGCAACTGGCCAAGTGGAGCGATGTCTTCCAGGAAGGTGACCGCTTGTGCGTCTTGATGCGACCAAACGGATATCGATTTGTCCAGCATAGGCGCGACCATGGTTGGTCCCAATCCAATCGCGATGCAGCATAGTGAAAGCACCAACATCGGAGCTCGCATCGCCCAGCCTGATTCGCGGATAGGATGCTCTAGCTTCTCGCGGCTTACACCAAGAAAAACAACGCCGAACACCTTCACGAAACAGGCTACGGCTAGAGCCCCCATCATGGCCAGAACAGGCACTGCGAAGGCTGCGACCGGAAACTCCCGTCCACCTCCAAGTCCCAACGTTTGAAACAAGCCTAGGTAGATAAAGAACTCGCTGATGAAGCCATTGAGCGGTGGAAGCCCGCAGATGGCTGCCGCACCAAGCAAGAAGAAACCGGCGGTCCATGGCATGCTCTTGGCCAATCCGCCCAGGTGATCGATCTCCCGCGTGTGACGGGCATGGATCACGGAACCTGCGCTGAGGAATAGCAACGACTTAAAAAGTGCATGATTCCATACATGCAAAAGGCATCCAGAAAGTCCGAGGAGGATCCAGACCGGTTCGTTCATGGCTCGACCAATCATCGCTAGCCCCAATCCGATCACAATGATCCCAATATTCTCGATACTGTGGTACGCCAGCAACCTTTTTATGTCGTGTTGTCCCAACGCAAACGCCACACCTAAAACAGCCGATACGGCCCCCAAGAAAAGCAATAGTTCACCCCACCAGAGTGGCGGCTGGGCAAGTACCCACGTCATACGCACCAGTCCGTAGATGCCCGCCTTGATCAAGACTCCAGACATGACGGCGGATACGTGACTGGGTGCCATCGCATGGGCGCTCGGAAGCCAGAAATGCAAAGGCATCAAGCCTGCTTTCAGCCCAAATCCAGCCAACGCCAACAGGAAGACAATGGTTGCGTTGCCCGCCCCTAATACTTCGTTGGAAAGGGGAACAAGATCGTAGCTGCCGGTCGCACCGTACATCAGCGCGAACATCATAAACAGGGCGAGTGTGGCAGCATGGCTGGCGGCCAAATAAAGCCAGGCTGCTTCTCGGACATCGTCTTTATCATCTTGTGTTCCGACGAGAAAGAAAGCCGAAATCGCCATGCCTTCCCAACCAACTAAGAATGTCACCGAATTGCGAGCCAGGACGAGGACGGTGAGTGCGGATGTGAGTAAGCCGTAGAACACTTGCAGTTTTTGACTGTCACTGGGATGATCGGACTGCTTCCAATACTCAAGTCCATAAATCGAACCTAGCATCGTCACCAGGAGAATGGGTATCAAAAAGAATGCCGATATGGAATCGGCGGCCAAAACAAAATCGGCATTAGGTATGGGAGTAGGCCATCGAGCGATCTCAAAATCTGCAACACCGAAGAAGACTTGTCCAATCCCGATCAATCCACAGATGCATCCGACAACGAGCAGACCGGTCGCAATCCGTTGGCCCCAACAAGTTCGCCGAGCAAGAAACAGGCTCGGCAATCCGCTGATTGCACATAGAACTACCGCCGACAAGATCAACTGCCTTTGTTCGAACATCAACGATTCCTATCGAAAGGAGCCCGTCGCCCGAAAAGGGACTCAATGTCTCACAGGATTTTCGAGAGTCTGTGTCCCACTTGATTTTTCCATCGTATCACAGCTTGGTGGTACGGTGTGGTGTCGAAAATTGCAGTTTCGGAGATTTCTATTGTCGTGGCCGACGCTGCCAGCGTCGGTTCGGACGCCGATAGCGTTGGTTCGGATGCTGGCAGCATCGGTTCGGATGCCGAAAACATCGGTTCGAATGCTGCCAACGTCGGTTCGGATGCTGGCAGCATCCGCCACGATGCTAAACCAGCTTTCGGGCAGCTAGCGGACTGTGTGACATCTTGCGATGGTGATCTAGACCGCTCAAAGTTAGTGTTCGTCCTTCCTGCGTAAAGTCGCGTTCTAAATCGTGCAATCGCGACATAACGGTATGGTCGAGAAACTTAGCCTGGGCACAATCGATGACAACGTTGCAATCGCGAGGCGCGGACGAGATTTGCTTTTTCAATATCAGCCAATTGGTGAACACGGCTGGTCCGAGAAGGGAGATCGTCTGACTTTGGCCTTGCCGCGCGGTGCTCAGCGGAATGGTGAAGAAGCTAAGCGGACGAACGCCATACACCATTTGAATAATGAACTTCACGAGAATCCCAATCCCAACCCCAATTAACAAATCCGTTGCCAAAACGCCCACGATGGTGCAAAGAAATATGATTAGTTGTTCTTTACCAACATGCCACATGTGAAGAAACTCTTTGTAGTGTGCCAGTCGGCAACCGGCGTAAATAAGCATCGCGGCGAGCGCTGTCAAAGGAATGTTATTGAGCAATTTTGGGAGAATCAAGATGCTGATCAGCAGGAAAAATCCGTGGAACGCATTCGACCAGTGAGTGCGAGCACCGTAGTCTTTGTTAGCTGAACTTCGGACGATTTCGGAAATCATCGGCAGGCCACCGATCGATGCCACGGCTGCATTCGCGGCACCGATAGCAATCATGTCGCGGTTTAGATTGGTTTTCCTTTTCCAGGGATCAAGGACGTCGACGGCTTTTGCACTGAGTAGGGATTCCAAAGAACCTACCAAGGTAAACATCAACACCCACTTCCAGAAAATGGGCTTTGTCGCGGCCGAAAAATCAGGAAAAATAAACGATTTGACAAGATTTTGGGGGCTGTCTGGAACTTTTACGAGCAGCGTTTTTACCACTTGAGCAGCTGGATGGCCGTCGTGCGTGATCTCGTAAGAACGCGATCGCGAAGGACCATCAAAGCTCTGATAAAAGAACATTGCAGCCGGTATCGCGAGGGTCAAAACAATGAGTTGTGGAGGAATAGCTTTACATATTGCAAACCGCTGCTTCAGTTTTGGATACAAGAAGAGGATAACCAAACTCACAATACCAATGAGTGCAACTTGCCAAGCATAATTCGGCACATGGATAGGCAGATCGAAATAGGCTTCGTACGCCTCGGTTGACGCATTCGGCTTCAAACCGAGCAAAAGATACAATTGCTTGCCGATGATGATCAAACCGATTGAAGCCAGTAGCCCGTGAATCACGGCTGCCGGAAATAGGTCGGCTAGGACACCGGCCCGGGCAAGCCCAAGAACTATTTGGATAACTCCAGCAACGACGCCGACTGCCGCCACGGCAGGTAAGTAACTCAAGTATACGGAAGGATCCGTATTGCTCATTCCATCTTTGGTAACGCCTGCAGCGAGCGCGAAATCGGTTACTGCGCCTAGGCTGATCGCAATCATACCGGCCGCAGGCCCTTTGATCGTCATTTCGGAATTGCTGAGGAAGCTACAAATGATACCGCCAGCAATTGCAGTGAATACGCCGTTGATCGCCGGGAATCCGCTCGCATTGGCAATGCCCAAACAAAGAGGAAGTGCGATCAAAAACACGAGCAATCCTGCGATTGCGTCAAACCGAATATTCTGCGTGAACGAGCCAAGCGGAGCGATCTCGGAAGCCGGGGCGTTGCCGGTATTAGCCATATAAAAGCTTTCGAACGATTTGGGTTCTGAAAAGTCGAGCATATCTTATACGTTGGAACCATCGACTTCATCAATCGAATAAAGCATTACAAATCGTTCACATTCGGGTACCGCACGCAGCCGACGGCATTAACGGTAACTCATTGCCGATTGCGCAGGTTGCCACAGGAACAATCGTTAAGGTCCGTCTCAATGAAGACGCAGCAGTGAAGAATCCCGAACATAGAATCCTCAGCTTCTAAGACTTTGCGGAACTGGAGGTTACCCTTACCAGCGTGAATGGCCGTTTCCGGAATTAGAATGAGGCAAACCTAATTGCTCTCGACTTTTGCTAGAGAATTCTCAAAGTTTGCAACCTTCTGGCCTGTGGCGGTGCCTGGAGTTGCTGGTTTCTTAATCGCAATGGCGATCGCTTGGACGCGTTGGCCTGAGCCCTCGATGCACGACGACTTTGGTAATTTGTTGGTTGCCACGACATTGCTCGAGGGGCGGTTTGCAAACCCTGTTCCATCGGCTTGGCAATCCATGGAGACGTTTCACGTCATTTTCCAGCCATCGTATGCGTCCAAGTACCCGGTTGGGCTTGGTGTCTTGTTTGCAATTGGCAAACTGTTGTTTGGCTCCTTTGCGGCTGGATTATGGATCTGCGCCGGCTTGGCATCTTCGGCGATGGCATGGATGATCTTGGCCCACTTTCCGCGTCGCTGGGGATTGGCAGCCGGTTTGATGACAGCTACTCATCCTTATTGGCAGAATGGATGGTCGCAAGAGTTTACGAACGGCTGGCTGGCTGTCACCGGTATCGCTTTGGTTCTCGGTGGCTTGCTCCGAATTCGACGAAGCTATCGACAATCACAATTAGGCGAGTGGCAGACTGAAATCTACCGGCCGAGTCTATATGTGGGAGAGCGAGGCTCCTGCCGAGCTAGGTATTGGCTCGGCAGGAGCCGCGCTCTCCCGGTAAAAGCAAATCCGCCGCTCGCCTTATCCAATGCGTCGCCTTCACTGCGCAGTAGTTACACGGCAATGGTCGGATTGGGTTGCGTGTTGACGCTGTTCTCGAGACCTTTCGAAGGTGGACTGGTTTGCGGGCTGCTTGGACTGTATTTCCTGCCAATCCTATTCACCCGCGGGCTTTATTTGGACCCTCGATTCTGGCGTGCAGCCATGCCCGGAATGACAGTTCTCAGTTTCGGCATTGCATTGCAATTGGTAATCAATCAATCGATAACTGGCGAAGTACTGAAATTGCCTTATCAGCTTCACGAGTCGCAGTACGGGGTCGCGCCTGTTTTGATTTGGCAAAAGCCACACGAGCCCAGCCTTGGCCATCGCTTTGCGGAGCAAGTCACGTTTCATCGCGGCTGGTCGATGGACGCTTACCATCGTGCTTCTTCATTCAACGGTTACTTTGAAATGCTTCGGCGAAGACTGGGGTTCTTGGTTAATCACTGGGGCCAGTTACTGGCGTTTGCTCCTGTAGGACTCCTCGTGTTGCAGCCCGAACGACGCCGACTCATTGGGATGATTGGGTTGCTTCTGATCGCGTTATTGATCATCAACTGCATTCCCTGGGCGGTACCACAATATGTATCTCCGCTCATTCCAATCGTTTTGTTTATAGCTTGCTCGGTCGCGCGCGGGTTGATCAAGCGCGTGTCCAAGTCCCTACGGCTGACGAAAAGACCTGTGGGACTCGAAATCGCGTTGTTTGCATCCATCATTCTATTTCAATGCTGCACTGCTTTTAACATTGCCCAAGCCCGATCCTCGCGTGGAGAAGGCTGGGAAACGACCTGGGCTGAAAAACGAGCTAGGATTCTAGACCAACTATCGAACCTACCAGGTTTCGATGTCGTGTTTGTTAAGTACCCTGCCGATTATGACGTAGTGAACTGCGAGTGGGTTTTTAACGAAGCGAATATCGAACAATCGCAAGTCCTATGGGGCCGCTGGGGATCAAAACAACTGAATGACGCAGTTGTACGAGACTATTCGAAGCGTAATTTTTGGCTCTTGGAGTTTGACGAACAATTGGAGCCAGTGTTGAGTCGTTATTGAGGTTTTAGTCACCCTCCCTCTGGCATCGCTGTGAAGCATGTACACCAACAATTTACTTAGGTTGAGCCAATTCACGTAGTTGAGCCAATTCACTTAGGTTGAGCCAATTCACGTAGGTTGAGCCAATTCACGTAGGTTGAGCGGGAGCTTGCCTCCCCTCAACCTTGTTTTGGCGTCCTACGTAACGGACCGGAACCGCCGCACTTCGCTCCCGCCTCGACCGCCTTACGCGGTCGAGGCGGGAGCGAAGTGCGGTACTTTCACGTCTGAGCCGTACTTCTAGGACGCCAAAACGGCGACCGTCGGAGACAAGCTCCGATCGGACTCACAGGAGAAAAGCTCCGATCGGACTCACAGGAGGCAAGCTCCGATCGGACTCACAAATCTAAAAGCGGAAATGAATTTACGCACTCCAAATCCGAAACTTTATCTCGGTTCGAAGCGGGTTTGCCATTCTTTGGCAGCAGAGGGGTAAGTCGCAAACACGAGATCCGTCAGGTCTTTCGCCCCTTTCGTGTCACCCATCAGACGCAGGGTTTGCACGGTTCTGGCTCGCGATTCCAACCAGGGTTCGCTGCCCGCTGGAAAGCCATTGGCCAGTTGCCGAAATTGATGGATCGCTTTTTCTCGTTGACCAACGAGAGTTTGGAAGAGTCTAGCTGTTCGATAGGTCCACCAAGGAGTCTTCGGCTCGGATGCGATAGCGGCTTGAATGGCCTTAATTGCAACGGCATCCTCGCTTGACCAGAATTGTAGGGACGCACGATAAAACCTCATGGATCTTGAAAACTGCTTGGACTGCAATAAGCCAATGCTCTCCAAGCTCCGTTTGTTTGGTTGGCTTTCAAGTTGATTGAGCAAGTCGACGCAAGATCGAAAAATAGCTAAGTCCTCTTGATTCATCGGATTGGTTAATCCATTCTGAATTAGCCTTTGAAATTGCATTTCCGACATGGTCCACTGAAGAGCTAGCTTGGATATCTCGTCTACTTTGGCTGCCTCCAAATTTGCGACCAACTTCTCCGTTTTTGTGAAGGATGCCCCTGCGACCGTTTGAGCTAGTAAGGAAATGGAAAGCGAATCGTTCGGCGAGTTTGAAGGAATAGTAGAACGGTTGTCACGACTGGGCCAGCGGCTAGAACCATCCATCGAGACCAAAAGCGACCCAACAACAGATCGATGGTTAGGATTTGCAAGTTCGATCATTTTTGCGCGCATCGCATCCAGACTTTGCTGGACTTTCTCGTTTGCATCGGAACCGTAAATGGAGTGATCGTACCAAGCGTCTTGGGTAGCGATACTAACCAATGCAAATCGACTCAATGCAGAATCGAAGTCAGACCAACGAACGGAGTTGGGATCTGTAGATTCAGGAATCGGTGACACTTGATCCAGGCGCTTGCTCCATAGAGCCAGGAGATCGGTCAGTTGATCTGTGGCGAGAAGCAGACGGTCGAGTTTTGTGACCGCTTGTTGTGCTTGCGCGGTGTTTGGCCAAGTGTTTACAATGTCCATGAGTCGACCGCGATAGATCTGTTGTTGCAACGCCACCGCTTCTTCCTTAGGGCTCACGGATGTTGCGTTTTCGTCGAATCGCAAGACTTTGTCAAAGCTATAGACGGACATCACTGCGGCGTTAGGTGCTTTTGGTTGCGTGCTATATGCCATGGCGGCTCGATGAAACTCTCCTTCTGCCGTTTCCTTCTGTCCATTCTTGAAGAGCACGGCAGAGGCCTGAATTGCGATGTCGAGTGCCATGGATTCGTTTCCAATGCTGGCTGAAACGAGTTCCGCTTGGCTTAGTTTCTCGATGGCCTCATCCCACAGCTTGGCTGCAAGCAACTGCTTGGCCTCCGACATAAGCAATTCGACCTTGAGATTTTCGGATGTTGCACCAGTGGTATTTGCTGCGTCACTAGTGCGATTCATGTTGTTGGCCAGCAGGATCGCGTCTGCTCTCTGTTGCCAGTAGGAGCCGAATCGAAGGCCAATTTCTTTTTTAACTTGCAGAGCATTGGCAAGCTGGGACTCGGACGTCGCCTGTCCAGCAGGTACCGAGACCAGATTAGCAAAATGTTCGATGGCGATCTCGGGAGCAACCCTCCAGCCACCAACGCTGTTTATCCATTGATTGGATTCTTTAAGGTTGCCAAGATTTCGGCAGGCTTCTGCGGCAAGCGTCGCCATGCGAGGCTTCCATCGATTTCCTTGTTTTGGTTTTTCGCCCACAGTGGCTGACAATTGTTCGTCCAACGTCTTGATTCTAGCGAGCGCGTCCGCCGGCCGATCGAGTTGGATCAGAGCGGCGCAACGAGCCAGTTCCAGGTTGGGGCGACCTGGCCAATCGTCACTGATTCGCAGTTCCGCTTTTTCGATTGCCGTTGCCATTTCCGTGGCTGCAGCGATGCGGTCTGTACTTTTGGCAGGATAATACAGGGCTCTCAGGAGCAAGAAATCAGTTTGCAGCAAATAGGTGTCCGTGAGCAAACTTGTCCATTGTTCGGGAGTCGGAGCCGACTTGCTGTCCGTTTTGCCATTTCGATCTGGGGCTTTTTGGATTTGTGACCGCAGTGACTCTAGTTCCTCAAGGCATTCTCGAACGGCGGCTAAGGACCATTCTCGAATGAGCTTTCGAGCGGGAACCGCAACGTAGGCTGCCTGTAGTCGTCGCAAAACGAGCCAACGGCACCATTGCTGTTGCTGTTTCAGCCAAAGCCATCGACTGGACTCAGGGTTGCGTTCCAGAATGGCTAAGTTGGCCGCAAGCAAATTAGTGACGGCGGCGGGATTATCGATAATGTTGGGATCTGCGGCTACCTTGGCAGCGATTGATTGCATTTCTAGCATCGACCATTGAGCGGCGGCCTCCAATTGGGTGGCCTCAGCGATACGGAACCGGTCACGACAAGTCTCAATCGCAATATCAAAAAGCCCTAATTTCAAGAGCGATTCGACGAAACTTGCATCTGGATGGTCAAAAGTAAGTGACGCTCCAATCGCAAACGGCTCAGCGGGTTTGGTCGCGTCGATCGCTTGACCAAAGGAGAGTATCGCTAGAATCTGAAACAGGCAAAACGTTGTTGGAAACGATATTTGTTTTGGCCTAGACTTGTGCATTGCCGTAAATTTCATCAGTATAGAAGAGTTCATTTTCCTCTCACGGATGAATTCATGCAATCGACTACTTTTGCTGGCGACTTTCGAACGCGGACACTTGGCGGTGACGCGACAAGGGTTTGCAACCCCGAATTGATGTCGCGTTACCAGGTTCTGCTCGATGATCGGAAACTCCAGTGGATGACTTATCATAAGCTGGATCGTGTTCTGGGAAGTGGCGGTCAAGGGATTGTGTTTCTTTCGACTAGGCAGGGGGCGGACGGATTCAGGTTGCCCGTAGCCATGAAGGTATTTTCGCCAGAACGCTTTGGAAGCCAAGCGGGTTACGACGATGCCATGGCAAGAATAGGCCAAGTTGCATCGTCGGTTGCCCGAATTCAACACGAAGGAGTGCTCAGCGTCCATGACTTCATCGATCGCAATCGTATCCGCATTTTGATCATGGAATGGATCGACGGCTACGATTTGCGAGATTTGCTTCGGTTGGACCGGATGTCGAAAATTCGGGGAAGAATCTCTCAACGCCGATGGGATTATATCAACAACGTGATCGTGACGGCTGGGCCTGCTCATGCACGATTCAAAGCGGGTGTAGCGGTCGCAATCGTTCGAGATTGCTTGGCGGGATTGGCTGCCATGCACCGCGAGAATATTGTTCACGGCGACATCAAGACTTCCAACATCATGATCAAAAGAACAGGGCATGCCAAATTGATCGATATTGGATCGGCATTTGAAATGGGAAAGCAGCCGCAAGTATTCACTTGCACGCCAGCTTACGCCGCACCAGAGGTGCTTGAGAATGCACCGGTATCACCCCGAAGTGACCTGGCTTCGTTGGGCTACGTCCTTGTGGAACTCCTGTCGGGCCAACCCTGTTTCGCAGAAACGGACTCATTGCGCGATTTACTGGAACAGAAGCGTTCCCTTCCCAGTAGACTTCACGAAATTTTTCCGCCGGAGGTTTCCTGCAATGGACTTCTGATGAATTTTTGTCGCGGGCTCATCTCGCCCGATCCGTCGAGGCGTTTTCCAAGCGCCGAGGCGGCGGAATTGCTTCAAGAAGGAGCTGCATCGTTTCATCGTCAACTCGTTCTGGGCGATCTTGCCAGCGAATACGACAACGACATTCGAGTCTGGATCGAAGAACTGAAACTGTCGGACCAGCAAGATTAGCGCTTGCCCAGAAAGTGTAGCTCGACACTCCGTGGCGAGAATCACAGCGCCGCGGCGAGAATCACGGCGCCGTGGCGAGAATCACAGCACGGATAGGCTGCGAATTTATTCGCAGGGTGCAGAAATTTGTCGCCTTTTGCTCCGCAAAAGTGTGTTAACGAGGCGCACTTTCGCGGAGCGAAAGGCGACAGTAATAAAATCACAACTTAGGAGTGCCGTGCTACACTGGGGATATACTCCAAATTACTACGTTCCTTTCTAAATTTCGAAAAGAAACCATTCTGCAAATGAAAGCTTTCACACGACTACCTATTTTCGCGATGACCTTACTGCTGTGTGTGCGATCTGAAATTCGGGCACAGGAACTTTCTAGCAACATCCCGTACGCAGATCCCGCTCACGAGCGGCAAGTGCTCGACATTTATTCGCCGAAAGGCGCCAAAAACAAGCCCGTCGTTTTTTGGATCCACGGCGGCGGTTGGCAGGCAGGGGATAAAACGAGCGTACAAATCAAGCCGCAGGCGTTTGTTGATAAAGGCTACGTCTTTGTATCGACCAACTATCGGCTGCTGCCAAGTGTCGATATGGAAACCATTGTGCGAGATGTGGCGAAATCGATCCATTGGGTTCACGATCATATCGCTGACCACGGTGGTGACTCGAAACAGTTGTTCATCATGGGGCACTCAGCGGGCGCCCAACTCGCCGCTCTCATTTGCACAGACGATCGATACTTGAAGGCGGAAAACGTTTTCTTGAGCGTTGTCAAAGGCTGTGTGCCTGTGGACGGCGACACATATGATGTGCCGGCCATCATCACCACCGCGGAAATTCGTCGGCTGGCTCACGCTCAACCTCAAGTTAAGTTTGGTCACCGCGAAAAGTTTGGCAACGACCCGGAGAAACATCGCAACTTGTCCGCAGTCACCCACGTTGCCAAAGGGAAAAATATTCCGCCTTTCTTAATTCTGCACGTCGCTGGTCATCCCGACACTAGTGCTCAAGCCCAGCGATTGGGTACCGTTCTCGGTGAATTTGGCATTCCGGCGAAAGTCTTTGCGGCCAAGGAAACGACACACAGCAAAATCAATGACGACCTTGGCTTACCAGACGACCTAACGACAAAGGCTTTGTTCGATTTCATGACTGAGTCGCTAAAGCGATAATGAAATGCCCGTCCGAGGCCGTGAGAATTTTTTTCAGGGTCCCAGCGTGCTGCTTGGGTTATCATCGCATCCCTCCAAAAGGACTCAGGAATCCGGAATAATATGCTGTGCGGGTAGCAACATCCCTTTCCTGACGCGTAACGTCCGTTTCGGCGACCTTAAAAAACAGAGGGGTTTTTCGGATTTTGTCCCTCCCATGGCCCGATTCGCGATTCTTGCTGGCTCTCGCTCGAAAGTATTCAATCTGCTTCTTGACTCTATCTTCAGGAAAGGATATTCTTCGAATCGGCAACGTTAATAGAGGAGCGATACGATTAATAAAAATAATAACAGAGCTGCCAGCTCTCATGGGGCTGTGCACATTCGATCCTTAAAAGTCTTTTACGACGTCGTACGACGGCGTAGTTTTTCGCAAGCGGCCAGCGATCATGGAATGACGCAGAGCGCGGCTAGCCAGAGCGTTCAGCATTTGGAAGATTTCCTGTCTGTTCAGCTGATCGATCGAACCAAGAGGCCGTTTGTATTAACGGCCGAGGGTCAGAAGTTTTATGACGGATTGGCAGGTGTTTTGCGCCAATTCGATTCGTTGGTGGATGAGGTGCGATTGGGTGGGACTACTTCGGGAGAGGAAGTCACTGGACACGTTGTCATCGCTTCGATTTACTCGATCGGCTTGAGTTACATGCCGGTTTTGGAAGAGAAGTTTCAAAAGAACTGTTCGTCAGCGAGTTTCGCTTATCAGCTTGCTCACCCTCATGAAGTTTACAGAATGGTGGAGCAAGGGACGGTCGATTTTGGGATGGTTAGCTATCCAGATCAAAATCATCCGACCTTGCAGACAACTTTGTGGCGGCACGAGCCAATGATCCTTGTTGCTTCGCCTCGGCATCGCCTTTCGACGCTTGGACGCATATCACCCGAGGCGCTTTCGCAAATTGGATTGGTAGCCTTCGCAAGCAATTTGCGGATTCGGCAAGAGATCGACAAGGAGCTTCGCAATTTGGGAGTAACCATGCGAGTGGTTGTCGAATTAGACAACATCGACTCGGTCAAACATGCGGCCATCGTGAATAGCGGAGTTGCATTTTTGCCGATGTTAACAGTTCAGAGCGAGTTGGCATCTGGCTCGCTAAAGCGGATTGAATGCGATCGACTCGAGTTGACCCGACCTTTGGGAATCATTCAACGACGAGAAGTTACCTTGAGCCGAGCAGCTCGTAGTTTCATGGATATCGTAATGAAGAATCGTGTTTGGGATCAAGAAAACGTCAAGACGCCAGACGACCTGAAACCAATCCATGCGGAACCGTCAAATGGCGTTCCGTCGAGCAATGGTCAGGACTTGCGCGGGCCAATCATGGCATCCTAATCGGATTGCGCCAGCCTAGGCGCACTCTTTTAAGAACGAACACCGAAACGAAGACGAACAGATAGGATTCACTGAGCATGAATGCACCATTTGGATTTCCAGAAAAGCAAGGGCTATACGATCCTGAACTCGAAAAGGATTCGTGCGGTGTTGGGTTCGTTGCCAATGTTAAGGGTAAGCCAAGTCACCAGATCGTGCGAGACGCAGAAACGATCCTTAGGAGTATGCATCACCGGGGTGCGTGTGGTTGTGAAACCAACACGGGAGACGGTGCGGGTATTCTCGTTGGAATGCCGGATAGGTTCCTTCGCCGAATAGCCCTAAGTGAATTGGGAGTCGATTTGCCAAAACCCGGTCTCTATTCGGTGGGCAACATTTTTTTTCCGAAGGATCCAGCGGAGCGGGATCAATGCAAACAGACATTTAATCGGCTGATTGCGAGCGAAGGGCAACGACTTTTGGGCTGGCGGGCAGTACCACAGTCGGCAGACGCAGCAGACATTGGTCCTAGCGCGCGAAAAGCCGAGCCAATGATTGAGCAAGTCTTTGTGGCTGCAAAAGAAGGACTGAACAATCAGGAGTTTGAACGGCAACTTTATTTGATTCGAAAGCAGGCCAGCCATGCGTTGCGCAACGACAAAAGCCTCAAGCAAGCGTCGCTATTCTACGTTTGTAGTTTGTCAACGAAAACTCTGATCTACAAAGGGATGCTGACACCAGCCCAAGTGGTCCCTTACTACGCAGACTTGAGCGACCCTGACTTTGAGACCCATTTAGCGATGGTCCATTCGCGATTCTCGACCAATACCTTTCCTAGTTGGGATCGGGCTCAGCCGTTGCGATTCATGAGCCACAACGGTGAAATCAATACCGTTCGCGGCAACATCAATTGGATGAAGGCTCGCGAAGGAATGGCTGAAAGTTCCGTCTTTGGCGACGACCTCAAAAAACTGTTCCCGGTTGTTGAGCCTCTGTGTAGTGACTCAGGTACTTTCGACAATGTTTTGGAGTTTTTGTTGCTCAATGGCCGCACTCTCCAAGAAGCTGTCATGATGATGGTGCCAGAAGCGTGGCAAAAGCATGAAACTATGTCACCCGGCAAGCGGGCTTTTTATGAGTTTTTCAGTTGCATGATGGAACCGTGGGATGGACCTGCGTCGATCGTGTTTACGGATGGGCATTTCATTGGCGCGACGCTTGACCGAAACGGTTTGCGCCCGAGTCGATACTACCTCACGACGGACGATCGCGTGATCATGGCTAGCGAAGTTGGGGTGCTCCCGGTAGATCCCGCCATCGTGAAATCCAAAGGCCGACTCCAACCAGGCCGAATGTTCCTTATCGACTTCGAAGAAGGACGACTCATTCCTGACGAGGAACTCAAAGAGACGTTTGCAGCGATTCGTCCATACCAAGCATGGCTTAATGCCGAACGCATCACCTTGGACCAATTGTCGACAGACAAAGAATCGCATGGCTTCTACCCAGAGACACTGTTGCCTCGCATGCAAGCCTTCGGGTACACCCTAGAGACGATGAACTTCATGCTCTTGCCGATGATTCTGACTCAGGTGGACCCGATTGGATCGATGGGAAATGACTCGGCCCTTGCCTGTTTGAGCGACCAGCCGCGGTTGGTCTATGATTATTTCAAACAACTGTTTGCTCAGGTCACCAATCCAGCCATCGATTCGATTCGCGAAGAAGTCATCATGTCGCTGGAATGCTATGTTGGTCCTGAACAGAATTTGCTGGACGCAACTCCTGCTCATTGCCATCGCTTGATGATCCCCCATCCTATTCTTACCAATGAGGAGTTGGCTGCCATACAGCATATGACCAACCGCGGTTGGAAAACGAAGACTATCGACATCACCTTTGATCGAAAGCTTGGCAAATCCGGGGTTGAGGCGACTCTAGCTCGCATTTGCAGCGAAGCTGAGCAGGCAATCGATGAAAAATACACGATGATTGTGCTTTCCGATCGCAATATCGGTCAAGACCGCGTGGCAACGAGCAGCTTATTGGCATGTGGAGCCGTTCACCACCATCTGGTTCGAGCCGCAAAACGAACTCAAATCGGAATTGTTCTGGAAACGGGCGAAGCACGTGAAGTCCACCACCATTGTTTGCTCGTCGGGTATGGTGCCGACGCAATCAATCCGTACTTAGCCTTTGAATCGTTGTGGCAAGCAAGCCGGGACGGATTGCTCGAAGGAATGGATGACAACAAGATTGTTTTGGGTTATCGCAAGGCCGTCGCCAAGGGCATGATGAAGGTCATGGCAAAGATGGGCATCAGTACTCTAGCGAGTTATAAGGGGGCTCAGATCTTCGAAGCTCTCGGCTTGAGGGACGAAGTAATTTCACGTTGCTTTGCCGGAACCAATAGTCGAATCCAAGGCTGCAGTTTTGATATCTTGGCGGAAGAGACTTTTCGTCGCCACGCCCTTGGCTATCCAACCACCAAGCCGAATACGTTGCCGATGCTCGCCAACCTGGGCGAGTTTCATTGGAGGGCCGAGGGCGAACGGCATGGTTGGGATCCTGCCGCCATTGCGGACATCCAGGTTGCTGCCCGAGCGGGTGACAAAAACGCGTACAAACGTTTTGCTGACCACATCAACAATGATGCAAAAATGCGCTACGCGCTTCGAGGGTTGCTTGAATTCAAGCCGGGTGCTGCGGGCCCTGCCATCCCTATTGACGACGTAGAACCGGCCAAAGAAATCGTAAAGCGATTTTGCACGGGTGCGATGAGCTTGGGATCGATCAGTGCCGAAGCGCACGAAACCGTTGCGATCGCGATGAATCGGCTTGGTGGGAAAAGCAACACCGGCGAAGGGGGTGAGGATCCTGTTCGTTTCAAGCCGATGTCAAACGGCGACAGCAAGCGATCCGCCATCAAGCAGGTCGCTTCCGGTCGATTTGGTGTTACGATCGAATACCTGGCCAATGCGGATGAATTGCAAATCAAGATTTCGCAAGGCGCCAAGCCGGGAGAGGGTGGCGAACTGCCCGGTAAGAAAGTGGATAAGTACATTGCCAAGATTCGTTACAGCACGCCTGGCGTTGGACTGATCAGTCCGCCACCGCACCACGACATCTACTCGATCGAGGATCTGGCGCAGCTAATCCACGATTTGAAAAACAGCAACCCAAGCGCGCGAGTCAGCGTCAAGCTTGTAAGCGAAGTCGGTGTTGGAGTGGTGGCCTCCGGGGTAGCCAAGGCACACGCCGATCATATCTTGATCAGCGGTGATACAGGCGGTACGGGGGCTTCCCCCCTCACCAGCATCAAACACGCAGGCTTACCTTGGGAATTGGGCATTGCGGAAACGCATCAAACGTTGGTGCTTAACAATCTTCGCAGTCGAGTCACTTTGCAGACCGATGGTGGCCTCAAAACGGGGCGGGATGTCGTGATAGCCGCGTTATTAGGTGCGGAAGAGTTCGGATTTGCGACCGCTCCTCTGATCACGCTGGGTTGCATCATGATGCGCAAGTGCCATCTCAACACTTGTCCGGTTGGTATCGCGACTCAAGACCCCGAGCTTCGGGCTAAGTTTTCAGGCAAGCCGGAGCACGTGGTCAACTACTTGTTTATGGTCGCGGAAGATGCGAGACAAATCATGGCCCAACTGGGCTTCAAGAAAATCGACGACATGATCGGTCGAACCGATTGCTTGATTGCGGATTCAGCCATCTCACATTGGAAAGCGGATGGATTGGATCTGTCACCAATTCTCAAGCCGGCTAAAAAATCGAGTCCGGATGTCGGTGTTCGATGTTTGCAGAAACAAGATCATGGTCTAGAGAAGTCCCTGGACATGACCGAAATACTGCCGCGGTGTCAAGCTACCCTGGAATCGCGCAAGCCGGTGAATTTCGAATTGCCAATCCTCAACACGAATCGAACCGTTGGTACTATCCTCAGTCACGAGATCGCCAAACGGTACGGACAAGCGGGCCTGCCGACGGAAACAATTCATATCAAATTCACAGGTTCCGCTGGCCAAAGCTTTGGTGCATTCCTGGCTCATGGCGTTTCGCTGGAGCTGGAAGGGGACGCAAACGATTATGTCGGAAAAGGACTCTCGGGCGGCCGGATCGTTGTCTATCCAGACAAGCGTTCGACATTTCCACCTGAGGACAACATTATCGTCGGAAACGTTTGCTTGTATGGCGCAACAACAGGTGAGCTTTACATTCGAGGCCGAGCGGCGGAACGCTTTGCGGTTCGCAATTCAGGCTGTTCCGCCGTGATCGAAGGTGTCGGTGACCATGGTTGCGAGTACATGACGGGTGGGTGCGTCGTCGTCTTAGGTCCAACCGGTCGAAATTTTGCCGCGGGCATGAGCGGTGGGGTTGCCTATGTTCTGGCCGACATGGAAGCCTTCCGAATCCTATGCAATTTAGGTACGGTCGAATTGGAAAACGTAGAAGCAGAAGAAGACATCGCAGCGCTTTTTGCACTAGTCTCTATGCATGCGGAGGTCACCAAATCCTCGGTAGCCAAGGGGCTTCTTGACGACTGGACCAGCAGTGTCGGTCGATTTGTCAAAGTAATGCCGACCGACTACAAGCGCGTCATGTTGGAGATGAAACGAGAACAAGAACTGCAACTGGTATAAGCTGTAACGTGTAAGGTGCAAGGTGTAAGCAAATTCAGTATTCCAAACACAATCGAAGACACTCACTTTGCAAATTCCGATACCTATTCGCTTAAACCTTAAACCTACTCCTTACTCCCTATTCCTTACTCCTTTAGCCTTACAAAAACATGGGAAAGCCAACTGGTTTCAAAGAATTCGATCGCAAGAAAGTGGAATGGCGATTGCCCATTGTTCGTCTCAACGATTATCGCGAAATCTACACGGAACCTCAGGAAGAGCAATTGCGAACCCAAGGGGCGCGTTGCATGGATTGTGGAGTGCCTTTTTGCCAGTCGGCTACAGGATGTCCAGTTGAAAACCTGATCCCTGAGTGGAATGATCTGGTTTACCACGGACGCTGGCATGAAGCGGTCGATCGATTGCACAAGACAAACAATTTCCCGGAGTTCACTGGTCGCGTTTGTCCAGCGCCCTGCGAGGGGGCTTGCGTTCTTGGAATTACCAATCCGCCGGTGACTATCAAAAACATTGAAAATGCGATTATTGACCGAGCGTTCGACGAAGGGTGGGTGACGGCCAATCGTCCGGAAACACGAACGGGCAAGAGTGTTGCGATCGTTGGAAGCGGACCAGCTGGATTGGCTGCGGCTGATCAACTCAACAAAGCTGGTCACACAGTAACGGTTTACGAACGCGCCGATCGTATCGGAGGCCTGCTCACGTACGGCATACCGAACATGAAGTTGGACAAAGGAGTTGTCCAACGTCGATTGGATTTGATGGCTGAGGAAGGAGTTAAGTTCATTACTAACGCCAATGTGGGCACGAACGTTGATCCGAAACAATTGATGGCCGAAAACCATGCGGTTTTGCTTTCAACTGGAGCGACCAAGCCTCGAGATTTGCCCATTCCTGGCCGCCAACTCAATGGCGTACATTTTGCGATGGAGTTCTTGACAGCCAACACGGCGAGTTTGCTCAACAGTCAACATGCGGACGGTAAGTTCATCTCGGCGAAAGGAAAACGCGTAGTGGTCATTGGCGGTGGAGATACCGGTTGCGATTGCATCGGTACAAGCTTGCGGCATGGCTGCACCCAGTTGGTAAACTTCGAGTTATTGGACAAACCGCCGCAAGAGAGAGCTTCTGACAATCCATGGCCACAATGGCCAAAAACGTTTCGTGTCGATTACGGGCATGAGGAAGCCGAAGAGAAGTTTGGAAACGACCCTCGCGAGTATTGCATTTTGAGCAAAGAGTTCATCGACGATGGCCAGGGGAATGTCACAGGTATCAAGACAGTACGCGTGCAGTGGGTAAAAAAAGAGGGGCGGATGACGATGGAGGAAGTCGCAGGCAGCGAAGATGTGATCGATGCCGATCTTGTGTTGCTTGCGATGGGATTCCTCGGACCAGAAAACGCTGTATCGGAGTTGCTTGGCATCGAACTGGATCCACGCAGCAACTACAAAGCGGAACATGGCAAGTTTGAGACTAACGTTAAGGGTGTCTTTGCAGCAGGTGATTGTCGCCGCGGGCAATCGCTAGTCGTTTGGGCAATCAACGAAGGCAGAGGGGCCGCACGAGCCATCGATATCTATCTGCAAGGTAACAGTACATTGCCAGCTCCTGGAGTGACGATGGGATCGGCTTTGTTGAGTTCAGCTAGTTCATTGTGATGATTTGTTTGCCACCACCGTGAGTATCGTCCCTTTTTTTGCGAAAAGAAGAGTATACGTAGGTCTAGGGCAGCTAAGGCTTTACGAATGTCAAGTGGATACCCCCCCGAGCCGATGCCGGTTGACAGCTTTCGACCGCGGGGCGAGGGTAGTACGCGGTAAGCAATCAGGACGATTGTTGGATTGGTATAGCAAGAAGCTTGTACGAATTGTTTCTCGCAAGGGAGTATTGGTATGCAACGGTTTGCATTCTCGATGATTGTTTTTGGATCGATTTTAGTCGCTCAACCAGCACAGTTGGCAAGTGCCTGCGACAATTGCGTCGCCCAGCAGAAGGCTTCCCAGCAAGCCTCGTCAGGGCAGATGCGTCATGTCGGTGGCTCGATGGGTACTGGACGATACGAAGGGGTTGGATTCTCGACCCTCTCGTCCGATGATGCGATTCGAAAATGCTGTTACTGGGGACAGCGCAGCCCAGTTGGCATCGGCGTTGCCCGCGGCCAAAATGGTTGGTATGCGACTGTTTTGTATCGCTAGAATTGAATACTATTCGGGAAGTGGGCCAAGGAAACGGACGGTGCCCACGCCCTTGGCAGGCTCAGGGACGTGCCACATGAGTGAGCTCAGGTGGACTAGTTAGAAATGCGGCTTCTACGAACGCGGAGACGATGAGCATAAATCACGTCCCAAGCAAACCATTCCAAATAAAGAAGGACCATAGGGCCGATAAAAACCACAAGTTGAACCAAGATTGGAATACCAGGTATGTTCGGCAGCAACTTGGCGACGCCCTGGGACAACGAATAGATCATCCAGGTATTGATGGACAGTAGCAAGGAACTGACCACGACAAACCATAGGATATAGAGGGCTAGTCGGATAACAGCTCGGTTTTCCGTTTTTGGGTCGTATTCCGATGTTGCGGACATGTTATGCGTAAAACAAAGGGGACGGAGCGAAGGCAACATTGATTCCGAGTATCTCGAACCAACCCCGAATGGTCAATTCCCGTTCGGAAAGCAATTGTGAGTAGCAAACCCTTCAATCTTTGCCTAGGATGACTACCAACCCGTGTGGTGTAAATACATGATAGATACAGGACAAAAGTTAGATTGATGTTTCTACAGCCTGAACAATTTCGTCCGCCATGGTATTTGCGAAATGGACATGTCCAAACCATCCTAACCGGATTCTACAAGCCCAAGCCCCCGCTACCGCCGACGATTGACCACAAGATTCCTATGGGGGATAAGGGGTTCAGTTTCGTGTTCGAAAATGCCCCAAGTCGACCATCAGCCAAGAATATCAATGAAGGAGTGTTGCTTTTGCACGGTCTAGGGTCCTCGCATGCAGGAACCTACATGACAACCACGGCGCAGTGTTTACTCGCCCGCGGCATACGCGTCTTTCGTGCCGATTTACCCGGTGCTGGTCCTTCTGGGCAATTTACGCCACTGCCGCCACACGGAGCCTGTTTTGAAGAGATTTGGGGGATGCTCATTCATTTGCGAGATAAGCTTGGAATACGAAAATGGCGAATTTCAGGTGTCTCACTCGGAGGCAATATTCTGCTCAAGCTTCTCGCAACCAAGCATGAGTACATAGACAGCGGGGATGGGAGTCGGGATCTGAGCATTTTGCAGGCAATCTCGGTTGCACCTCCCATACGATTGTCGGATTGCTCAACGCACATGGAGCAAGGCGTGTACAAGTTGTACGCGCGTTATTTCATGCGTTCGCTCCGCAAGCAAACCAAATCGCGAGCGACCATCTGGCCGCAATGGGCCGAGCGGCTTCCGCATGCTTCCTTCGAAACCATCAGGAAGTTTGACGAAACCGTAACAGCGCCTTTGGCGGGATTCCGAGATGCCGAAGAATACTACAGTGCAGGCTCCTCGGCTGCTTGGCTTGACCAAATCCAAGTTCCCACGACCATCCTGATCGACAAGCATGACCCGATCGTGCCAGCCTGGATGTTCGAGAACGCGGTATTATCCAAATCTACCGTTCTGCGAAAGACCGAATTCGGAGGCCATGTCGGTTATATGCATCGAGATCGCGCACCGACTTTGTCACAAAACGAAATGCCTGGAAAGAGTTTGCACCGTTGGGCAGATCTGTGGATTGCAAACAAGTTACTTGAATAACGTGGCAGGATCCGCAGCCCATAGTTTCCTTACCGCCAATGCGCCGCTGATCGTGCACATCAAGAAAGTCAAGCAAAATACCAGGAGCACGCGTGGAGCAGTTAGCATCATGACTAGCCCGGTTCGATCTGCCAGCCATATGTAGAGCAGCCAACTAATCAACCAACCTGGTAGGAAGCCAAAAACACTTAGGTAGAACGATTGAAGCATGACAAAACGCAAAAAGTAGTAAGGGCCATAGCCCATCGCTTTTAGCGTTGCAAATTCAGCCAGATGGTCATGAATGTCTGTGAACAAGATTTGGTAGCATATTATGACTCCAACAAACAAACCCATGACGGTGCCTATGGTAAATATAATCCCAATCGGTGTGTTGGTTGCCCAGAAACTGATTTCGCGGCGTATGAGCACTTCCTTGTTGTACACATGGATCGCGTTTCCCAGAATCGATTGCAGTTCCTCTTGAACGACTGATTCGTCCGCTCCGTTGACTAATTTAACCAACCCAAGGTCGACTGCTGCCAATGGAGGTTTCAAGCCATTGCGAAGCGGAAAGAAATGTTCGACACCAAGATCGGATACGATAAGAGAACCGTCGTAAACAAAATCGGTCCCGATCTTTACCCATTCTTTCAATTCAACTCGACGACCGGACAGCTCCGCCTCTTGATCGCATAGTTTCTGGAGGTCCTTTTTTTCGAAACCGTACTTTTCTTTGCTCTTGCGATCGACCAACGCGAAATGGACGTCCGTTAGAAGTCTACATTTTGCGTTCATCGCGGGATCCAAAAACACATCACCGTTCAATGGCACGCCAATTGTGCGTATCGATCGAGAAACATGTCCGATGACTCGAACGTCCGACATGGAGCGATCTATGTAAAGAGGCTGAACGCTAAGAACGTTGGAAGCCGCTCTCGCGCGTTGTAACAATCCAAAATTGAATCGTTGCTCGCTAGGTACAGTGTAGCGAGCGGGGCTCATTATGACCAAGTCCGCATCCAGCAAACGTAGAATTTGAACCGTGCTATCAAACAATCCGTTGAGGAAACCTATCTGCATGAACATTAGAACTACCGCGAAACCAATGCCGGACGAAGCAAGTGCCAACCTTGAAACGCTAGAGGTCGTGTTGAGCCAAGCGAGCGGTGTTCGCATCTGGGATGTATTTTTCCTGAGGGATTTATTGTCGCCTTTCGCTCCGCGAAAGTGCGACTAGCTAACGCACTTTTGCGAAACAAAAGGCGACAATAGTTTTTTTGTCACAAGTTTACGAACCGATCGGATGAACGCTTTTGGGCAATTCGATCGAGTCTCCCATGACAATTGCATCATTCTCCAATTCGGCCAGCAAGTCGTCATCCAATGCATGTTCTGTGTAATCGGCACCACGATCGACCGCATCTGGGGAAAGGTCTGCCCATCTGGAAAAGTAGAGCTCAAGCAAACGGTGCCTTCGAACGGCTCTAAAAGACTGCTGAATACCACTTGCCGTCAACGTTGCTGCTCCGTCCGCATTGATGGTTGCCCAACCTTGGTTGCAGATCTGACGGATGGCGTTCTTGAGCCTTGATGCCGACCAGGACCGCATTCGGACTAGATCCGATAGAACTACCGAATCCGATCGCATTTGACCATGTACCTGAGGGGTCTTGCCTTGAAACTCTAGCAATTCGAAAATCGCGCGCAGCAGGTGCTCCTGGTCTGCCCTAGTGCGTTGCCGGCCCAAACTCCAAAGCCTCCAAAGCAATCCTCGCTCGCCCCCAAAGAACAGACTTAGACTAAAGAACCCGCTGGCAGCCAGAACGATCGCCGCGCCGGATGGAACGCGATCGATTAGGAGACTGCTGAGTGCACCTAGGATTCCCGAACTGGCACCGATAAAGGCGCTGACAAGTATCGTCTTGGGGAGGGAATGCGTCCAAAACCGAGCTGATGCAGGCGGGATAACCAAGAGTGCAATGACCAAAATCACCCCCACGATGTTGGCACCCACAATGACCACGATGAGCACGCAAGCTAACAGCAATAGATCCATCATCAAAACAGGCCATCCTTGAGCTGATGCGAGCAACGGATCGAAACAAAGCAGTTTTAGCTCCTTTCGAAATAGCACCAACGCAACGACTACAATAATGGACGCGATAGTTATCGAGGTGGCATCGTTTGCTACGATCGAAGCTGTCTTCCCAAGAATGAAGTTTTCCAGGCCAGCAGCGTTCCCTTGCGGATACTGTTGCACGATGCTGAATAATGCCATCCCAATTCCAAAAAACACGCTCAGTACAATTCCCAGGGCTGCGTCTTCCTTGAGATTAGACCATTTCCGCAACCCAATCACGGCGAGTGAGCCTGCCGTCCCTGAAACTCCAGCCCCGATCAATAGCCAAAATAGATTCTTGCCATCCCCCCCAAAGGATACATGCGCGAGAAATGAAATGGCCAATCCTGGCAAGGCCGCATGGCAAATCGCATCTCCGATTAACGAACGTTTGCGTAGAATGAGGTAGACGCCGACCATTCCTGCAATCACGCCCAGCAATCCGGCACAAAGGATTACAATTCGAGTGTTGTAGTCAAACATGGATTTACGTCTAAAGTGCAAAACAACGGGGTCCCGAGAGCAAAAAACGCTCTTTCCTCTTTTGTGATTGTACTTCAAAATCGCTTTCGTAAAGCTCCATACGGATTGGGTTTCGCACTCATCTCCATTTCTTTACCAAGATTTACAATGTCTCCAAAAGTACGAACGTTTGGATTCGTTTTGTCCAAACTTTCACCGGCATCAAGCCGAATGAAAACGAGACGATGCTAAAGCAGATCATGCTAATATTTCATGAATCACGTTACCATAGTCTATTTCCAGTCGCTTCCGTCCTGGAATTTCCATAAGCCGAGGGTTCAAGCCGAGCAAGTGATATATTGTGGCATGCAAGTCCGTAACGTAATGCGGTTGCTCAATGGCGTGAAATCCAAGTTCGTCCGTCGCACCGTGTATGCCTGGTCGAATTCCTGCGCCGGCTAGCCAAATAGAGAATCCATGCGGATGATGATCGCGCCCCGTGGCGGATTTGTTGAACATGCCGAATTCCACGCCGGGAGTTCGCCCAAACTCGGTGGTGAAGACGACGACTGTATCTTCCATCATGCCGCGGCGTTTCAAATCTTGCAACAAGCCAGCCACCGGTCGATCTATTCGCTCGCAGCTTCGCGAATGGTTCTTCTGAAGATCACTATGTGAGTCCCACTCACCGTAGTCACTCAGATAAACAAGCGTGTAGCGCACTCCGCGCTCGGCAAGCCTTCGTGCCGCCAGGCATCGTTGTCCGTAAACGGCAGTCGTAGGATTGTTGATACCATAAAGGTTTTGCGTCTCTTGCGATTCGTCCGCCAAATTGAGCGCTTCGGGTACCGACTGCTGCATCCGAAAGGCAAGCTCGTAGGAATTGATGCGTGCCTGCAACTGCGCATCCTGTGGGAACTCGGCGGCAGAAAGACGGTTGAGCCGCTGCAGGAATTCAAACTCCCCACGTTGTTCGATCTCGCTAATGTCCGACGCTCGTCGCCCAAAGGCGAGCGGGTTGAGGGGGTCGAGGTGAAGCTGCACGCCACCATAGGTTGGCCCAAGATAATGTGCATCGAAGTTCTCTTTGACTCGCGGATCTTTGAACTCGCCGAGAAAAACAAATTGCGGCATATTCTCATTTAGCGTGCCTAGTCCGTATTGAATCCAAGAACCGATAACAGGTTCCGGCGAATCCAATTTGTGACGCCCCGTATGCATCTGAAATTCAGCAGCGTGGTCGTTGTCCGTGGTCCACATGGACCGAACCACCGCCAAGTCATCCGAGCAAGTGGCCAAGTGCGGTAACCAGTCGCTCACTTCAAGTCCTGTCTCGCCATACTTCTTAAAGCCGACTTGCAACGGGAAGATTTTCGAATGCAGCTCTCGGTCGAACCCAACCACAGAACGCGAGCGTTCGAGAAACATTGGTTGCTTTTGTGGATTCGGCAAACTGGTCTCGTCGTAAGTCTTGCCACTGAGTTTGTTGAGCAGCGGCTTCGGATCAAACGTCTCCATGTGACTCACGCCGCCCGAGAGAAAGATCCAAATGACATTCTTGGCCCGGGGGGCAAAATGCGGCTTTCCATCCGGTCGACTGTGTTCAACTGCAAAGTCGCCATACCCGTCTTCATGCAGCAACGAGTTCAATACCACTCCGCCAAAACCCATGCCAAGATTGTTCAGGAAAGTCCTTCGCGAACGGCCGCAGTACGAGTATTTTGAAGTTGCCATCGTTCCCATTTCCCCGCCAGGGCTTTTTCCTTACCGAATGGTCACAAAATCGTTATGGTTCATTAGAGCATGTAACAAATTTTCCCGCGCCCGTTCATCAGTCGTAATCTCTCGTGAAACTTCATTGGATGTGTTTAGCCGGTTTGCTTGCTCTTTTAGAAACGTATTGGATGCAGTTCGCTCGAGTTCTTGCGGCACTCGATTGAGCACTTGGAGAAACGCCATTTCCACAAAGCGATTGTTAACGGCGACTATGCTAGACTCCGATTCATTCGAACTCGCCAAAGCCCATAACTTTTTCTGCAGATGACGGCTTAGCGTCCTAGTCAATTCGCTGTTGATGAGCGCCAGGGCTTGTTGTGGTTGGACAGACGAGGTTCGACGGTAACAATCGCATGCGTTCGCAGCATCAAACAGCTCCAGGAACTCCATTTTCTCCTCACCATGATGGGCAAAATAGAGACTGCGACGTCGAGAGGTCATTCCTTGTTTATGATCGATCTCGTGGCCACCCATGGTCATATCAAGTTCTCCGGATAATCCAAGCAAGCTGTCGCGGACCACTTCTGCCTGCATACGCGAAGCGGGAAATCGCCAGTACTTAGAGTTGTCAGGATCGTTGCCCCATGTTGCTGTCACCTCGCGTTGTTTCCCTTGAAGAGACTCGGGGATCATACTGGCCAAGCGATAGGCCTGACTCTTGACAATCAATCGATGAATGTGCTTCATCGACCAGCCCGAATCCATCAGTTCACAAGCCAGCCAATCCAATAGAAGCGGATGGGTCGGAAGGCTGCCGTTGCGACCGAAATCATGAGGCGAAGCCACCAGCGGATGACCGAAGTGTCGTAGCCAGATATGATTCACGGCAACACGAGCTGTTAACGGATTGTCCTTGCTGGTGATCCAGCCCGCCAGCGCAGCCCGCCGTCCAGAGGTAAACTCCGGATATTTGGGGGACAATGGAGTGTACTCGCCAAGCTCTTTCGTTAGCATAGCGTTTGCCAACCCCAGAGAGTTTTCGGCTGTTGTTCGTCGTTTTTGAACCGCTTGAAAAGCTTTTTGGGCGGTGTCGATTTCCGATTGGCCTGCACCTATGGTCGCATCAGCAACTTTCAATTCGGCCATGGCGATCGCACTCTCTTCCATTGCGACGGTTGCCTTGGCGGAAGCCAACAGTGCCTGCCGTTCCGCTTGGCAAGCCGCGTGAATCATGGCTTTCACTGCGGTTTCGCTCTGGCGATCCTTGGCAAGCGCTCCCAGAGAGTAACGAACCGAATCGGCTTCGATTCGCAGCTCTAGGGCATTTAGCTCGGTCTGGGCCGCAAGCCGACCGGCTTCTGCTGAAGCCACATTCAGGAGCGGAATTCGCAAACCTTGCCGAGCGGCATTCAGGCGATCCGTTGCCTGTCGCACCAAAGGGTTTTCCAAAGAGGATGAAATGATCAACGAAGTCGCAGGTGCCACACAAAAACCGGTCGTCAACCAGGATGTTGATGCAGGTCCTGCCAACGATTCCGTAACGTCTAGTCCCTCCTTGTACAACGGTTTCTCAAAGTCAAAACGAAAGACGATTGAGCCATCGGGTTGGGAAAAAGTGATATCATCATAAATGGCTTCGGTGCCAGGACGGCAATCAAGAAATAACCCCCGCTTACCATCCGCTTGAGGCTTCCAGCCGTTCAATGCCGCAGGGACGGCATCGACGAGCACACGATTGTCGACAAGCGACGTCACGGTCAGAAGAAATTGGTTTCGAGCCAGATCGAGTTGCATCTTGACTCGAAAACGATCCTGTCCGTTGGGGACATCGTATCCTCCAGCGACGAACTCATTGAAGCCACCTGGCGTGTAGGTTTTGATTGCCCCTTTTTCAAATGCCACAAAGCCTCCCGTAGCACCTTTCGCAATGTCGAGTCCGAGTTGAAAATTGGTATGTCCATCTTGAACCAATTGAACTAAAAACGATAGGGTACCGTTGTCCGAAAAGGATTCCACACCCGGTATTGAATGCGAGAGCGCTCGTCGACCCGTTTTGGCGTCCAGCGCCAGCGACTGGGATCCTTCGAGGATGCGGCTCGAAGCCGAAGTACTGGCATTGCCTAACTCTGCCAACGAAATCAATCGCGTCGCTTCGAGGTGAGCTTTTACCAAGTTAGTCTCAGCCGATTGCAATTCTTGCTTTAATCCTGTCGGTTTCAATTCCAACTCGGCTCTCGCTTCAGTCAGCTGCTTCTCCGCTGCCGCGAGTGCTGACAGCCTTTTGGATCGCTCTTCGGCCCTGACAAATTCCTTTATGCCAGGATAAGCCGCGGTGATCGGCAAAGGGATCGGCGACGGCTGCAATGGTGTGTCACTAAGAAATGCCGGAGCGCCGGGACTGACAGGGGGTTTCCCCTCGAATCGCAATCTCGCATCCCCTTTGGAGAACATGTATGTCTCGGCACTTAGATTCTCGTCGAAGACACTCACCATTCCGCTTTGAATCGGGCCGTAGGATAGAGCGTACACATACTTTACGAACGGCCCCGGATCAGCTTCTCCGGGAACGCGATCATGTCGAAGCTCTAGCGGTTCAAAGAACGCTCGAAAACGAAAGTAGTCTTCCTGTGTAATCGGGTCATACTTGTGATCGTGACATTGGGCGCAATTCAACGTTAGCCCAAGAAATGCCTTGCCTGTATGTTCGACTAAGTCTTTCTTCCAAGTTTCGTAGTTCCACTTGAACCAACTCCGTACCAAGAAGCCGGTGGCAACACTGTTTTGACCGTCCATTGGCTGCAGTTCATCGGCCGCAAGCATTTCGACAATCATTTGATCATACGGTTTGTCTTGGTTGACGGATCGCACGATCCAGTCTCGCCATCGCCATACCATGGGATAGCTGTTCATCACGTCCGGTACGGACCGGCGACCGTACCAATCGCTGTACCGCCAAACATCCATCCAGTGTCGAGCCCAACGTTCCCCATGTCGAGGCGAGTCCAGCAATTGGTCAACGACATTGTCGTACGCTATTGCTGAATCGTTGACTAAGTATTCCTGTAGCTCGTCGGCTGTTGGCGGAAGGCCAACAAGGTCGAGGTAGAGTCGCCGAAACAACGTCGCACGATCTGCGGTCGCTATCGCCTGTACTCCGACCGTTTGACGTTTTTCTTCTAAGAAACAATCGATCGGATTGAACGCGATCCACGCTGCATTGGAGGATGGATTGGGAACTGCGGGTCGAACTGGTTTTTGAAACGCCCAGTGCCGTCGCGTGTCTTCTTCCGGAGGTTCTTCAACGGGTGACATTGCCCCTTGAGCAATCCACTTTCTGAGCAGATCGATTTGTTCTGCTGAGAGGGGCGAGCCTTCTGGCGGCATCCGGAGCGATGCATCTGTTGCAGTTACACGCTCGAGCAACAGGTTTGTGTCCGCAGCATTGCTGGCAATTGCAGGGCCACTGGCTCCACCCCGGCGAATCATCATTCCAGTATCAAGACGCAACTCCGACTCTTGTTTTAGGGCTCCATGACATGCGTAGCACCTTTCTTTCAAAATGGGCTTGATCGCCCGCAGATAGTTGATGTTTGCATCATCCGCAGAGACCAATACCGCACATCCAACAACTAGGCTGAACGAAAGCGCGAACACTAACAACCTGGGTAGCACTCAAGCGTTCCTTCGATAATTGGAGTGTATTTCCATGATCAGATTAGATTATTTGGCTTGCCATGGTGGGTTGCATTTGACGAATGGAAAACATCCAATGGTTGATTCATGAGTGATGCACGTCTTTTTCGGCATGCAGGACCCACCTGAAACTCAATTCACGGATAGGCTGTGAATTTATTCACAAGGTGTTGAACTTTGTCGCCTTTTGCTTCGCAAAAGTGTGTTAACGAGGCGCACTTTCGTGGATCGAAAGGCGACAATAACAAATTCAGCCTCGGAGCGTCGGATGAATTCTCTCTCTCTCAGCACATTACGAACACAACACAATACGAACACAACACAATACGAATATATCCTCTTTCGTCCGTGCTTTCAGTCTATTTCGTTGTTGAGACGTACAAGATTGCCAAATTCGTACCTAGCATCGCGATAATGCGGGCGTTCGAGGCTCCTACTGAGATTTGCGCTAGATTGGTTCGGCAGGGGCCTCACTCGACTCGCTTTCCCATTTTGGCTCCTTATCTCTCCAGTCTCAGTTGCGTAACTTACGGTTCAGCAGCGCCTTAATTGTGGGCACGGTCTGGCACGTGTATACTTCACTCGCTGGCATAACCATCCTCTCCCACTGTCACCATTTTGCAAAAATGAAAAGTACCTTTCGGCTCATTAAGCTAGTGGTCCTCCTTTTACTTGTTTTCACTAGTTCATCCAAATGCATACCAGCTGCCGATCAACCCAACATTCTTTGGGTTACCAGCGAAGACCACGGTCCGGAGATGGGATGTTACGGCGACAAACTTGCACGGACTCCCAATGTGGACGCGCTAGCGACAAAGGGAATGATGTTTAGGCACGCTTGGTCGGTTGCACCAGTCTGTGCTCCAGCCCGTACCGCGATCATCTCTGGTATGTATCCATCCAGTACCGGCGGGCTGCATATGCGTTCCATGGTTTCGATGCCAGGGGGGACCAAGATGTACCCGCAGTATCTTAGAGAGGCAGGTTTTTACTGCACCAACAACAGCAAAACCGACTACAACCTGCGCGAGCCCGGAAAAGTCTGGGACGATACTTCCAACAAGGCGCACTGGAAAAATCGGGCAGATGGGCAACCCTTTTTTGCCATTTTTAATTCGACTAAAAGTCATGAAAGCCAGATTCGAACCCGCCCGCACAAACAGATCACAGACCCCTCCAAAGTACGTGTGCCTGCCTATCATCCTGACACACCAGAAGTTCGCGAAGACTGGGCACAGTATTATGACAAGGTGAGCGAAGCGGATGCGGATGCAGGTCGTCACCTCAAGGAAGTCGCTGACGCGGGGCTAGCCGATGACACGATCGTATTTTATTACGGCGACCATGGTAGCGGCATGCCGCGCAGCAAACGCTGGCCATCAAACTCCGGCCTGCACGTGCCCATGGTGGTTTACTTTCCAAAGAAATGGGAGTACCTCGCCCCGAAGGAGTACAAGGCAGGTGGCGTCTCAGATCGACTTGTGAGCTTCGTGGATCTAGCTCCAACTGTCCTTAGTTTGGCGGGTATCAAGCCGCCTGAGTGGATGCAGGGGAACGCCTTCGCTGGTCCACATCAAAGCCAACCTCAACCGTTTATTTATGGCCAACGTGGCCGCATGGACGAGCGAATGGATTTGGTGCACAGTGTCACCGACGGTCGCTATGTGTATCTAAGAAACTACATGCCGCATGTTTCTCAAGCCCAACGTGTGGCCTATCAATTCGAGACACCGACGACTCGCGTCTGGAACAGCCTCTTTCTATCAGGCAAAACGAATGACGCCCAATCGATTTTTTGGCGAGTGCCTAAGGCTGTCGAGGAACTATACGACCTTACCTCCGATCGCGATGAAGTTCAAAACCTGGCTCAATCATCCGAACACCGTGGCATCCTAGGTAAAATGCGTGACGCTCAGCGCGAACATATTTTAGGAATTCGCGATGTTTGCTTTCTGCCAGAAAGGGAAATTCACGCGCGTGCCGAGGGATCCACACCCTACGATATGGGGCGTGACTTGGCAAAGTATCCTTTGGAACGCATCCTTTTAGCGGCTGATCTCAGCTCTCTTTCTAACCCTACCGATACAAAGGAGCTCATCGCCATGTTGAACGACAGGGACAGCGCGGTTCGCTATTGGGGAGCACTTGGTCTGTTGATTCGAGGGGCTGATGCTGTTTTGTCACACCGAGCAGCCCTGCAGGCTGCGTTGTCTGATGAATCGCCGAGCGTTCGAATTGTGGCGGCACAAGCACTTGGTTTGTTTGGCGATAGAGACTTGCGGGCCTTGGCTCTCAAGACCCTTGGCGCGCTCGCGTCTCCGGAAACAAATGGTGTTATGACTGCCATCCCTGCACTCGCAGCAATTGAAGCGCTCGGCGACTTGGCTATTCCTTTGCACGCGGAAATTGCCGGGCTCAACCCGAAAGGGCCATCTCCGAATGATCGATATGATAGTTACGTCCCACGCTTGATTGCGAACATTGTGCCTGAGGGCACGGAAAAACCAGCGAAAAAAACCAAAGCCAAGCAACCGTAGGACAAGCTGCAACATTGTCGCTTTTCCCTCCTAGGCTGTGATTTTATAATTGTCGCCTTTCGCTCCGCGAAAGTGCGCCGCGTTAACACACTTTTGCGGAGCAAAAGGCGACAAACTTCTGCACCTTGCGACAAACTTCTGCACCTTGCGACAAACTTCTGCACCTTGCGAATAAATTCACAACCTATCCGCGAAAGTGCGCTAGCGATTCACCACGCCCTTCGACCTCAGGGACGTGCCACACGAAAATTGGACGATATCACCGCGATTGAGCGATTCCCCAACAACCCTCCAATCAACCAATCTTAACCCATGAAAACTGCGCTTTTCGTCGCCTCATTATTGGTACTTCTCTGCGTCCAACTCCAGGCTGCGAACCAACCGAACATCGTTATTTTCTTGGCCGACGATGCGGGCTGGGGGGATTACAGCCATTCAGGGAATTTGCAGGTGAGAACGCCGAACATCGACTCCATCGCTCAAGCTGGTGTATCGCTAGATCGGTTCTATGTCTGCCCAGTCTGCGCGCCAACTCGGGCCGAATTCCTCACAGGTCGATATCATCCGCGCGGAGGCGTTCGCGGCGTCTCAACGGGACTCGAACGATTGGACTTAGACGAAAAGACAATTGCGGATGCGTACAAGGCAGCGGGATACGCCACAGGTGCATTCGGCAAATGGCACAACGGCAGTCAATGGCCCTACCATCCCATGGCACGCGGCTTTGATGAATACTTCGGCCACACTTCAGGTCACTGGGGTGAGTACTTCGATGCACCGCTCGAGGACAACGGGCGCATGATCCGTACGTCTGGCTATATCGTCGATGTCTGCACAGATCGGGCACTCGGATTCATCGAAAAGAACAAGAATAAACCTTTCCTGTGCTACGTGCCTTTCACCACACCACACTCACCCTGGGCAGCACCCGCTCAAGATTGGCAGCGATTCAAGGACAAACCCATCACCCAAACGGCAACAGATCCAAGCAAAGAAGTCGCCGATGAAACTCGTTGCGCTCTTGCCATGCTGGAGAACCAGGACATGAATGTGGGGCGTGTGCTGGCGAAACTGAAGGAGCACAAGCTCGACAACAACACGTTGGTACTCTACTTCTCCGATAACGGCCCAAACTCCATGCGTTGGACCGGCGGTATGAAAGGCAAGAAAGGTACAACAGACGAAGGTGGAGTACGCTCGGTGTGCTATCTCAGCTGGCCAGCCAAAATCCCGGCAGGTCATACAGTCACTCAAATTGCAGGTGCCATCGACTTGCTCCCTACGCTCACCACCTTGACGGGCGTAAAACGAGTAGGGAACAAGCCGCTAGATGGTCTAGATCTCAGCCCGCTGATGCTCAAACAATCCATTCCGTGGCCTGACCGAATGATCTTCTCCACATGGGGAGGCAATGTTAGTGTGCGTACCCAGTCGCATCGTTTGGATAATGCTGGGAAGTTGTATGACATGGTCGCCGATCCGGGGCAATCCAAATCAATCAACGACAAGGATCCTGTCCGGGCCTCCAAACTGGCTGAGTCGGTCAAAGCTTGGCGTGAAGAAATGCTTCGTGCAAGTGATGCCGCAAAACCTAAAACTCAGGCCGGAAAGAAAACCCTCTTGGGTGGCGGTACCGTTGACCCTCGCCCGATCCCAGTCGGATTTCGAGAGTTCCCCATCGCCATGCTGCCAGCCCGTGATGGCGAGCCGCTCGGAAGCGTGAAACGCAGCAGTGGCGCGCCGAATTGCTCCTACTTCGTAAACTGGAGCAAGAAAGAGGACAGCATGGTCTGGCTCCTAGATGTCCATGCCGCCGGTCGCTATGAAGTCACGATAGACTACACTTGCAAATTGCCAGATGCTGGCTCGACAATTGAACTTTCCTTTCATGACGCCAGATTGATCGGCAAAGTTGAACCCGGCTGGGATCCGCCACTCTACACAAATCAAGACACTCTTCCGCGTCCAGACGGCGAGAGCCAAATGAAAGACTTTCATACGCTGAAGTTTGGCGAAATCGCCTTGCCTTCGGGGCAAGGGCCACTCACCCTCCGAGCACTCGACATCCCAGGGCAGTCTGTTATGGATGTAAGACGTGTTACACTAACACTGTTGCCTTAGAAAGTGCGCTCTCGTGGCAGGCCCAGCCACGTGTGGCACGTCCCTGAGTTTACGAAGGGCGTGGGAGTCACTAGAAACACTTGCTACAATTCATTACGCCCATCGCTATCACTCTGCGTGCCAAACGGACAACAACAAACTTTTGACATTTTCAATTCTGAAATCATGAAATATCTATTTGTACTAAGCCTCCTTTTGAACGCGTTCAGCATTTCTTCATCCGCTGTCGCTGTTGAGTCCTCTAAACCCAATATCGTTGTCATCTTCATTGATGATCTGGGCTACGCCGATATTGGTCCATTTGGGGCAACCAGGCAAAAGACTCCGAACTTGGATAAGATGGCCGCCGAAGGCATGAAGCTAACGAGTTTCTACGCTGCCCCGGTTTGTTCCGTCTCGCGCGCTCAATTGATGACAGGTTGCTACGGCTCACGGGTCTCCGTACCTGCCGTCTTTTTCCCTGGGAACGCTGAGGGACTACACCCTAACGAGAGCACCGTCGCCGAACGACTTAAAGAGTTAGGATACGCAACCGCTTGTATCGGCAAATGGCACTTGGGCGATCAACCTGAGTTTCTGCCGACCAAACAAGGATTCGATCGTTACTTCGGCATCCCATATTCAAATGACATGCAGCGCAAGGCAGTTGGCGGTACCGAACGAGTTTCGCCTCTGATGCGTGATGACAAAGTAGTCGAGTTGCTTACCGACGAACAACAAAGCCGAATTGTCGAGCGATATACCGAGGAGGCCACGAGCTTCCTCAGAGAGAATAAAGACCAGCCGTTCTTTCTATACTTTCCTCACTCGGCGGTTCACACTCCCATCCATCCAGGCAAAGCGTTTCAAGGCAAATCCGCCAATGGACGATTCGGGGATTGGGTAGAGGAGATGGATTGGAGCGTAGGCCGTGTGCTCGAAACGCTACGAGATCTTAAGCTCGATGAAAAGACGCTGGTTCTCTTCACCAGCGACAATGGACCATGGCTGATCAAGGGTAGCGACGGCGGAAGCGCTTTGCCATTGCGTGGAGGCAAGGGGAGCACTTGGGAGGGCGGCGTGCGCGTACCGACTATCGCCCGCTGGCCCGGGAAGATTCAGCCGGGCAGCGTGTGTGATGCCGTTGCTGGAACCATCGACTTCATGCCCACCGCCGTCTCCATGGCTGGCGGTATCCTCCCCTCCAATCCTGTCATCGACGGGCGAGACATCTCTTCCTTGCTCTTTGGAAAGTCCAAAGAATCCCAACGCGAGGCCCACTACTACTTCACAGGGTACAAACTTCAGGCCGTTCGCCAAGGACCATGGAAACTCGCCATCGCAACGCAGCCCGATACGGCAGGCCAACAAGCAAGCGAAAATCCAAAAACAAACCCACGCCTGTACAATCTTGATTACGAGATCGGCGAATCGACAAATCTGGCAGCCAAACATCCAGACATCGTCGTCCAACTCCAAAATCTAGCAGGCAAAATGAATGCTGAGATCGGTGGCGATAATCCGTCCTCGCGCCGACCGGCAGGCCACGTCGAGAATCCGACGACGCTTTATCCAATGGAACCGGACAAGCCGAAAGTGGAAGCGAACGCGACCCAACTTCAAAAACCTCGGTGAATGGCAAATCGCTTGTCGATCAATCTGAGCTCAAGCCGGGAGCTCCCAGCCCCAGTACTCTGCAGTAGTCATCGAGCATTCTTTTCTCGCAAAATCGAGTCGAGGCTCGAAGATGGCTAGCCACACCGTATCTGCTCCGCAGCGATGCGTCGTTGGCCAATTGGACAATTGCGTCTGCTAGTCGTGTTATGTCTCCACGCGGCACCAAGCGACCATTAACATCATCATCCACCTGTTCACTAGCTCCACCCACGTCGGTTGCCACAAGGGGCAAACCATGTGACATCGCCTCTAGCCCCGCGTTGGGACATCCCGCTGGCTCCGAAATGAGCACGAACATGTCCCACGATGCTATGAACTCGCTTGGATTCGTTCTTTCGCCGATCCACTCAATGGGAAGCCCTTTACTGAGGTCATGCAAATGCTTGGCGTACTCCTCGCTTCCGCGTTCGACTCCTCCGACGATTTGCACTCGGAGCGGAGGTAGTCGCCCTTGAACCGCGCGAATCGCTTCGATCAGTTCCTCTAGTTTCTTTTGCGGACTAATTCTGGCAACAGTTCCGATGAGGACATGCTGCTTGGGCTGCAGGAAATTGTTGCAAGGCTTAAGCGACACACCGTTGGGAATCACATGTACTTCGGTGCCGAAATAGCTAGTGGCTGTGGCTCTTTCCGCTTCATATTTGACTACCACGCTGCTAAGTCTACGGCCGTAGTCACGCGGGTTGCAATAGGGAAGCCCAGGCCGTGGGCGTTTCCAATAGCGATCAAACGAGGAGTACAGCATTTCGCCAGGGCTGACTTCGACGATTGGTATTCCCCAAATTGAGTCCGCAACCAGCAGTTTATATTCTGAGATCGCATTCCATAAGACGATTGTCTTAGGTGGGTTGCGATCAATCGAAACCAAGAGGGGCTGAATAGCAACGAGTGGGTCGATTTTGCCTGCGCATTGCAACGTCATTACGTCGATGCCATTAGCGAGGAGTGCTTGCCGTCCGGCTGTTGGGAATTCCTGAACTTCCTCGAGGACTGCGGCTCGGACTCGTATTCCATTCGCGTGAAACCCGGTAAGCAAGCGTCTTGCGCTGGTTTGCGCACCGCCGGTTGAGAAATTGTTAATGATGAGCAAGAGCCCTGAGCCAGCTTCGCGTGAACGCGACGAGACTACGCGTTGATAAAATCTAGAATAGCCAGACACCATAGCTGTCGTCGAAAAGTCTCGTTTAATCGCTCCTTCGGAGGATTGCGACGGGGAATCAACGGCCTTCAACAATGCGTCTGCAAACGCTTCGCTACTCGCATTGGCTTGAACCAGTTTCAAGACTGGGCATCTGCAAGCTATCTCTCGCGTTCCACCCACATCCGTCGCCACAACCGGCACATTGCAAGCGAGCGCTTCCAAATGGGCCAGACTCAATCCCTCATGCGCGGCAGACGAAACGAGCACATCCGTGTTGGAAAGCAATTCCGAAACATTGGCTACGGGACCTAGCAATTCAATCTGCGATTCTATTCCACTTTCCACAATTGCTGATCGCAGCTTTTCGACCGATTCGCGAGCAGTATCATTGTCCCTTGAGGCTTCACCCGCGATGAGCAATCGAACACGTCGCTTGTTCCCTGCTCTTTCAAGCAGTCGTTGTAGTGAAGCCGCAATGGCAGGCAATCGCTCAAGCCGCTTCTGGGGTCGCGGGTTCGCAATAGCCGTTAATACGAATTCCCCATCTATTCGATGTGTACTTGCTCCATTCGAATGCGAATCGTCACCGACAACCTTCGGAGTCAATTCTGTCCATCTAATGCCGTTCCATACCGTTCTGGTTGGAATCCCAATTGCCTCTTCTGATGCTTCTTTTTCAACAGCCAACGAACAAGCAATCAAAAGTGAGACGGTATCGCTTTTGAGTTCAGTCAGTCGATCGGGCCAACCTGATCTCGTATTGTGAATAGTCGTTACTAACGGAACGCCAGACTCGGACAGAATCGCTAAATCAACATTGCGCAACAAATGTGCGTGGATAACATCAGCAGCAAAGTGTTGGCAAGCACGCATACAGCTCTTTAAGCGACCAACATGGTTAAGTCCGAGTCTTGACAAATCAATCGTTTGGGATGGACTCGCAAACGATTGACGACTGGGTGTCCCCAAGCTGACAAGCAACGACCCATGTGTTCTTTGCGATAGGCTTTCGTGTAAATCGATAGCGATGCGTTCTGCTCCGCCACGCTGCAGGCTCGTGATAACTTGAACTACCCGCAATCGTGGATCAAAGTGGACGTCGATCGGTTGCCAATGTATCGTTCTAGTGCTCGAGGATAGGGCCAGCTTGCGAATGGCATTTGCAAAACCAAGTCCTTGACATAAACTCGAACATAATACTGGAAGCAATTGTGGGGCCAAAAAGCAACTTCGAATTTCCGGCAAAATATTTTCAAGATCTCTAGCGGATTCAATATCGCCGCAAGAGGCTTGCAGAAGTGAATGCCATTGGATCCATTCGGAGTCGATCGGTGATCGCTCATCTGCCCGAATTGTTGTGCAGCCAAGTGCACAAACAAGACGCCCGCTTGCACTTGGCATCGGTATCTTTAACTGGAATTCGAAGTCCGAACTGCACGCGGTTGATGGCAACCATGCCCCAGCTTGAACGAACCAAACTGGTAGGTTGTCGCCATTGAGAAATTGCAAACTTCTATCGGCAGGCGAATCACCATCGAGCACCAGTACATGATCCGTAGAAATCCGGTTGAGTTCCAAAGATCGCTTCGTTCGAGGCAAGAAGTTTTGGATTTCGTGATGGTGGCCAAACACGACAACACGGAAGAGAGGCTCGACGTACATGGATTCAACTGTATTGTTGATTGTTGCTCAAAAGTCTCCACCATCAATACGCTGGTGGATATCCTTCAAACGACTCGGACGGTTTCGGAACCTCAGGCGCTGTAAATCCTTCAACGAGATTAGGAGGCGCGACAATTGGGTTTTTATTCTGTTGCTCCAATGCTTTTGGCGGCGCGACGTTCAGAATTCTGACGTCGGCGGGAAAGTCGCCCGTATACACGAATTGCTTTTCCCCCGTTTGAACAAGGACGGAACGTTGTACTGGCTGACCATTGAGAAGGCATCGATACTCAACAATGGAACCGATTGCATAGGCGGTTGTATTCAACCAGAAACCGTCCTCGGGCGAATTGGGTTTCAGCCCATCGTCACTTGCCAGCTTGCCGAAGGCTTGCCCGGAATCGTGATTCCAATTGTCTTGGTCGGAGCTTTGATTACCGTATCGATTTCTTGAGTTGTTTCGCCGACCTGCGATTGCTACCAGAATCCCGACTAGACAGAGCAGGATTATTGGAAGGATGCATAGGCATCCAAAGGCTAGGATTAAGCTGCCGATATTCATCGTCTGCACGGTTGTTTCGTTGCCAAAAGGTTTTTTCGAATGGTTTCAATCGCGGGCTTTGTACTTATCGTTTAGGCTTTGGAACAATGTCCAGTTTTTGAAGATCCAGATCCAGAAAAGTTTCCGCATTTAATTCGCTTTGAATCAAACAACAAACTCGGAATCCGTTGTCTGCGTTGCGACTTCGAGGATCATTGCGATATCGGGCGGCGGATCGGCAGTTGTCAGCGCGTCGCAGCCAAGAACCGCCTCGAAGTACGTTTCGTGTTTTCTCCCCCGTGTCAGGTTCTTTCTGTAGCGGATCAGTCGCATTGCCTCGGCGATAGGCTGCGTAAGTGTCACTGCACCATTCGAAGACGTTACCCGACATGTCATGGATACCGAAAGCGTTGGGTTCTTTTTTGCCAACAGGGCGAGTACCATTACCCGCATTATCTAGGTACCATCCGAGCTTATCTAAATCTGAGTCTGCGTCGCCACTGCTAAAACGTGTGTCTGAACCAGCTCGACAGGCGTATTCCCACTGAGCCTCTGTTGGCAGAACGAAGTTTCGTTTCGTTTTTTTGTTCAACCAATTGAGGAAAGCGAATGCATCGTTGGCAGTAACGAGACACACTGGATGATCGTCGGTTATCGCAAAGCCAGGGGCGTTCCAATTGAAGTCTGGACGTTGCACAAGTTCCTTTCCGTCGAAACCGAATCCGCCCGATTTCCCTTGCTCAGCCTCGGTTTTGTAGCTTGTCTCAGCGACAAAGACTTTAAATTCACCAACGGTCACCGGGAACTTACCGATTAAGAACCCAGATAAAAGCTTAACGTGTCGTTTCGACTCATCCGACTTTCGACCTCGCTCCATGTCGGAGGAGCCCTGGATAAACTCGCCAGCCGGGACATAAACAAGTTGGAGATTTCTTTCTGGATCAAGAGGGATTGCGACAGCCCTGTCTTGAGAGAAGACCGGCTGTTGAGCAACCCAAACACTTAACCCGAGTAGCAAACTTGCGAAGTACCGAGTGATTATCAAAATTGTGCAGTCCGTCTAAGTGGTTAATTCATGATCGTAGTCAAAGTTGGCTAGTTTCTAGACGAAATTGGGCGCTCTCCGAAAGATTGACAGAACGATGGTGGCAGAATGATAACTACTCTAAGTTCTTTGACTAATCTGCCCCCATTATTCAGTAAGTTTCATGTCTCGTGTCAGAGCTCCGCGATTTTCACGTTGCGGAACTCGCACTTCATTTCGACCCCACCGTGGATTTGTAGGCCGAGCGGCGCCGCGCCAGGAAATTTCGGGTCAGTGTATTCAGAAGCCTTCTCCCCGTTGATCCAGCAGGTAAAGGTGTCTCCCTTGGCCTGGATGCGAAACGTATTCCATTCCCCCTCGGGTTTCATGAGCTTCTTCGCATTCTTAGCTTGACCGACCTCGGGGTAGGCGGGCTTGCCGCCGGTGTAGAACGAGCCTGTCATATCAACGCGCAGGCTGCCGGACACGCCCAACTGTAGCTGGATCTTAGGCTGCCGCATTTCGATGCCCGTGTCGACGCCTCGATCTGTCGCTGCCTTCCATCGCACGTCGAATTCGAGCACGAAGTCACCGTAAGACTTTTCTGTCCAAAGATAATGACCCTTCTTTTCCGCATTGTTCTCGCCGATGAGCACTTCGTTTTCTACGCGCCAAAACTCAGCGGCTCCCTCGGCCTTGAAATTACTCAAATCCTTGCCGTTAAACAGTGGCCGCAGCTTGGGCTCCTCGGCAACTCCGATCGTGGCAGGAAACACAAGGGTAAAAGCGAGGACGAGGCGGTACAATGCGTTGCAACGGTTCATGGGGTTGTTCTCACTAATTCGTCGGGAGGAAATGGATGGTAAGCCAGCTTAGCGGAGGGGACTGGGAATTCAAGTTGGGCTCGCGGCTATCTCGCAGGGTAGCAGACTTGGCTAACTCCGTTTTCCATTTTTGCACTCGCGAATCAAGAAAACTCCTGTTTTTTTTGCTGCGATTTAGCTATGCTGCAGCATGAAGTACTGTCGGAGTTGAAAACCTTAGTTTAAGAAACTCGCCGCACGGCCAATCGAGATAGAGCTCTCTTTCTGAAAGGAATATTGTTTATCATGACCGCTGGACAGCCCGATTTTCCTAGAGAACAGACACAATGCAATCCAGACAAAGCCCAGGCAGAATCAGCGCCCAAATCTGTCGATGAAACTCCAGCCGAGATCACCCAGATAAAGTCCGAGGCGGATCCAGGAAAAGCTGAAACGTTGGATTATGACGATTTGCGAGCGTACCTTGAACGCAATCAATAACCAGCGAACCATGAAGCAGTCAAAGCGTTACCGCAAATTCAAGTTACTTCAACTTGCCCTGCATTTGAAACAACCACGTTAACGCAGTGTTCATCAATCGTTCACCCGCCCCGACTTCGGCTGGCGCAACTTGATTGTCCGCGCCATAGCCCCCCTCTGCTGCAGCTTCAATGGTTGGAAAATACTGGTGGTAGCCGTTGCAATAGCCAAAGAAAAACAATTGGCCAGCCCGTGCCCGTTCGCGTAACCGAATGGCATGCTGACAAAAGAACTCGCCTGACGCACCGACGAGTGCGATATCGCCGTTGAGTAATGCGACAGTCAGTCGGGGGCGAACACCATCCGAATATTCGTCTAAGAAATTCGCGACCAATTCAGGGAAAAACGCAACCGCATAAGCGACACGAATCAATGGGTTGCTTAAGTCGGTCCGCGAATCAAATCGAAACCGCTCTTCTTTCACTTCTAGCGATGGCTTGTCCGCTACCACGGGTGTAAGTGATGAAGCGAGCTTCACAACTTCGCGACCAAGTGCTTGGCCGAATGCAACATGGTCCCCATGTGCCCCTTTGTTAATAGAAATGTCTCCCGAAGCTCCCTGCATGAAAATGGCGGTGCCGCCAAAATCGTTCTCTATCGTCCGCTTCATTGCTCCAACATAATCGGCTGAGAATTCAAGCGTCTTTGCCGAAATGCTCGTGGGGTGTCCTGTGAAGTTCACAAGGACGGCGATCGGCTTAGCTGTTGCTGCGTCATCGAGTCGCAAGACCGCAATTGTGCGATCGACTGGCGCAGGTTGTAGCTTGGTATGTCGATTGCGATTGAAGCCATCGATTTCATTCGCCCCAGTCGCGATCTTAACCGGTACAAGTGACTTATCTGCTTCGACAATCGCCGCAACGATTCCATCCTCCATCTGCTGGTAATAGCGAATCGAAGAGTCGAATCGCCCTTTGCCTTTTCCTTTTTCGTCACTGAGTTCCAGTACTGGGCCGTGGTGCGTGTGTGAGCCAGCGATGAAAGAATGCTCGATGCCCGCTTCGGACTTGATGCGATCACGAATCCTTTGAAGCGATTTCTCCGATGGCGATCGGCCCAGATCAAGACCGACGATCGCGAGCTTGCGACTGCCCGCCTGGATAACGACCGCTGCCGCATAGAGCGGATCGAGCGTTCCGTTGCTCAGGTCGGCATGCCGTTCGCCATAGCCCCACATCGGTACCGGTTCCTGCGGAGTGATGTCCCGTTTGGCAGCTCCGGCTTTCAGGACTGGCTCTGCAGCGACGCCCCAGATCGAGAGAACACAAAAAAACAGAGGAAACGAGCAGAGGAATGGTGGTTTTTGTGTCATGTCAGGGAGGGAGTGGTGGAGTGGTGGAGTGGTGGAGTGGTGGAGTAGTGGAGTAGTGGAGTAGTGGAGTAGTGGAGTGGTGGAGTGGTGGAGTGGTGGAGTAGTGGAGTAGTGGAGTAGTGGAGTAGTGGAGTAGTGGAGTGGTGGAGTGGTGGAGTGGTGGAGTGGTGGAGTGGTGGAGTAGGCAACGCTGTGAAGCATTTTTACCAACAATTCGCTTAGGTTGAGCGGGAGCTTGCCTCCCCTCAACCTTGTTTTGGCGTCCTAC
>JANMHA010000012.1:0-22519 GCA_031374925.1 Pirellula sp. | reverse complement strand
AAAACTTGCGGGCGCTGTAGAGAGACAAAGCGAGCATCCCTTGGCACAAGCAGTCCTGCGACGATTGAAGTCGGATCAACTTACGGCAAGTGAAGCAAGCGACTTCAAAAGTATTACCGGGGGTGGAGTTCAGGCGACGGTAGACGGCCGGATTGTTTTGATTGGCAAGGCTGATTTGCTCGCGGAGCAAGGCGTTGGCGACCTTGATGAGGCTAGGGGGCGAGCTGAACGGCATCAAGAATCGGGGAGCACTGCGATCTTTATTGCCATCGATAGCAAAATAGCAGGCGTTTTGGCAATCGCTGACCCGATCAAGGAAAGCACTCCAGCAGCATTGAAGACATTGCATGAGCTTGGCTTAAGAGTGATCATGCTGACGGGCGATGCTGAGCGAACCGCTCGCGCAGTGGCAGCGAAATTGGGTCTCGACGAGTTCCATGCGGGAGTTTCGCCACAGGACAAGCATGATTTCGTGGCGAAGCTACGTAAGGAGGGGCATGTCGTTGCGATGGCAGGCGACGGGATCAACGACGCGCCAGCGCTCGCGGAAGCGGATGTCGGTATCGCAATGGGAACGGGAACCGGTGTGGCGATCGAATCTGCAGGCGTCACGCTCGTTGGCGGCGATCTGCGCGGTGTTGCGGCGGCATCCCTATTGGGTCGCGCGACCATGAGCAACATCCGGCAGAACCTTTTTTTCGCATTTGTTTACAACGTGCTGGGAATTCCAGTGGCGGCAGGACTTCTTTACCCTTTTTTTGGAGTTCTACTAAGTCCCATGATCGCTGCGGCAACAATGAGTTTCAGCAGCGTGTCTGTTATCGCCAATGCGCTACGTCTCCGCACAGCCAGTCTCACGTAGTCGCTGCTGCACAGCGGTCCACCGACATAAGTCTACTAACTCCTCACAAGAATCTGCAACGCCGCAGGCCAGCGTCGAAGGCACACGCACTCGATCCTTTGTGCCTGTGCTGGTAAGGCCAAGTCAGTCGCAATCAGCCAACGTGCCAGTACGCTTACGTCTTGGAGGGAGTCGGAGGCTTGTACAATGGAGCCAGTTGCAGTCCAACCTGTGGATGCGGCAGACGCTGTTGCTGCTAGACCGATCCCGTAGCTATTACTTGAGTATTTCGTAAGCCTCATCCGTGAGGTTTTCCCGCAATATTATGTTTGCCAAGACGGCCACCGAGGTCTTCAATGACAAAGTACCGGAACTTTGCCGATGTCGCTGCCGTAGTTTAATCGGCCCGAGCCTACGTCCGCAATGATTTGAACCAACTTGTAGAAGCAGCTAGATCCCGGCTCCGGCTACTTCCACATTGTGGATGGGAAGCTTGCGGCGTAGGGAAGGGGCTGCTGTTGGCTAGGCCGATCTTTTTCTATGCGACCAACCACGAATCAAGAAATAAGCGAACAGCGAGCAGTTAGGAATGAGTTCTCCGGTTTCAATCTATCCCAATCGATGCTAAGCGGATCAAAACGAATCAGCATCCAACACGCTTCCCTACCGCTAGCCGCTTCAGTCTAGCTATGGTTTTTTGGCATCTGCCATGAGCAAGCCCATTTCCCCTCAGCTCTTCCTCAGTTCAGAAATTCCCAAGTGGCGGACAGACAATAGAACCAAGAAACCTAAAAGAGGAACGAGAAGTCCAATCGCACACAACGTTGCAAAAGTCTTGCCTCGCAGAAGTACGGCTAGATTATAAACCGCAAACGCGCCAAATCCAAAAATCAAGAAGGGGATTGCGACAAGCGAAAGTCCGTCGAAAGGGAATTTCTCTCCTGCAGTCACAAACAACATGTTGATGGGCACGATGCAAAAGTAAAGAAAAACGGCGATATTGACTTGGCGTAAGCCGTTAGCGATTTGTTGGATGCCACTCGTCTTTGCATCGAGGCTACGTGTTGCAGAGAATTCAGACGAATTCGAAGGAGTCTCGTATGCGTTTTCCGATTTTGGCGAATTTGAAACATCTAATTTGTTTTGAGTCATAACAACTGTATATCCTCCTTAAAAGCGATATGCAATCCATATTTCAATTCCAACACACCAACACGCTTCCCCGTTGCGAGCAAGCATCAGGCTAGGCAAAGCCAATGCGCAAAAGTCAATTCCATCTATCCAACGCACCGCAAGCAGCTAGTTCAGTATCGGAAGTAGTTTCGAGACAAACTGTGGAAGGGACGGAGCTAGGCAGCCAGCGACAACGTCCACAGTGGGAATGGACCAACCTGTGGAAGCGGCCGATGGCAGGATCGAACCATGGCCACGTGTGGGTGGGAATATGAGGGAGAAGCTTGGTTGCCGGTAGTCTACGGAGTTCGAGCACGCGATAGGTTGGTAATCTGTGACTTGGAGTTGGTCTTCGTCGAAGGACTCTTGCCAGATTCGTCCCATGGCAGTTGCTTGCTAGTGGCAGTGCATGACTTGGAGCTTGCTCGCGACGTGCAGCTACAATATCTGCCAGACGCAACGCCAAGTATCCAAGGATACGAAATTGCCGGGTTTTATCGTGCGGCGCGCGCAGTGGGTGGCGATTACTACGACTTTATTCCGCTCGCTAATGGTCGGATCGCTCTTGTCCTGGGCGACGTTTGTGGGAAAGGTGCGCCTGCAGCCTTAACGATGGTTAAGTTAGCGACTGAAACGCGCGCTGGGGCAGAGATTTGCGATTCCGCGGCAGCGCTGGTGACGCGCCTGAATGATCGCATGCGCGGACATTGGATCACGCTAGTTGTCATCTATGTCGATCCGGCCAGCCATGTGTTCAATATTGCTAATGCTGGCCACGAGTATCCGCTGTTGAGGCGTGCCAATGGTTATGTTGAAGAACTTACGCAAGACACCGGCGGCACACCACTAGGTGAGACCATTGGCCGCTTCTCGCAGTAACACAGCTGTTACACCCGTGTCGAATGACTCACGCACCTTCCAAGCGAGTATCCGTCCGACTGGAATGACAGTGGCCGCCTTGGTAATCAGTTTGATTAATTTGGACTTATCGCTTGAGCCTGGGATGCAACCGTATGGAAACGAGAAACCTGAGAACCTGAGGACACGAAACAAGAGCCGAAGAAGGTGGCGGAGTCTTGCAACTTGAAGTTGTAATCTAGCCACCTCAGTTTCCAGCGATTCAACATGCTGGCCAAATTGCGAAAGCGATATGACCAGTAGTGCTCTTCGTTCGAGCCAGCCGTTGGAACAGCCGACGACTTTGGTGTCAATGGTGACTAATCAGCTTCCTAGACTTTGTTTCTGGACACCTCACGATCAACATTACGAATGGCAATTACTCATTCCGGGCTATCTAGACGGTCGGCTCTCGGCCGATGGCGTGATCTCCTGGCGCCATGTGCTCGGATCCAAACGCGCGACGATAGCGAATGCATCAGCTACCAATCGATGAATTTGCCAGCCTGGATATTGCCAGCTCCACCCCAGCACGCTTCCCAGCCGCTAGCCTCTTAAGTCTATCCGATCAAGACGGCATTTAGCAAGCGACCAGCGCCAATGTCCACAGAGGGTGGGCTAGTTTGGAGAATGGTACTACGCACCAACCTGGGCTGCACTGCGGTCGCTTGCCCGTCTGATCGGCGCCTAAACCGAGAAGCATCGAAAGTGCTCGCGGAAGTGCTCGCGGAAGTGCTTCTCAGTCGTCCCTAAACGGCGACGCTGAATCTATTTCTTTATACGGCCTGTCGCTATCTACCGACTGCCTGCCCTCTACGTTTTACTTCCTGCTGTACCAACTCAACGCTAGCGTATTTTCCTGCAGCCACATCGTTTGCGACGTCAGTTAAATAACCAGCAATCGTATCATAAGTGCCATTGGACTTTCGCAGCGTTTCGGGCGAGGGGAAGGATTTCGCTAAATCCAATTTCCACACACCGTTGACTTGGATAAGTTTGAGAGGGGCAGACGGATTTGACGGCCACGTAGCTGTTTCACCTGCAATTGCGACAGGGATCTCCTTGATTTTTTTCATTGCCGCCAGCGCCGGCAGTGGCGATTGCAACCTTATTCCATCTTCAGGAAATCGTTCAATCGCGTTCCGTCCCATTAAAACGAATGCCGAATTGAGACGAACTTGACTTTCGACGAATTCACGAGATAGCTGGTCTCCTGTCGTGCACGCAAGTGCAGCGTTTTCATTTGATTCCGCTAGCGACTGGTAGAATTTCTCGAGTACTTCCTCGGGCTTAAGGAGTTGAGTTCCATTCGACGTAGAAAGCTGTGCGCCCGGTGATGGCATCTGCTGATCACGACAGCCGGCGAAGAGAAGTGTAAAAAGTACCGGCAGCAAAGAATACGCAGTTCTCATTGAATCATCCTTAGGATTTTGGCGTCATATGCAACAGAACTGATTATTCTCCCAATTGGGGATCAGCTGTGGCAGAGCTTAGGGGAGTCACCATTGATTTGCAACGCAATTGCCCCTGATTCCTGTAAGTTATCTTGGAAGGGATCGCGAAACAGCGGTCCAGGAACCCCTAGATTTCGTTGACCATTTGCCATTCATCGCAAAATAGATGAAGTAACGTCCGTCTGGCGACAGGTCGCTACGTGCTTTAGGGTGCGCATTCTCAAAGAAACGAAACTTGTTCCTACTCTTCTCCCGAATCTCCTCTAAATTGGACACAACGATTCGAGCTTCAAATTTGAGATCGTGCTACGGGCTACGCACCAACCTGTGGAAAGCGGTTTGGCTCTTGTTTTCATGCGATCGCCCTTATGCGAGGATGAGTGTCAGTGGATATCGGTCGGCATCACCGATTTCGGCGGGATCGATGCCGCTATTCAAGTAAAGCACTGTCGGCGACATCGGTGGATGCCTTTAAATGTTCGCCTATCGTGTGGGATACAATTCAACGAGCGTCTTACCCCTTTTCTTTTCGACTTCAAGGTAAAGGGCGCGCTTCGCTCTTCCGATGTATTCGCTCGGCTGTTTTACGAATAGACGGAAGTTTGTTTCGTCAGCGAAGTGATATGTCCGATTTTCATGGCGATGGGAGTTACGCCCAGAACCATAAACGGTGGGCTTTGCGTTGAGCGGTCCGTTAAGACCGTACGTTGCAACAATGTCAGCCCCATTGAATGCAACCGCGAAAGTCTCGGGGTTTGCAACAAAGACCACCTTTTCTTCTTCGCTGAGAAAGTGGTAGCGCAATCCGCGATAAACACTCTCAAAGCGATCTTCTCCTTTTACGTACGCTTGCATTTCAACGAGCGAAACAGCGCAATCGCCATCAAGAGCAACGCGGATCGCTGGAGGATCAGCACGCGCAGGTTGCTGAGCAAATGAACTGATGGTGACCGTCAACATCGCAAGCATCAGACCACAAAATTGAACGGCTCGTTTTCGGCTCATCGTAGCTCCATCGAAAAGATTGAATTGAGGCGAACGATTAAGTTCGGCGGATTTACATCAGTTGCAGAAGCCGCCGGTACGTTTTGAATTCTACCCGATTCCGCAGGCGTAGTCTTATCGGCCAGCGCCAGTGTCCGCATTGTGGACGGGAAGCTTGCGGCTAAGGAAGACGCGACTGGCCCTACCTGTGGAAATGGAAGCGGCTGGTTGCGAGTGACTCGCAATCTCCAGCAAAAGCGATCCATTGTTTGCCTTCCGCCATTCGAACAGCTAAAACAATCAATCTACGTCAAACTTTTCCGGACCTTGAACGCCCGATCATCGAGTGAATTGAAATGCGATCTTTATTGCTGTGCATCTTGCTAGTGGCTGGCTTATCTTCGTCAGTCTATAGTCAGCAGCAAAAGGCGATTACCAATAGCATCGGGATGAAGCTGGTGCTGATTCTTCCCGGCTCATTTACGATGGGCTCACCAATTACTGAGGTTGGAAGGCAGGACTGGGAGTCGCAGCACTTAGTGACCATTAGCAGTTGGTATTATCTAGGTGCGTTCGAGGTAACCCAGGATGAGTATGAAAAAGTGACAGGAAAGAGACCTAGCGCATACCGGAGTACACAGCTGTCGTTTGGACAAGTGGGAGAAAGATTCAGAGGAGCGACGTACCCAGTGAATCAAATTAGTTGGGAAGACGCAGTTTCTTTTTGTAAGAAACTTTCGGATTTGCCTGAAGAGAAAACTGCTGGACGTGAGTACCGATTGCCGACAGAAGCGGAATGGGAATACGCTTGTCGCGCTGGTAGCAGGACCATCTATAGTTTTGGAGACTCCGTTGTGGCGCTCGGGGAGTATGCGTGGTTTGGCGACACTCTCGAAGGGGCGCGTCCAGTAGGCCAGAAGAAGCCGAACCATTGGGGATTGTATGACATGCACGGTAATGTCTTCGAGTTTTGCCAGGACTGGTATGGTGATGCAGATTATCCATCAGGTGCGGCAACCAATCCTCAGGGACCTGGTGAAGGCGCAACGCGTGTAAGCCGTGGAGGCTGTTGGAGGTGCGATGTAGCGGACTGCCGGTCGGCGCGCCGCGTCTCGATCAGCGCCAATAGACCTATCAATGAATACTTCGGCTTCCGCGTGGCCATAAGCCTACCTTCCAAGCAACCAGAATCGGCATCATCCAAGTGATCCAGCTCGACTACGTCCTAGAGCACGCCCAGAATTTCGGCACCACCTCAAGGCAGCCAGCGCCCATGTCCACCGCGTGTGAGCTAACGGGTGGGAATTGGTGCTACGGGCTACGCACCAACCTGTGGAAAGTGACGTAATGTCTGAGTTGCTTAGCCTGCTGGCAACGGGCGGACATACCGGATGGCGGACGAATGACTCGTTCATTGCAACGAACTTTCCATTACATTTAGGTTCCGAAGTTCCACGGTCAATCGGCACTGCACTTGGAAAACTCACCGTCCAACATCGATTCCCAAAGCATGGTGAAATTGCCATTGAGTCAGACGGCAAATCAGTCACAAGATCAGTTTTCGGCCATGGGAGTCCGGCGGACCTATAAGGTAGCCCCCCAATTTTCGTGGCATAACGGTTTTCCGGTTCACCAGCGAGTGCACAAAAATGTCGACAGGAACAGGTTCACCCCATTCGAATTACTTTTTCATCCCAGCAGAGCCAAGCCAAACAAAGCTTAGTAACCGATTCCTTTCCGACGATTCGATTCACAGCTCGGGCAAGTGAACGCCCAAGGGTGCCGGTTTAATGTCGCCATGTGTGTGGTTCCATCTTTGTTACCCATCGGGATCGGTATACCGTTTAAAAGACGCATATTCGTTGGCGAATCCCAGCTAGTGTGGACATCATAAAACATCGATGACTGTTCGAGAAAAACCGGATAGATTTGCGATCGCCAACTGCGCCACAATTTACCGTCGTTGTCAGTTTCTGCAGCCATCGGTAGCGAACGAAAAGCCGATTCGTAATTGAGCAGTGCAAGTCCAACTTGCTTTAGGTTGTTCCTGCACGACATGCCAAGTGTAGCCTGACGGGCAGACTGAATTACTGGAAGGACTACGGCACAAATCAGTGCAATGATTGCTGTAACCACGAATAGGGTGCGAATGCCGAATTTATTCACGGCTGATTATGCCATTCTAACAAGAGTCCAAAAAACACAAAACATTGCAATCGCCAGGAAAACAATACCGAGGATAACCAAAGAACGCCTGGAGACCATCTTGACTGGAGTCGACAGAACCTTCGAGGCGAGATAGGGATTGTCAGTTGTTGGCATTACGAGAATCCCAGACTTGTCAAACGAACAAATAGCAAATCCGCTCAGCTCTGAGCTGCGCGTACGTATGTTTTCTTCAGAACGGAATCCGGTACCAACCTTTCGCCGGGGTGTCACTATCATAGACAACAATATCACCCATAAAAAACATGGATGGATCGATGTAGGATAACCGAAATGTAGTGTCGCTAGTTTTCTGAAATTGAATTTTCCGTGTAAAGCCATCCCAGCGAACAGAAGGTAGTGGCTCATTCAGATTGTCATTCAGCGAGTCCCTGTCAGGCGTTTTTCCGGTACGCAGTTGCGAGTCTTCCACCATCGAGATTGCTTTAATAGTTGCAGCGCTATTTGCGGCAATGTCCAATGCCCGACGGTGAGACATAGCAGCGTTGCCCAGCATTGGAATCGCTATCCACCAGAGTATAAGAGTGCAAAAGATTGTAGCGGCGATGCAAAATTGATTACGCCGGAAAGATCGTTTCTCTGCGCCAATCCATGCGAACACTCCTAATCCAGTTAGAACTAGTAGGCTAGCTATGGCGTTTAAAGCAACGCGGATTCCCATGAAGTCCTCGGAGCCGTGAAAGACCCAATTAACCGAGGAGCACAAGAGAAGATCGCCACCAAGCAGAGCAGGTATGAGTCCACCGAGATGGCCATGAGCAAATCGCCACATAATCCAACCAACGAGGCCAAGTGACAGGTGAAATCCGAATGCAAAATTGTTTGTATAGGACACTACGGCCATCGTGCCTGCAACGTAGCTGGTTACAACTAACAAACTTCGCAAAGAGAAGCGGATGGCATTGTCAGATTGCTTGTCCATTGCCAATGTTTCGTATGACAGAACTTGTTTTGCCATGGTCCCGTTGGTTCATTACCCGCAAAGCTTTAAAACAAACATCGCAACTGTGACGACGATCACCAAACCAACAACCAGTCCAGTCGCAATACCCTGAGTCACGCCAAGTCCCAGAACGGCCTGTGCCGGATTGATGGGGAAGTCGGGCGGGATACGGTTCGGTAGTAATCGGGGACTACAGAGCCGAGAGCATACCCAGCATATGCACCAACGCACCCAAATGCAACTCCGCTTGCAATGGTAATTGCGAATCCACGAAGGACAGTCATGATTCACTCGACAAACGAATAGTATCTATCAAAACGGAGTACAACTCCCATCCAACCCGCTCCGCCGCCGCTAGCAACTTCAGTCTATCCGATGTATCAGTTCTACAGCAAGCGACCAGCGCCAACGTCCACAGTTGTCATGAACCAACATTTGGAATCGGCTGGCTCCCGGCTCCGGCTACGTCCGCATGTGGATGGGAAGCTTACGCCTCCTCAATGAAATGGCGGCGCTGCTCGGTCAGAGCCTCAGTATTCCGTTCGACTTCGGTCAGTTGCCTTCGGCACTCCGCAAGCGTCGCACTAACCGCCGCGATGGTAGTGGCACAGGCCGACGATGCTGCCTGGATCTTCGAGCTAACAATCCAGTCGGAAATCAATCCGTCGAAAAAGGATTCGGCGAAGATCGAAAACCTATCGATGTGGACGGCGACATGGAGGCGCAGGCTCGCATCGGCCAGTTCCTCTTGAAATTTGCGAAGGAGACGCTGGGCAGCGTGGGCGTACTGACTCGCCGTGTCGATTCTAGAAAGCTTTGCTTTCGTAGCTTTGAAATCGTCTCCTAGCTCATCCGATGTCCACACGTCCTCAGCAGACCGAAGTTCTGCGCGAACTCTCTCAAGAGATTCTAGTGCTGCCGTCCCGGCCTGCATCGCCTCTTGAAGTTCCAAGCTGTCAGCGCTAAGATCCACAAGTCGTTCGACTAGGCCACCCAAGGCTTCGGCCCGCTGATCTCCTGTCTCGACCAGGAGCCGGTGCTTCTCCTCAACCAACCGCACATACTCGCTATCGGCATCGCGAAACTCAATTAGTCTCTGTTCCAATCGATCGAATTCCATCTGGGCAAACTTAGCAGCTTCGACGGCCTCTGCGTGTTTGAGTTTGGCAGAAAGATACTCCTGGTTTACCTTTTCCAGCCGCTCACTCTTCGTACCGAGGATAGTGAAGAAGAGCGACATCAGGCTAACCCCTTCGAGGTTTTCCATATGGGCTTGCTCGCTACCAAGCAACTGCCCATGTTTGAAGCAACGCTGTTGCTGCTCCTGAACTTGGCGCTGGGCCTCAGCCAACATCGCCTCTAGCTTCCGCTTGGCTCGAACCCGTTCCTTCGCGCGCAAGAGTTTCTCGTTAATCCGCGGCAACATGCAAAGGTCTCCACATGGGGGTTGGAAGCTGGCGGCTGAGGGAAGAGGCTGGTTGATGATTAGGCAAGACACGGCAACGAGCATCTTTATCCGATTTTGCATTTATTTTTTTGCGTCTCTAGCCTTTTGCATCCGAACTTTCAATGCCTCGCGTTCAACCGTGCTAAAATACTGCGAAAAACTATAGTCCATGTCAACAAAGCTCACATTGGCAAGATCCGGAAAATCGAATGTATCCTTGGATTTCTCGTGACAGGCATATGCTTCGATCAACAAATCAGAGACTATCACTCGCCGCTCTGCATCCGTAATTTTCTTCGAATTCTGGAGAATAGCTCGCGCTTTTAGAACTAGTAGCTCTGAACGAATTCCCTTCAAATCCTTCAAGGCTAAGTCCACGAAGTCAATCGTTTCCTGAGCACTTTTGTCTTTCATCATCGTGTTCAGCAACGAGTTTACCATCCAGTTGGTCGCCTCCTTATTCTCAGGAAATCGACTCCACAGTTCTTGAGCTACAGCAAGTTGCTTCTCGGAATTGCCAACTTCATTGTAAACGCGACAGAGAAGCGAAAGCTCCTTTGCAGATAGTTCGGCAAGTTTTCTATTGCCGTCATCGAGTAGTAACTGTTCGGCCCTTTTTGCTCTTGCCTGCGAATCAAAGATTAGTTCATACGCCTTCTTGTAAGTTTGCGAGTCAAAATCGTTCGGTTTTTCTTGAGCGAGCGCAGGCGTCACAAAAATCGCCATAGCCATAATCAGTATTCGGCTGAGCATGCTTGTCTCCCGTATGCGAACGAATGGCAATCTATCCTAACAATTGCGAAGGCTACTGGCTAGGCCGATCCTGCAGGAGTACGACGCTTTCCACAGTCGAGATCGCCGTGAATCCTGCCGAATTCGGGAATCTAGCAGCTAGGCATAACCGTGTGGAAATCGCAGAAGCGTGTCGTAGGGAAGCGGAATATAGTCGCTGCGTGTGGCCAGTCTGTTTTGCCCTTTGAGACATGAGATCTAACAAGCCATGCTGCATCCGTTTGTACCAGAACAAGTGACTAAACCTTTCACGGAGTGGAGCCTGTCAGTTCAGGCTGAACGGAGGGAACCCCTTTTGCAAATTCCTTGATCGTCATCTCGCAAAAGATCGCGAGATCATTCGGGTTGCGGCTAGTTATCAAACCTTCATCGCTAACACATGCTTCATCTCGCCAGGTACCCCCGGCATTGACGATATCTGTCCGCAGGCTTGGCCACGAAGTGAGCGTTCGACCGTCAATGACGTCCGCCTCGATTAGCATCCATGGACCATGACAAATGGCGGCGACCGGCTTATGGGCATCAAAAAAAGAACGAACAAATTGAACGGATTCTTTATCCAAACGCAACGCATCCGGACTGAAGACACCTCCAGGCAAGACCAACGCATCGAACTCTTCTACGATCGCATCGGAGGAAAGTATATCAACAACAAACTCGTCACCTGGGACATCGTGGTGTACTCCTCGAATGGTACCTTCGATTTTAGGGGATACCAGTTTAACCGTCCCTCCAGCATTTTTAATCGCTTTCCAGGGTTCTGTAAGCTCGATCTGCTCAAACCCATCTGTGGCAAGAAATGCGATCGTTTTTCCATAGAGAACTAGATTTTCCATTTGCGTATAGCCTTTGCGTTCAAGAATAGTAAGCGAGTTACAGCCAATTTCAGCAATGTTACGGTCCGACTTCTGGATGCAGCTTGTCGTGAGGATTCAAAATACCCATAGTTGATGATCCATCGGTATGGATATGCCCTGCTGAAAAATACGGCCTACACGTTCGCGGCCGCGTTGGCGTCTTTGCTGAGCTTCGTCAACTTCTTGTCGGCTTTTTCTTCATCGTCCATGTTCTTGCCCAGCAGAGTCTTGGCATTTTTGTATCCGAGCTTGTCAGCCCATGTACATAGGGTACCGTAGGTTGCAATCTCGTAGTGCTCGACCTTCTGTGCCAAGCCAATTAGAATCGCGTCCATGACCTCGTCGTCGGCCTCTTCGCGCATCATCGACTCAGCCTCCTTGATCAAGCCAGCCATCGCTTCACACTTTTCCGCCCTAGCAGCCTTCCCAGTATCGTCGAATGCTTCCGCTGCCCGCTTGACATGCTCCTTCGTTTGTTCCAAATGTTCTTCGAAGGCTCTTGTAAGTTTCTCGCAACAAGCTTTTTCGATCATTTTTGGCAGGGCTTTGACAAGCTGTTGCTCCGCGCTATAAATGTCCTGAAGTTCCGAGTAAAACGCATCTGCAAGTGTTTCAAGTTTCGACATTTTATTTTCCCTTAAAGTGAGTTGATCGTTATTGGGACCGACAATGGTCGGCCTCGCTAGATTGCTGAAATACTCGTCGCATTTCCCATGCCAATTCTTCAATTTCGACGAAGAGCGTGAAATCCACAATTCGGAGGAAGTGTCGCGTCGCATGGCGTATATTGGATGGTTTCCAATCGGCCAGGTTGGTCGCACAAGAACCTTTCCATGTATTTGGAAATTGCGACCCAGCTTGGCCATCGGCCCCGGGCCGGCCAGTGACTTGGAACAACTCCGAACGACGCAAAAAGCGGTCGAGCAAAACCACTAAAGCTGAACAACTCGATGCACGCTTGCATCTTCCAATGGTCGAACCCCACGAACATACGATGTTGCCATCGTGAAGAGGTACTTCCAACCTTGGATACCCGAAGTCGACCAGCATTCACCCTCAAATGCATCGACCTTAATCAAGACCAACGTGGAATCCGTTGGACCTTCGGGAAACCATACTCGCCATGTTTCACTCCAAAGGTCTTTGATTTTCGACTGGTCATGAATCACCGTTGCCTTGCCACGTATGGTTGCATCGCCAGAGGACCCAGTCATCGTAATGCAAACATCGGGATTGCTGTTGATGTGATCGACCTTTCCCGAGGTGACATCCGTCGCAAACCAAAAGTTCCCCAGTGCATCCACTTCGGCAATCATCATCGGTCTAGCAATTAGCCCAGCCTTGCCATGAGTTACCAGCATCGCGTGGTCGAAATTGCGGCAAAACTTTAAAAAATCAATAGCATTTTGATCGCTCATCGGCCAAGTCTCCGTTGTAATGTTCGAAATAGTTTGTCCCAAATGCAAGAGCAATCTGCATTCCAAAGTTGGAGGGGTGCAATATGGGGAGGCAACATGGGGACACTCCACTTTAAAATCTCGACGACTACAATTACCTAACTATGTTTCCAAAGATACTTTGGATATCTATCGTCCCAATACTGGTGAGCGTGTCAAAATCGGTAATACAGAGGTCGAGATCAACGGACTTTGCAAGGTTTGGAAGAAGAAACAAGTGCTTGTTGCGATGGAAGCCACAGGTGGTTACGAAACACTTTTGGTACGGTGCTTAGCTATGCATGGAATCGATGCGGCCGTACTCAATCCACGGCAATTGCGAGACTTTGCAAAAGGAATCGGTCTGGACGCTAAGACTGATCCTATCGATGCCCAATTGATTTCGCAGTTTGCATCCTTCGTCAAGCCAAAAGCAATGCCGATGGCGTCCGATCACGAGCAAAAACATACCGTTTTGGTTACGAGACGTTGTCAGTTGCTAGAGCTGATCAATCAAGAGAACAATCGTCTGAAACAGTCATGGGACGATGTCGGAGGGAAGCGGACGTTGGCACGATGAATACAGTCGACGACATTTCCACAGTGGATGAGATAGCCTCGCATCCAGCCCGTTCGCAGTAAATTACCATGCCCCCGTTCCGCTCCGAAACTTTGCTTTTCCACGCTCCTACAACAGGGCATAGTTATTGTCGTTTAGATACAAGACCAGAACAGCAGTACTCTCGGCGGGGAGTCGATAATTAACCAGATCGTCGCGATTGCATTCCCATCGGCTGATGATTTCTCTCCCCTGAGGAGATAGGAATCGATACTGGATTTTTACGAAATACGCTCTTTCGCCTGCTCCACCTTCTACGGCAACCACGCGCATTCTGCCACTACAACGAACGATGCTGCCGTTCAGCACCTTGCCGTCATGGACGAGACGTTCTTTCGCTATGACCGTTTTTACCTTCCAGATTAGTAGGTAAACACAACCGATTATTAGAGCAACGGTGCCCCCCAGATATTGTAGCGAAGGTTGCGGGACAGTTGGTCTAATCAACGCCACCACTTGAAGACCTAGGGAGGGAAATAAAATTAGCAGCGTGCAACCCGCTAAGATGAACTGGATGCGCTCTTGCTCAAGGCGAAATCGCCCCCAAAGAATACCTCGGTGGTCACCAGCCAAGAACGCTTGGCTCGCACAGTCGATCAAGAACGGCTCAACCGTCTGTCGATCCTGTAGCTTCTGATCCGTACCGAGAATCATGCTCAACCTCATACCGCCGAACAAATAGCAATCTATCCCAACAGCATCGAAGCGGATCGCAAGTCTGAAACGCCAATCCAACAAGATTCCCCGCCGCTAGCGAACTTCAGTGTATCCGATCCAGCAGTCGTCGAGCAAGCAGCAGTGCGGCGTCTCAGCCCAACAAGAATCTGTCGAATCTCGTCTGGAAAAAAGCCGTTCTCGTTAGCGAAACCGGAACGATAAGGGTTTTGTGAACGTTCTTGCAGCTGCAATTCGACAGCGGTTGCCCTTGTTGTCAGCCAAGAATTGTTGGTCTCTCCAACCGAGCTCAACTTTCCATTTTTTGCTTGATTGGAGTCTGGCAGGAGCCAGCGCGAACGTCCACAGTTGTTATGCACCTTAGGAAAGCAGCTACATCCCGGCTCTGGCTACGTCCACATCGTTGCCCGAGTAGCTTAATCGGGCTATTTCCCGACTGCGTATACTTGCCTTCGCGTTACGAAAAACAGCGTATCGTCCGCATAGATCGGAGAGGATTCGATCGGATCTTGATGGTTCATGCTGGCAATGAACTGATACTCGGCGCTCGCTCTCAGCACTTCGATATCGCCGTCTTCGTCAGCCACGTAGAGGGAGTCACCCACAACCAAAGGTGTAGCTATCACAGCCGCCTGACTATCATGCTTCCAATGCAACTGACCGGTTCGCTTGTCAAAGCACTTGACGAATCCGTCGATATCGGCAGAAAAAAGAAGTGTCGATGTAACGCAAAGTCCAGCCGTACTGATATGTATTTTCTTGCCTTCCAATTCGGTATGTTCCCAAATCAACCGTGAATTGCGATTGTCGGCTACGACCCCATCGACGTCATTTTCGCGGCTAACATCTCCGCTTCCGAAAGGATCAATACAATAGATGCCACCTCGCTCGTAACTTGCCTCTCGATCATCGCCAATGACGAAATAGAGGCGTTCACCATCGAACACGGGCGACTCTGTCAGCAATCGTCGCTTCATGCGTTGGTTCTTTGCCTTCCGTTCTTCTGCGGTGCTTAAATCAAATTGCCACTTCACTTTGCCAGTATCACACTCAAAAGCTCGAACGTATCCATCACCTTGTCCTATCGCGACGAAGTTCTTGCCGTCTTGCTCAAAGATCACAGGATTGCAATGTTGATTGCGTGCAATGTCTGCCCCAGGTGAATTGTCTGTCCAGACGGTCTCGCCGGTATCTTGATTGAGGCAAACAAGACTTGGCGCATTCGGGTCGACACTGGGTTGTTTCTCGTACCCGAACGAGTTCGTCGTGTTGACAAAGATGCGGCCATCGACGCCAACGATGGAGCATCGACTTGCTCGGTTACCAAGGTGAACGTCCTTCGGGACCACATGAAACCGAGTCTTTAGGTCTACAATCCATTCGACAATCGGATCACCTTTCCTCTCAACAAGCGGTAGAATATTCAAACGGATGACTTCCAAACGATTGGTACAAAACCACAATCGGTTCCCTTCGATGAATGGCGTTGACGTATTTCCTGTCCCTGCCCAATCCTGACTCATGACGCCGATTTTGGGGCTGACGTGCTGATATAGGAGAGCACCTGTCCGCGCATCGAAACACGCAAGGACGCTAGCGTCTTCTGTTTTCTTTCCAATCGGATTGGCGGTACCAATCCATAGTAGCCCGTTTGCAAATGCGGGATCGCACATCACGTCCCAAAAGTCTCCCTTCTTCCATTTTACGAATCCAACGCGGGCTCCAGATTCGCTCTTCGCGTCCATATCTGCCGATTCGCCTAAGACTTTTTTGGTGTTCCAAGTTTGTGGCCCATTTTTGCTTGCGATGGAAGAGACGCGATTGGAAGTGCGTCCTCGCATCGGCCAATCTTGAGCTAGCAGATCTGCTGACCAACTTGCCAAGAGGCAGGCCGTACGAAGTATGGGCCTCGCAAGGGGCCGAATCCTGGAAACAAAACGCAGAACTGCTTCTCTCTGACTTGGCAACTCCTTTAAACCCACCAAGTTGCTACACCGAATCAAGCATTGCACTTCGACTACCTGTTCCCTTTCCGCTTAGCATCCTGAATGGCATTCATGATTTGAGCCTCGGAGGGAAGGTCAGATAGTAGGATTGGATCGTCTGGTGACCCAGGGCAAAAAACTGCAAATCCGGGGACCGTCCTTATTCCGCAATCGCTCATCAGTTCAGCAACATGCAGACTGTGGTTCGTATAGTCTGCTCTAAGCGTAACAACCCCATTCTTGCGAATCGTTCTGTATGAAGAAATGGAGTTGATCGCTTGGCGTTCATGTGCCAAGCAGATCGGATCCCAATTGGCATAAAACGAAACCAACACGATGTCACCACCTTCCAGTGCGAGTTTAAGTCTGTCCCGAGAATATGTCTCCCAAGTTGGCGGCGAAGATCTCCATAGTTCGACTGCGATCAAAATCGCAATTGCGATGAAGGCGACTAAGCCGAATACTCTTTGTAGGCTAAATCTAAGCAATGCTTCCTCCATCCGCTCCAGTCTATCCGAAGCTTGCGGCGACGAACGCAACGAGCACGGCCGTAATAAATGCAAGTCCGGACATCGCAAGTGGTGGATAGTATAGCACAGCTTCCGACGGATCTCGTCCATACCGTGCGACCTGATCGTTCCAGAACGAGTTGTTCAGAGTCCAACCCGCCAGCGAAACAAGCAAAAGCAGGAGAATTGAAACCTTGTATCGGCGTGCTACCGAAAAGGCGAACCCAAGCCCAATCGCAGCGCCGATCATTGTGCAGGTGGGCAATGAAATGAGCCCGAACTGTTGACCATATGAAAGTATCGATTCTGTTGCTGTGTTTCGCGACTCAATCATTGAGGCAGCAAAAATGCAGCCGCCAAATCCGAAAACGCCACCGAGGATTGGAAGCAGACCGAATGCCCAATTGCATTTGAGACAGTATCGCAATTTCGAAATCTTTAAGTTTGCGCCAAGGAGGAAAGGTCATGGAAATAGTTTTTGGTACCTCTCGTCCGGAGGGTAAACGCGGCCAATGCAGCGAAGCTTTTCCAAGGAATCGAAGCGTTTTGAAAGCTTTCTCCAAACAGCTCCCGAACGGTCCAAAACGAAAAAAATGTTCCGAGTGTGACGGGCAGTACTGCCGCATACAACGCAAATCTAGTGAACAAGGACAATCGCGAGTAAATGCCAGTGTCAAGGAGAACAACACTAAGAGCAAAGCATGCCGCTGGCATTACCAGGACGATCAACAACGATGAAATGGGAGCCGTTTCCAACTTGCCAAGTGATGATGAAGCGTACCACGCTCCAGCAAACCACACTGCGGCACAAATAAGCTGCTCCCTAGAACAACGACGCAGAATCTAATCCTTTATATGTTCCATCGCTTTTCAGCCTATCCATCAGGTGGTCGCAATGATGTCCGACAGGAACTCCGGTAAAGTCCATGTGATTGGAATCCGGTCGACAGATGATATTAGACCCATGAGTCCATTGCACGCACTCCAACAGTTGTTAGCCACGGACTTACACCGATCAACACGGATTAAAGAATCCAAATCCGTGTTTCATCGTCAGCGTACAACTGGAGGCCCGTCGCAATAACTTACATTGAGTGGTCTGGTTCGGGCGGTCCTAGTTCACGTATCAGTTGTACAACCTTGGCTTGACCAGCTTCACTTGCGTAAATCAATGCCGACCTACCGGTGGCGTCAACGAGGTGCGGATTTGTTCCTGCTCGCAATAGAAACTCGACAATGTCCCAATGCGATGCCATTGCGGCATAGTTGAATGGCGTAAAACCATCTTTTTCCGTGTAGTCCAGATAGGCTCCGTGTTGAACGTAGAGCTGCACAGCCTGCAGATTACGCTGATAAGCAGCTTCCTGCATGGGGGACGCCACCGCAACACACATTGTCAGAATCATCAACGACTTCAGTGAAAACGTCCACCGAAGATCAGGTGCACTCTCATGTTTGGTCGCCATGTCAGTCGGTTATCTCTCCAGGAAGCCCATAAACAAGTGATAGGATACACTATTCGCTCCTGTTGCTTTTGCCAAATGCACAACGCTTACGCTTAAAAAACGATCATGAGGTTCACCGTCAAAGTAGTCATCCGGTTCATCTGACCATTCGAATCGGCACACGCCGCGAAAGGTCACACGAACAGAACGTTCGCGCCAATCGACGAACGTTAGAATCAAGTTTCCACCCTCGTAACTCATTGATGGATGTTCGGCATCTGCCAGCGTGATTCCCTTTTACGTGGAATCATGCATTGTCACTAGCCACGATAGAGCCGCACATACTGCGGTAGTCACGAACAGAGTGCGAATTCCGAACCGCAATAGTCGAAAATGAAAAGCAGAGTAAACGCCGAATATCAGCACTGCTACCGACCAGAGAGGCGCGAATACAACGGTAAAACTTCCCGGTCGAGATTCAGATTGCCATGCCCCTTTCCAGTAACCAAATCCAGCGCACATCGCGCCCTCGCAGCGAGTCGCATTCAACATTGACATCCAAGTTCGGAGCGGACATTTCGCTGCCATTCCACCGAAGTTCCATCCGGTGGAACTACGATGGTAGATAAGGAACTTGGAAGTCGGGTTCTGTGATGCAGCCAATCGAGTCAAAGGGATCTGTAATGACAGAAGCCCCTCATCAGTAGTTAGCGTCACGTCGCAAAGTGTGAGCGAGTCGCTCCGGAAATAACTGCGATAGTGACATAAAAAACCAACAAATGTAATCAGAATTGCTGCGACCAAAATCCCTCGGAATCGCTTCCAAACAAACTTGTTATTGGGTGATGATTCAGTCATGTGATCGCACGTTGACCAAAAAGGAAGAGCAATCCATCCCAACAGTATCGAAGCGAAACCGAAATGGTTGCTCGCTCCAACCCATTCCCCGCCGCCAGCAGCTACAGTCTATCCGATGTAGCGGACCTCGTCGAATCAGCTAGTTCCATCGTCCACATTGTTTCAAACAAACTTGTGGAAATGGCGAAAGCCTGTCGGAAGGAAACGGACGTTGGCACTAGGGTTATGTTCACAATACAGCTTGTTCGCGGCCTATTTCTCGCTATCGATTCCCTTTATGGCGATGCAGCACTGCACTCTCGCGCTGCATCGGTGCTCTTCGCGTGAAAGACAATCAATAAAATCGTCTCGGACAGCTTCAAATTCCTGGTTGCAGAAGCTACGAAGCAAATGCATCTTTTCGAATCGCGACTTCCACGCGTCGATGACGTCAGATCTCGCAACACCTGCAAAACTTAATTCTAGGTCCGGCAACGCGATAGATTTTTCAACCACAAAACCAGCCCGTCTTAGAAAGGGACCGATTTTTCGCCCCATGTGGAAATCGTATCGACCATTCGATAACGAGTCTTTGGCGTAGTTGTCTAGCAGCAATCGAGTTCGTTCCAAAAGTGGATCGTGTCCGAAAAGGTCGTCAATCTCCGTGAGTGCAATCCAACCACCAGGCCGCAAACATTTTGCCCAAGCAATTAGTGTCTCATCAAACTTAGGAAAATAAGCTGCGGTAAAACTTGACCATATTCCGTCCGCACGCAAATTCGGCTCGCTGAATGATTGAAGATTCGCAGCTAGAAATTCCGCGTTCTTGATGGACCGACTTCGGGCGAATTCCAGGAAGTCATCATTGCCATCTATGCCGATCACACGCGCACCTCGCATCGAAAGGTCAGATGCCAAGTCGCCAATTCCGCAACCAAGATCCAATACAATTTGTCCGTCATTGATTGACAAGGCATCAAGTACGATCTGCCAGGAACGCCAACGGTATTGTCGCGCGTAGTTATCAATGATGGTCTGCATGGACATTCTTTCCGATCCGAGTTGTAAATCGAACGAAGTTCAATCCATCCCTGCAGTAGCAATGCGGAGCAGGTTAAGCTCGCTTCGCTGAATCGACCGCACTTTGAGCAGCAGTCATAATGCACCGTCGGATGACCGTCCCTGTTATTGCAGAGAGGGTATGGAACTGACCACCGGCGAGACCTGGTTTCGTTGCATAGTCATCATGTTCCCCTCAGTTCTGTCGATTCTTGTCCTCTTTTTCGACTTTATTCTACAGCAATGCGAGGAGGTCGACGACCGGAGTAGTCTAATCGGCTGTAGCCAATGTCCGCTTTGTTTTGGTCCAACTTGTGGAAGCTGCAGGATCTCGGCTACGGACATGTCCCCAGCGTTGTGGTCTAGCTCATTTCGCGCTCGTCATCCGAAGCGTGCCTCCGCCCCAATGTGCTTTCGTAGCAATTCGCCAAGGTTTTTGTCTGCATTATCCTTTAGCGCTCGTCGGGGAATAACGGATACGTCGCGTTTTCCGTGATACAAGAGATAAAAATCTGCGTCACGCATCCACGAGTGGTACATCGTCCATTTCAATTGTGCGTCGATTTCATCGGTTTGAAATCCGATTCCTTCATCCAGGAATCGCAGTCGATATTCGGATTTGAGCTTTGGTTGGGAGCGATAGATCATGTGGGGCAAGAGGAATATGGCATACAAGAGGAGCGCCAGCAAGAAACAACCTGCGAACACAAACAACCAGGCGAGCGATGGCAACAATGTCGACGTTTGCAAGCAGTAGATTCCAGCGCCCAACGCGACAACGCCCCCAACGAGATCACGCTTCCACTGGAGTTTGTGCTTATAGTACCGCCGCATGGCACGGACGTATTCATCACGCGTTATAGTGAAGGTTACTTCGACGGAATCTGCCAACTGGTTCACCGTTGTCGACTAAAAGAAATGAACTCTTGTCGTTTCAGTCTATCCGAAGTATCACGACTCCGGCAAGCAGCCAACGCCAACGTCCACAGTCGTCACGAACTGTTTGGTGGAAAACTGCTAGATCCTGGCTACGGCTATGTCCACATGTGGATAGGAAGCTCAGTCCAACCAGTGGAAATAGTAGACGCTGGTAGCTGCTAGGTTGCTGGCTAGTCCGATCCTGCAGGAGTACGACGCTTTCCACAAATGACCGTCTATCTCAGTGGAGCAGTATTAGCGAATAGCGGCGGAAGTACCAAACTTAAGCCGAATCGATATGCGACTCCAAATCCAGCCCACGCTACAAATCCTCGCCCCAGAATATAGCTCCAGTACAAGAGGGGGTGGGAGGTGAACGCGTCGCTAGTGGGGACTGGAACTGCAAAAGTTGCCGCTAATGACGAATAGACGAAATGATGTCCCATACCGTCCGCGAAAATCGCGCAGCCTACCAATGCAAGATGTTGGAACCAATGGAGCGACCAAGCAAAAGCAATGGCCAGAACGCAAGTTCCGGTTAAGAAACAACTTGGAATACGAAGCAAAATGAAGTCAAAAATTGCCTCCGTGCCGGTGTAACGGCTCAGATAGGAACTTGGAGCGGCCCACCAAGTTAGCAGTTGCGTGCATCCAAGGAGGCCGCCCAATGCTGAAGTCCAAAGCAAAATGGTCGATATGAAAAACCTTGGCTTTCGATATGTGCCGTGCTCAGTCTCGGTCAGGCAGAAGCGAAGGCCGACCCAAAGCGGAAACAAAACCCAGGCAACTGTGGCAAGCATTAGGCTCTCTGCCAACAGCAACGAATAGTCATCCAACCGTGTTCCCGGTATTCGGTCGATTTCAATGGGCCATCGAAGGGTTGGGAAAAGCCGAATCCGCTTGGTGGTAATCCGTTTGGCTTGAGTTGATGTATCAGACGCTGTACGGAATCGCCAATTGCACATCCGAGCAAGAAGAATCCAAGGTACGTCAATGCTCTCAGACGACCCAGCACGGTTTGCCAAAGATTGCATCTTGCAATTAGCCATACGGCGAAAATTGAACCGACTGTGTTGAGGCCCCATGCGAAATGATTGAGCATGTCAGATGCTGGAAGCCCAGGCAGTCCAACCAATATCTTGCCAAATTCTGCAACGGGGTGCTGATAACCACCAACGATCGAATTGTGGGGGTGCCCCCACTTGTAGTGAAAGCAACCTGAAAAAATGGACGTCGCAGTACTAGCGACAAGCAGAATCGCAACAAAGATAGTTCTACGGAAGTAAGCGTACACGAGGCGGCGGGAGACTTTCCGGCTGGCGAGGCCGAGCCCTGCCCGCCTGACCCAACGGCAACCCGGGTTACCCCTTCATTGACTTCCTAAGCTGGCTCCGAACGCGACGCTTGGCCGCTTGCTCCAAC
>JANMHA010000002.1:0-2902 GCA_031374925.1 Pirellula sp. | reverse complement strand
AATTTACCTAATGAAGTACCAACTGGAGGTGCGGGCGTCGCCTTGCCTCCAGGTACTTGAAATTTTGCTTGTCCTACGACTTGCTTGGCCATTGATAGTGAACCTTGTGTCCGCTTCTGTCACCGATACTGAATGTTGAGTTTCAATACTCTATTAAAACCCGATTACTTTTGATTGTTGCTCTCGAAGGCGATCTCCAAACGTCGAACCGACACGGTTAGAAGTTTGAACTGCAGCGTTAGAGAGACTCGATTTGCCAGTGGTCCAATTCAACTGGAGTGCTGCGACCAAAGATGCTAATGATCACGGTCACACGCCCATTGGCTTCGTCGATTCTGTCGACCTCGCCTTCGAGACTCTGGAAGTTTCCTTCCTTCACTCGCACTTGATCGCCAGATCGGAATGGAATCGTGGTTTTGGGTACTTGTTCGTCATCAGCGTCGGGATAAGCCATTTTGATGATTCGCTCAACATCTGAGTCTGTCATCGGTGTGGGCTTGCCACCAGAACCGGTAAAATCACCAACTCCACTGGTCTCACGGACCAGGAACCAAGTGTCATCGTTGATGATCATTTTGATCACCAAGTAACCTGGATAGAGTTTGCGCTTTACGACACGGCGCTTACCGGCTCGTGTAAATTCCACCACGTCTTCTGTTGGGACGAGAATTTCGCCAAACATCGACCCGAGACTGGACAAGCGGATTCGCTTCTCCAAAGCAGCGCGAATGGTATCTTCGCGGTTGAACTGAACCTTCAAAATGTACCAACGCATATCTCCAGCGTCAGCGGATTCAGAATCGGATTGTGTGGAAATGTTCACTCGAAAACCTAGCGCCAGTCTTAACGAACAACCAAACCAGACGGAAAATCGCGGTGCTTACGCACAGCGGAAGTCGTCTGCAGGCCATTCTCCTGGCTTGTTGGGGAGGCCAGCCATTCGCTGACAACCCAGCCAAAAAAATTAACTAACTCCAATGCCATCGAAAATCGCTTGCCAGATCAAATCGTAAGCAAACAACAACAATGCCAAAAAAGCCATCGTGAATATAACGACCATCGAAGCTCTGTAAAGCTCTGTTTTGGTCGGCCATGAAACCTTTGTCATTTCGGCCTCAACACTGATCAGAAAATCAGCGAATTTGGGCCAATTTACCAAGCGAAAAGCGAACCACATGCCTAACGCCACCAACAGCACAGGGAATACATAACGTCCCTGCAGCAGCAATCGTGTCGCAGATGGTGACCAGTCGCTATAGCTATAGGACCCCAGAGTCTCAAACAATTGCCAGCCGCCCAGCCACATCGTTAGCCAGAGCGCCAAACAGGTGACTTGGCGGACGATGCGTCCCTGCCGAGCTTTGTAAAGCGACCCGGCAAACAGCTCACTGATGAGCGAGCGGCGAGATGCTGAATCTTCGGATACAGTTGCCATGCTTTTTCTGTGGATGATGAAATTGAAATTACTCAACAGGAGCGGAGGGAATCGAACCCGCAACCCCCGGTTTTGGAAACCGGTGCTCTGCCAATTGAGCTACGCTCCTAACAAACTTGGCCGCGGGGAAACACCCCACTTTTGGGCGACGCCCTGTTTTCGGGCGACGCCCTCCCGTTCAAGTACTTTCGTTAAAAAGAACCCAATTCAATAAACTACTCAACAATCTTGGTAACAACGCCGGATCCGACCGTCTTGCCACCTTCACGGATAGCAAAGCGAACACCAGCATCAATTGCGACTGTCTTTTGAAGTTCGACGGTCAGCTTGACGTTGTCGCCAGGCATGCACATTTCGGCATCAACCAAATTAGCTGTACCGGTCACGTCCGTTGTTCTAAAGTAAAACTGAGGTCGATATCCTGAGAAGAAAGGCGTGTGACGTCCGCCTTCGTCTTTGCTCAAGCAATAAACTTCGGCTTCAAATTTCTTGTGTGGGGTGATCGAATTTGGCTTGGCCAAAACCTGGCCGCGTTCGATGTCCTCACGACGAACACCGCGAAGGAGGCAGCCAACGTTGTCGCCAGCTCGGCCTTCTTTCATTTCGCGGCGGAACTGCTCGACACCCGTTACGGTTGTCTTCTTCTTTTCGTCCATCAAACCGATGATTTCGACTTCTTCGCCAACCTTGATCATTCCGCGTTCGATACGACCCGTAGCTACGGTTCCGCGACCTTCGATCGAGAAGACGTCTTCGACAGCCATCAAGAACGGCTTGTCTTCTTCACGAGCGGGCTGCGGAATGAAGGCATCGATGGCAGCGATCAAATCGCTGATGCACTTGCTAGCGACTGGGTCTGCAGGCTTATCGTAAGCGAGTTTTGCATTGCCCCGAACGATTGGAGTTTCTTCGCCTGGAAAGCCGTATTTGGTGAGAAGTTCGCGAATTTCGAGCTCAACCAACTCCAGCAACTCTTCGTCGTCGACCAAGTCGCACTTATTGAGGAAAACGAGCACTGCAGGCACGCCAACCTGGCGAGCGAGAAGAACGTGTTCCTTGGTTTGAGGCATCGGTCCGTCAGCAGCGCTAACGACCAAAATCGCGCCGTCCATCTGTGCGGCACCGGTGATCATGTTCTTAATAAAGTCAGCGTGACCTGGGCAGTCGATGTGAGCATAGTGTCGGGTTTCCGACTCATACTCAACGTGCGAAGCGGCGATTGTCACCGTCTTAGTAGCGTCACGAACTGTACCGCCCTTTGCAATATCGGCATAGGACTTTGGCTTTGCCAATCCCTTTGCAGCTTGTACTGCCAGCAGAGCACCTGTTGTGGTGGTCTTGCCGTGGTCAATGTGACCGATAGTGCCTACGTTGCAGTGGGGTTTTTTGCGTTCAAATACCTCTTTGGCCATTTTTGCTCACAACACCTAAACAAATAGAAAACTGGAAATTACGCCGTGAGGTTTT
>JANMHA010000477.1:0-5579 GCA_031374925.1 Pirellula sp. | reverse complement strand
AACCACCGTGGAGAACCCCTCCGTCGCGCGATTCGACGGTTGACGATCACCTATTATCCGGTGACTTTCCGGAAAAGTGGAAATCCGTCGCGGAGCGCCGGATCCACGAGGGTCAGTCGCTGCGCCGACTGACGGTTGGTGTAGATGAAACCCTCTTGCTTCTTGTCTTCCCAAACCACCGTGGAGAACCCCTTCTTCGCGTGATTCGACGGTAGACGACCACCGATTATCCTGTGACGATTCGGCAAAGAGGGCATCCGTCGCGGAGCGACGGATCCACGAGGGTCAGTCGCTGCGCCGACTGACGGTTGGTGTAGATGAAACCCTCTTGCAACGTGTCTTTCCAAACCACCGTGGAGAACCCCTTCGTCACGCGATTCGACGGCCGTCGCTACTCTGCGAATGAACTACGCGATCGGTTCGATGGGCCACGTTCCCCAAGGGATGCCAATGACCACCCGTTGCGGTTCTTGAGAGGCAGTCGCGTTTAGCCTGGTTGACCTAGCGATCAAATGCGTTGCGGCGAGCCCGGTGGTGGATTGGATCAAGAATCGACGTCATTTCATGATGGCGGGAATCTTGGATTGGCGGGGGGGGGAGGAAGCTTCATTTTGCCAAGCCTTCGTGCAATAAACTTGGAATCAACGTGCCGTCCCCATTTTGATTTCTTGTTGGCTAGGATAAGTTGGTGGACCTATCGCTAATCGACTTACTTAGGATTTTGAAAAAACGCCGAAAACCCAGGATTTTGCCCCGACGATGAATGACAAACCCCAGCGAGTCACGGTCAAGACGCTGCAATCGATGAAGCGTAAAGGGCAACGCATCACCATGCTGACGGCCTACGATTACCCAACCGCCAAAATGCTGGATGAAGCAAACGTAGACTGCATCCTCGTTGGCGATTCGCTAGGAATGGTGGTCCAGGGGAAAACGACGACCATTCCGGTCACTCTGGAAGAAATGTTTTACCATGGCGAAATGGTTGCCCGGGCCACCGACCGGGCTATGGTGGTAGTCGATTTGCCATTTCCGGTTGGGCAATTGAGTATAGAGCATACCGTTGAGTCCGCCGCGACCATCATGAAACGGACACAGTGCCAGGCGGTCAAGATGGAGGGTGGTCACCAGCAGGCAGCTGCGATTCGCGCGCTCGTTGACGCTGGCATCCCGACGATTGCGCACATTGGATTGCGACCGCAGAGTGTTCATGCGCTAGGCGGCTACCGCGTACAAAGGGATGCGGACCAATTGATAACGGATGCCAAAGCGGCCGAGCAGTCCGGTGCCTTTTGCGTATTGATCGAATGCGTTCCGCCAGATTTGGCCAAACTCGCTACGGAGCAATTGAGCATTCCAACCATTGGAATTGGGGCTGGACCTCATTGTGATGGTCAAGTTCTAGTGACCAACGACATGCTTGGTTGGAATAGTGGCTACGTGCCGAAGTTTGTTCGTCGATACGCTGATCTTCGAAGCGCCGCAGCACAAGCAGTTGGTCAGTACTGCCAAGATGTCCAGAAGGGGACTTTTCCAAGTTCAGAAGAATCGTTTTAGACCATCGTTGAAGTTCAAAAGTAATGACATGCCAAGAAGCAGAACTTGAAGAATTGGAGTAACCGGATTGCACCACTGATCGACGAAGTCAAAACTGGTGAATCGCCAAAGCCGAAACTGGACCCGCAGCAATTCTCCATTTCTGAGTTGTTTTTGGTGTTAGTGTTAGTCGCGTTGGTTCTCGCAATTGCGACACCGTTTGTTCGAGAGTTGCCTCCGGCACTTTTTAATGCCCTCATCGTTGTTGTCAGCTTTCAAACAATAGACATTGCATTGATGGTGGCGTTTGTGTCTCGACGGCGCAAGCGACTACTTGAAAGGAGCGGGACTTTGCTCGCTATTGGGAGCTGCACGGAAAGCCATTCCCGGACATGGGCACTTGTCCATACGTTTTTTAGTATCTTTATTTCGGTTGCATCGCAACTGTTCATAACCGCCTTTCTAAGTTTGCTTATTTCATCGAAATCGAGTGTCAATCGATTTACGCTTGTTTGGTACGGCATAATGTTTCTGTCCAACTTGTTGGGCCCACCAATCTTTCTCATGAACGGCATTCGCTTTCTGCGATGGCGGATTCATCCGAGCACCGTCGAGTTTTTTGAAAACGGAGTCGCAGTGATGGATATGTTGGTTCCCTGGGGAAAAGTGGAGTTGCGACGAAGTGCCATCAAGCGTAATCGCATTATGGTGGTCTACCTTGCTATGCAAAGCTCGGCGATGGTATGGCTGGACGAGGCTCAGATCGACCGCCTGCTCGCGTTCTCATCCGAAAAACGAAAAGGCAAGGATCAAATCAATGAACTGCCTGCGAATCAGGCTGATAAGCGTTGACGCAAACGCCTTCCATTCGGGCTCGTCCTGGAATGAACCCAGCGGTAGCGAACATGGTCTCGTTAGAGACGGTCATGGTTCTAAACAATCGTGCTATGATCCGTAGGTTCGGCTGAGCCTGCTACTGCCGCTCGTTGCTTTCGGCCTGCTCGTCTTTGGACGGCTGCGCCGACGAAGGCCGCGAACAATGGATGGGCTTGGGTTGGTTTGCTCTTGAACTCGGGGTGGAATTGAACCGCCAGGAAAAACGGATGCGATGGCAGTTCCAGTATTTCCACCAAACTTCCATCCGGGCTTTGGCCGGAAAATCGCATGCCGTGGGCTTCAAATCGGCTCCGAAAAACGTTGTTGAATTCATATCGATGGCGATGACGTTCCGAAACATGGTCCGATTGATATGCCAACTGGGCTGCAGACTCGTTGGTCAACAAGCATGGTTGAGCCCCTAGCCGCATCGTCCCGCCCAAGTTGGTGACGTTGCGTTGTTCATCCAATAAGCAGATAACCGGGTTGGGTGTGTCCTTGTCAAATTCCGTAGAGTTCGCGCGTTCGAGTCCAAGAACGTTGCGACCGAATTCCATGGCCGCACACTGCATGCCTAAGCAAATACCAAAGAATGGAATGTCCCGTTCTCTGGCGTATCGAATCGATTGCACTTTGCCTTCGACGCCGCGTTCACCGAATCCGCCTGGAATCAAAATCCCGTCGTAGCCAGCCAGCAAGCGTTCCGGTCCTTCCTCTTCGATTTCGCTGCTCTGAATAGGAACGATGCGTATCTGAGCTCGATGTTGGATACCCGCATGATCAAGTGCTTCGTAAATCGACTTGTAAGCATCTCGATGTTCAGCGTACTTGCCGACCACCGCGATGCTGATCTCGTGCTTGGGATTGCGAAGGGCGAACATCATGTTGTCCCACGCGTCCAATCGAAGGGGCTGGCCGGTCAAATGAAAACGCTTCATCACGAATTCATCGAGCTTGTGGTCCCGCAACGAAAGAGGGACTTCATAAATAGAAAAGTCTTTGTCCAATTCCTCGATGACCGCTTCCAAGGTGACATTGCAGAACAGAGCAATCTTTTCGCGTTCTTCTCGCGAGATGCTCTTTTCGCATCGGCAAATCAACATGTCAGGCTGGATCCCGATCTGACGCAATAGACCGACGGAATGCTGCGTTGGCTTGGTTTTGATTTCGGCAGCGGCCTTGAGGTAGGGCACAAGAGTAAGGTGAATGAACAAGCAGTTGTCACGTCCGACGTCTTGCGGGAACTGTCGTATGGCTTCGAGGAACGGCAAGCTTTCGATGTCGCCGACGGTACCGCCGATTTCTGTGATCACAATATCGGTGTTGCTGTCCGCTAGCCGGAGGATCGATTCCTTGATTTCGTTGGTAATGTGCGGGATAACCTGCACCGTTTTGCCCAAGAATTGGCCACGACGTTCCTTTTCGATCACTCGCAAATAGATTTGCCCGGTAGTATAATTGGAGTCGCGAGTCAACGGACCACTGGTGAATCGTTCGTAATGCCCCAAATCCAAGTCGGTTTCGCTGCCGTCATCCAGCACGTAAACTTCGCCATGCTGATACGGGCTCATAGTCCCTGGATCGACGTTGATGTAGGGGTCTAGCTTTTGCATGCGAACTCGAAGTCCCCGAGCTTCTAGCAGCATTCCGATGGAGGCACTGGTGAGCCCTTTTCCAATGGAGCTAACGACACCGCCAGTTACAAAAATATGCTTGGTCATCGATTTTCGCGGGTATGCGAGCAATAAATCAGTGGTAACACGACGGGCTCAAATCTTACCAGCAAACAAACAATCTGACAATTTGCGATCGCAGATCGATCGTCGAGCAATGATTCGCTATCTTTTTTAACATTGACCTGAAAGGAGTATTCTTCGATACTCCGAGGGTGACGCGGTTCTAGTAGCCGTTATTTGCAAGCGAAAACGGCAGGAAGTGCCGTTTTACACTAGGGCCGAGTCCCGTTTTCCTATTCCAAACACATGACCACCGCTACCGAAAATGACTTGGCGAGCTATTGTGCTGGTGTCTCCAGCCGAGCCCACGCCGCGTCTAGGTTGCTGGCGGGGCTTTCTGGGGTGGTAAAAAACCGATGGCTGGTCGAATCCGCCAACCGAATGGAACAATCGCAGCAGCAAATAATCGCTGCAAACTTGGCCGATCTAGACAACGCACATCAATACGCATTGACCGATTCCGAAATCGATCGCTTGCATTTGACCCCGGAGAGGATCTTTCAAATAGCCAGTGGACTTCGCGAAATTGCGGCGCTGCCCGACCCGGTCGGTGAAGTGATCGAGGGGAGCACACGCCCCAATGGCCTTCAGATTTCGAAAGTTCGCGTACCGCTCGGGGTTATTTTCTTTATTTACGAGTCCCGACCGAATGTAACCGCCGACGCTGCGGGAATTGCTGTCAAGAGCGGCAATGCGATCATTCTGCGCGGTGGCAAGGAAGCGATAAACAGTTCTAAGGCGATCGTTGAAGTCATGCAAAATGCTGCGGTTGATTTTGGGGTCCCTTCCGATGCGGTTCAATTGGTAAACACTTCCGATCGCGAAGCGGTTGGTCATTTCCTCAAGCTGTCGCAATGGATCGATCTGGTGATTCCTAGAGGTGGCGAGAGCCTCATTCGGCGAGTCGTTGCGGAAGCGACGATGCCAGTGCTTAAGCACTATGATGGAAACTGCCATATCTATGTCGATAAACAAGCCGATTTGGCTATGTCCCTTCGCGTTATCGAAAATGCCAAATGCCAGCGAATGGGCGTTTGCAATGCCCTTGAATCGCTTTTGGTCCACGCAGATGTCGCCGATCGCTTTTTGCCGTTGCTCGCAAAGAAACTTGCCTCGCACTCGATCGAGATTCGAGGTGACAAGGAAGTGCAACGATTGATCCCAACGGCCATTGCTGCAACCGAATCGGACTGGTCACGCGAGTACCTCGGTCCTGTCCTGAGTGCTTGCGTCGTGAAATCACTCGACGCAGCGATCGAGCATATTAATAAGTATGGTTCACGCCACACCGATGCGATCATGACAACGGATTTGTCCGCTGCTCGCCGATTTGTAACGCTGGTGGATTCCGCCGCGGTCGTCGTGAACGCTTCGACCCGATTCAACGACGGCAGCCAATTAGGCTTGGGTGCGGAAATTGGAATAAGCACG
>JANMHA010000476.1:0-67814 GCA_031374925.1 Pirellula sp. | reverse complement strand
ATCTCGCACCTTGAGGGGTCTTATGTACAACGATGTGCTTCATCGTCGCTAATCTTTCCGGCCAATCGTCGAGGTACGCGAAGAGGTCTGCAAGGAGAGGTACAAACCGATCAAACACGGGCTTAGAGTCTTGCGTGTTGTCAATGATGTGCCGACAGCGGCGTTCTATTTCAGTCTTCGTTTGAAAAGTCTCGTCTGCGAGTAAGTACATCAGATCTGCCTCCAGTGGAATAAGAGTTTGACTCCATTGTACCATGGTCCGGTACTCGAGCACCGCGTACAAATAAAACACATCGAGCAGTTGCTAGATGTCCGATTGACAACGGTGCATCGAGTTGTTTAGACGACAGATAACTTAGAGCGTCCGATAGATCGGTTAAAATAGAATTTGTATGTCTGTGACAAAGGCGGAGAGGTAATTCACACAATGCGGTCGTTGTGCTGATCAGCCGAATCGGCGATGCGTGGGGAACCGGCTGAATTCAATTTATGGACCACTAACTACGGAGCTACTTATGATAGATAGACGATTAGCTGACCAAGCGATCGATAAGCTTCTAGACACTGGCGATGCAAGGCTCCGAAGGTGCGGAGGCCGTATCTTCAGATCGCTTAGAGGGGAAACTGCGATTGAGGAGCACCGAAACCGAACTCGGACCGAAATTGAAAGATTAGAATTCGAATACCACGAAGTCATGTCCGACGACCTCAGATCAATGCTCGAGAGCCTAAAAGAGCAGCTGGCAAGTCGCGAAAATGATCTTCGCCAGATCGTCAATGAAGTGAATGCGGTTGTTCTCGAAATTCTTCAGCTCGCAATTTGACGAGCCAATCGAAATCGCGGGCAAGTAGGCTCCTCGACTTAGGCTTGCGTCTCGCTCAGTTGCCCGACTTGCATGAACAAGCAACTGAGACTGGAATCATTGGGCGTTTGTTTAGAGCATTTCCTTGGTAGCGGCGACGGCTCGTGCACGATCGGACTCGGCGTAGATTTGCGTTACTCCGACTTCGCTGTGCCCCAATATGACGCTTGCCGTTTCAATGCCGTATGCTTTTCGAACCTTAGTTGCAACTGAGTGCCGAATCTGGTTTGGGTGCCAATGTTTGATACCTCCTTTCTTGCAAGCACGCATAACAGCATGTCCATAGGAACGAGTCGTGTAGGATTCGCCTATGGTGCGACTTGTCATGCGCTCTGTATTGCTGCGATCGACAGCATTCCCTTGATTCAGTGGAGTTTTGAGATGCTCGGTTCTCCGTCTGCGGATTGAGTCCCTAGGGCGAAAACAAAACATGTCCGGATCACGGTCTAGATACGGATTGAGTATCGCCTGGCCCTTCGGACCAACGTAGATTGTCCTTTGCTTTCCGCGGTGGGCCGTCTTGTGTTTGCCCAAATGGATTTCCTATACCGGCTCAGAACGCTCCACCATCGAGGGCTTAATCGCACAGAGTTCGCCTGGACGGCATCCGATCACCATTTGCAGCCTTGCCATGTCCGCAATAACTGGCGGTGTTGCCGTAGGCTGACAAATGTTGGGGCGAGGGCGTTTTAGTCCAGTCTAGACGGCCGCACGACTCAGACACTTTGCGCCAATTACGACCAAAAATATTGCGACACAGTAATTCGGGATAAAAACATTCGATAAGATGGGCACCCCGACCCTTGTTGCAGGTTTTGAATTTCACCGGGGTCCTGTCCACACCTTGCCCAGCCGTAGGGAAATTGTAAGACACAGAGTATGACAAGTTTCAACCCGAATGCATTGAGCAAATTCGACATCGTATGGCTAGGTGACACAAAAGTACCTTGGTTTGATATGCGATGGCCATTCAACGGCCCAAGGATGCAATACGGCGAGTCAATCGACCTTGAGGACTTAGAACCGGTCGCAGGATTCGCGGGTACAACCGATGGAGTCGTTTTCCCATCGGGGAATACTCCAGACGACTGGGAAGAAATCCTTGTCCAGAAATTATTAGCGAAGCACAAAGGCGAATGGATCGTACTCCGCAACCAAGCAAAGACGCGAGAAGTTAGTCGTCGAATCCCAGACCTGCAGGATTTTCTGAATCTCGAGTTGGAATACGTAGGACCTCGAACCATGGATTCGCTCGGTCGCGAGGGTGATGACACATTGCGAAAAGTTGTCCACGTATTAGTCGATTGGGGCTTCGTTACATCGGAACATTGGCCTAAACTCTTGGAAAAACATTCCAGCCTTCGCGACTTGATTCCATACCTGAAAGAAAGAAGAATCCTATTCAGCGATGAAACTCTCCAAAGTCACTCCATCACTTCCGCTGGCGAGCTGGCAGGTATCGCTCACGATCTCCCTAATGTCATCGACGCGGAGGCTAAGGAGATCCCCCCAGCAAATCCTGATCTTGAATGCGATAACGTAGACCCAAGAAGCGATAAACAAAAGCGAAACGATTGGCTTCTTGATTTACGTGGACTTAAGAAAGATGCAGAACGGACGTTTCCAGAACTCGCCGACCTGCTTACGGAAAAGTCGTTAACTGCGGACTGGGTTTCGCTAGAGGCCAGCGCAATTTCTGATGCTCTGAGAGAATCCTTCAAGCGGCGGTTTAAGAAGCCCTGGCCATTTGATGGGCGTGGCAAAAAAAGGAAACAAGGAAACAAGGAATAGATTTCGCCTGTTTTCGTTTATTGCCACACTGATCCAAGATTGCTACGTCACGTTTTTTACTTCACGTAACGTAGGAGCCTTGAATGTCACTTTCCGAAGAATTACCCCCGCCCGAAGCGGTCGCGAAAAAGATCTTAGAAGCGCGAATCGAACGCGCATTACTCAGACGGTTATACCGCCTAGTCCTGGATGCAAAAAAGTCTGATACATCACCACTAGCCATCCGCAAAGTGGATGTTGAGTCAAGTGGGGGTGCCGAATGAGCTTATCCCCAGTTGAAATTCACCGACTAGCGACTTTGATAGCCGAGCAGTTGGCTGCTCGTGCGACTAACGATGCAATGCTGGATACTCACGGAGCGGCTGAGTTACTCGCCTGCAGTGTGCCAACAATTGAGAGGCTGACTCGAACCGGTGAGATTCCATCCGTAAAACTCGGTCGATTACGTCGATACCGACGTTCAGAATTGCTATCGTTGCAAAACGAAAAAGGGGGTGCGGAATGAGCGACCATTCTACAACCCCAGGGAACCTACATCCAAATCATTGTACCGACTTTGCCGAGTTCTTGCAAATTCTTACCGTGCCCGGAAATGTGTTTGAGGTGCGATCGATAAAGTGTCCCGAGAAGCCTGGTGGAACATTCGTTTCTACAGCTTCTGGTTATTTCAACGATGTCAAAATTGCGGCTAGTAACATAGGGTATTTAGAGTCTTTGTGCCCCCCAGCAATTTATCTGACGATGAACCAAGTCAAGCCGGCATTGTTTGCAAGAGCTATAAATCGAATAAACCATAAAGCATCATCGACTACTACCGATTCGGACATTGTTCGGCGTTGGTGGCTGTTCGTGGACATGGACCCAAAACGACCCGCTGGCGTTTCATCGACGGATTGCGAGTTGCTCGAGGCAAGTAAAGTATCGGATACGATACGTCAGGCTATGCGAGCCAGTATGTGGCCAGAGCCGCTGCAAGGAATGAGTGGTAATGGTCGGTATCTGCTTTGGCGAATCGATTTACCAAACGATGAAGACTCAAAGGAGTTGGTTAAATGTGTCTTGAATACGATGGCAATTCAATTCGATACCGATGGGGCAGAGGTTGATTGCTCCACGTTTAACGCGGCCCGAATCTGTAAGGTGCTTGGTACTGTTGCCCGAAAAGGAGATGAATTGGTTGGGCACGAAGGAATCGAAGATAGACCACATCGTCCATCATGGTTCATCAAACCTGATGGCCCGCTGGAGGTCGTGTCAGTTGAGCAACTTAAGGCCTTCGCGGCGAGTTCTAAGCCCAGGCCGCTGGCAGTTGCTACAGTATTTAGTGGCAAGACACTGGAACCGTCAGATACGCTCGAGCGGGCAAAAAAACACTTGTCAGAGATGGCCCCATCAATAGAAGGCGAAAAAAGGTCAGACAAACTACTTTTGGCCGCCAAGGCGATGGTTCAAGGATTCGGTCTGAGCCAAGAAACTGCTGTGCAATTACTCCAAACCGATTACAACCTTAATTGTATTCCTCTGTGGACCGAACGTGAAATACAACATAAGGTCGCAGACGCCGATAAGGGCAATGGCAATCGCGGTTACTTGCTGAGAACTGAACAAATGGATGGACCCTGGCCCGAGCCAATTAGCTTTGACTGTCCACGGCTGCCTCACTTCCCCGTTGATGCGTTACCTGAGCCCCTCAATGCGTGGGTGCTTGCAACGGCAGAGGCATATCAAGTGCCTGCAGACCTACCCAGTCTACTAGTATTAGCAGTTTGTTCGGGAACAGTCGCCCGTCGACTCGAAATAGTGGCAGGGCCAAGTTGGCGTGAGCCGGTAAACCTGTACGTTGCCTGCCTACTTGAGCCCGCAAACAGAAAGTCGGCTGTGTTTTCAGCGGCGCTCGCCCCTCTTCGTGAGCTCGAGAATAAATTGATCGAGGATGCGAAACCCAGAGTTGGTAGTACAGACTCGGCGCGACGCATAAAAGAGGCAAAGCTAAAAGAGCTGGAAAAAACAGCGTCGAAAGGTGGCGATAAATGCCAGCAAGCGTTTCATCAGGCAGCGGCGTTAGCCGCGGAATTGGCCGCACTGCCAGTGGCGATATTGCCGAAGTTGCTAGTCGATGATGCAACGCCTGAGGCTGTCGAAATGACGTTAGCGGCGCAAGGAGGTCGGTTGGTCTGTGCGGGCGCCGAGGGCGGGATATTTAGCGTGATGGGCGGTAGGTATTCGGCCGGGGGGGCAAATCTTGATTGTTTTTTAAAGGGACATGCTGGGGATGATTTGCGTGTGGATCGAGTCGGACGAGGGTCAATCTTAGTAAATAAATGTTGTTTGACACTGGCTTACGCCATTCAGCCAGAAGTAATTAGGAACATGTCAGAAAACGGTCAATTTCGAGGCTATGGATTGATTGCGAGGTTTATGTACGCGATGCCGGAATCTCTACTGGGAAAACGGAAAATAAACACGGCACCGGTTAGCGCCTGTTTAACCGATCGCTATTCTGCGTTGGTGCGACGTTTGGCAGCAATCGAGCCCGATGGAGATCAGCCCAGGTTACTCTCGATCAGCGACGAAGCATCAAAGCGTTTTTGCGATTGGCAACGCGAGGTTGAGAGCTGGTTGGGCGAAAATGGACGTTTGCACGATCTGGAGGACTGGGGTGGCAAGCTCGCCGGGCTGACGGCGCGGCTAGCGGCGATCTTGCATATCGTCGAAACTGACTCGGTCGAACCGTGGAGTGAGCCAATTAGCTTAGCGGTGATTGAGTCGGCGATACGGATTGCAAGATGGTCTGTGTCTCATGCAGAGGCAGTGATTGGTCTGATGACGAAAACGGGGAGCGGACTGAGCGATGCAGCGTATGTGTTGCGATGGATCCGCGAAAGCGGGCGACGTGAGTTTTCGCGGCGTAATGTACAGAACCATGCGAGGAGTCGGTTCGATCGTGAGCCCGAAAAGCTGGACCATGCTCTCGAATTGTTGGTCGAGCGTGGATGGATTCGACCCATCGCGGCTGCCGAGAGGCCTGGCCCAGGAAGGAAAGCAAGTCCGTTGTATGCAGTAAACCCAGCGGTTGCTCGCGGACCTGCTGCGCCAACTCATTCGACCGCAAATGCAGATATCGTTGTCGAACCTCGAGTCCGTGAGAGAGAGTTGGAATGACGCCGTGACAAATTGATGGAAAAGCTTCCGCAGAAAACACTCAACGGGTCAGTTCTATTTCTAAGAATTGAATTCTGCGTATTCTGCGGAAGGTTTTGGGCGGATTAAATTCTGCTTGTGACCGCAACTGGTTGGCATCAAGCTGTTTATCAAGGATGCTCGGCTCGTTCTTGATGCACCTGGAAGGTTGAGGCTGCTATGCTAATGGCTGCCGCGACTAGGAAATCATGAGCCGAAAACCAGTTACCCATACTGGCTGTCGTGGCTTTTAATATTCACATATGGGTTCAACAAAAAATGGGAGTTGATGAGATGGCTAGTGTTACAAAATTGGATTCTGCTGGCCGGCAAGGCTTTAGAATTCGTTTTTACGTCGACGAACGACAACGTGAAATCTATCTACCTGGGTTGGGTAAAAAAACTGAACGCTTGGCTAATATTGTGGCCCGATATTGTGATGATCTTGCCCAAGCGAAATCAAACAACGTGGGAGCGGCTGCGGATGCTGTGGCATGGGCGGCGAGTGTTGATGGCAAGCTACGTGAAAACCTAGTGGCCTGGGGGCTTGCTGATCCTACGTCGGCAAAACTAACAACGGATGCCGGCCGGCTATTGGGTCCGTTCTTGATGGCATACATTGAGAGCCGAACGGACGTTAAACCGAATACGATTACGTGTTACCTGCAAACCAAGCGGCTACTGGTTGAATTCTTTAGTCAGTCGCATCCACTAAAGTCAATTACATTGGCCGATGCTGATCAATGGAAGCGGTGGATGTTGTCGGACAAAGGGCTTGCCATCGCAACAGTGTCAAAGCATGGCAAGAAAGCCAAAACGATGTTTTAACATGCGGTTCGTGATCGATTGCTAACCGTGAGCCCGTTTGCAGAAATGAAAGGCGGTTCGGAATGTAACCCCGAACGCCAATTTTTTATAATCCGTGATGTTGCTGGTAAGGTATCTGAGGCCTGCCCTGACGCTGATTGGCGTTTGATATTCGCATTGAGTCGGTTCGGTGGCCTGCGATGCCCCAGTGAGGTTTTGGGGCTGCGTTGGACTGATGTTGACTGGAATGCTGGCCGCCTGCGTATTGAGGCTGTAAAAACTGAATTGCGATTCTTGCCGATGTTCCCTGAGATTCGGGTTGCCCTTGAAGAAGCATGGGAAGCTGCCCCCGAGGGTGCGGTTTATTGTGTCGGTCGGTATCGGGGCGGTTCGGCAAACCTTCGAACACAATTCATGAGGATTCTGTTGAGTGCCGGCGTTGCGCCGTGGCCAAAGCTATTTGTGAATCTGCGATCCTCTTGCAGAACGGAGTTGCAAGAAGATTATCCCGATCATGTCGTGAACAAGTGGTTAGGCCATTCCGGCAAGGTGGCCGAAAAGCACTATTTGCAAGTGACGGATGAACACTGGGAGAAAGCTATTGAATCCCGTCCCCTTACCGGTCCCCTTGTCAGTAGCAATCCGGAAACCATCAGCAGAAGTGATGAAACCACAAAACCCTGCGTTTTGCAGGGTTCTGATGGTGTCTTGGGGGGTAGGGATGACCCCGAAAATAGGCCCAGTAGGGCTCGAACCTACGACCTACGGATTAGAAATCCGTTGCTCTGTCCAACTGAGCTATGAGCCCGTCAATAACACTTCATCTACTCGGACGATTATGCCGTTATCTTAACCGCTAGCCGAAGAGTCGAAAATAGCGTTCTCGGGCATTGTACTAATTCAAGTAACTCACTACGGCAAAGTGACGTCCCATACTTTCGATCGTCGAGCCTTCCCGTCAGGGCCCTCGACTACCAAGATCACTACGAATTCGCCAGCATTCTCGTAGCGATGCGTCGGATTGCGTTCGGTGGATGTCGTTCCATCACCAAAGTCCCATTTCCATGACTTGATGTCGCCATAAGATTGATCGTGAAAAGCCACCATTCGATCTACTCGACTGATAACATGAAACCCCCAATCCGCATCAATCGGCTTGCGTAACGCTGCCTCCAACGGCATCAGTCGGAATGCGACCAAGTCCGATGCGTTTCCGTACATGGTGGTCTTATGGGAAAGATTCCAAAAAGCACCAAATGTCTTCGCCTTTTCATCATCGTAATCCAGGATCGCCCATGACATTCCTAGCCTATTGTTTTCCTTCAATTGCGATTGAATCGCTCTGGCTGGATCCGACGGCGCATAATCAAACGGAGTGACGAAAAACTCAAGGGTCAGCTTCCCAGATTCCCCATGCTTGAAGTTGTACTTGCTGGCTGCATTGGCATACGGAAGATCCTTAACCCAGGGCTGGCATCCCCAAACCATCGCCCAGTCCTTCCCCTCCGCTGGTGTAAAGATATGGTAGTTCTGTGCGTGAACTCCATGGAAAAGGAAGTGCGTTTCCAGCAATCCACGAAGCTTCTCATTGGGGTGCATTTGCCTGATCAGCGGTCCCCCTGACATATCACCATCGATAACCACTTCGAAAATATCGTTGTGCAGATCGGGCGCCGCAAAGTCCCAATAGTTGTCGGTGGCTTCGTATAGGAAATAAAGATGATTCTGCCCTTGGACCCAACCGACCTTAACCTTGACATCCAAATTGTTCGGGTCACGCTTGTCCCCCAGACCAGCCACGGTTTCGCGAAGTTGATCCATACCGATCGAATACGTTTCGGGCACCATCGCCCAGTCGTCTGAGTTACCATCGATTCGGGGAATCTGGTTGGCCGGGAACTGAAACACTTTGTATTCCACTTCGGGCCGTTGTAGACCCGTCCCCTCGTCCAACAATAGGGCCGTCAGAAAAACGATTAAGTAAAACATGCTTGAGTCCCCGCAAACCTACTTAGTTGCCATTCTATATTACCGAATGGGATGCGTCAGTTCACTGCTGAGCGGCGCCCATTCACCCAATTCTCTTTCAAGACAACACCTTAACCATGTGTCGCGGCATTCGGCCAACTCCTCCACGATTGCAATAGCCCGCTGAGATACTTCGTTTTGCTGCCAGCGATCGTCCGGCGTCGCAAACAACTCCACCCGCTGCGTCTCCGTCCCCACCGGAATTTCGCTCGACGACCAACGGCAACTCCAGGCTGGTACCGCAACATGCACTTGGCCCTCACTGCAAGAATACGCCATTTGATTCTTTATCGGCCAGAATTCGGCTGGCAGCGCCTCAATTTCACATACCAAGTCGGTGCACATAGAGTCGGATTGAACCACGTCGTTAAGGTCGCCCATCCATCCAACCACCGTCTTCCAGATAGAGTTGGGCTGAACGATAAAGGGCACTCGGACCCCAACGTCCAGTGGAACGCCCGGCCTTACTACCAACGGCAAGTGCAGCGACTCGGCGTAAAGCGCCCCTAACCCATGGCCAACACATCCGTGCTCTCCGATTGGGTAGCCTTGAACGCCAGCCAGCACTTGCAAGCAGTCATCTGCGATTCCGAGTTCTCCCAGGATCTCTTCGATCATCGACCAAGCGTCATCGAAAGCCATCGCCTGAGCACCCATCGCACATGCAAGCCCAAAAACTTCGTCGGGATCCGTCTCGTCGGTGATCGTCAATTGCCCTGGAACCGTGCCAAAGGGTGGTTCAGGATCCCCCTCATCGCACATCACACATCGATATTCGTAGGGTGCATCCCAATCACCGTTCAAGCCGCGCGAATGGATCCACAAAATAGGAAACTCCTCGAGTTGGGTCGCCCACTGTCCCAATGCAGCTTCAAAGAGTCTGGTGATCTGAGTCGGTGCATCTTCGTCCCAAGCATCCGTTACCGCGTCGATCAGAAGTACACTGCCAAACTCTCCCCGCGTCGACTCTTCGACTATCTCGATCGAATCGGTTATCAACATCGCTCGATCCAACAGCGTGCTGCATTCTTCTGGCAGGTCAATGCTCCGAGAAGCAAAATGCTTGCCCGTCCACATGGACTCCAACACGTCGATCGGTCGCAAGGTATCCGCCCAAAATTGGTCGAAGACGATCGATCGGCAAGCAAAGCTGTCCAAATTCTTGGTCGGACCGATGGCCCCACCATAGCATCCAACCAAATTGGTGCCCAAGCCCTCGACCGTGACAACCAGGACGTATCGATTTCTGCGTGTCATCGGCGCAACTACTTGTTCTGTCACGACAGGATCACTCGGCGTCCACTTGCAAAAGTTTCGGTTCGATCATCACGGCGTCATCCGATTCTGGATTGATGAGTAGTCCGAATTCAGACGAAAGCGGGGCCAGCAAGTCTTCACCAGCAACCTCGAACAGATCGACTTCTTCCCCTTCGATTTGATCGGAAATCGAATCCACGAATTGCTCTGCATGTTCGGAGCTAAGAAAGGCTACGAGCGCAGGAAATTCCTCGGTCTCCAAAATCATGGCCGAAAGGGACTCTTCGTCATTGCTGAGCGAGACGAGGGTAAATTGTTCACCGCGAATCCAATCCAAAATGGCCGTTTTGTCTTCCGCCTCAATTGCGTCCACCAAATCGTCCAAGCGGGATTCCACTTCGTCATCAGCGTCTTCAGACTGCATTTTTCTCTTTCCTTTGCGAAAATTTCACTAGATTGGGCCGTAAGTTTGACAAACGAATCCACAAAGGCCTAGAGGAAATTCCCGAAAAACGAGCACTTGGGTGCATGTCCGCATTTGCGAGGGCCCCGAATTCGCGTTGAGGTGCAATAGGAGAATGTCGGTTTATTATGATAATCTGGGGCAAGCAGGAGTCTTAGGAGATCATTATTCAAGGTAGAAGATGGACTACTTCTGCCAATCAACTAATTCCCGAATGCGTACAGTCCCTTTTCCGTCCTGATGTAGATGCAGTCTCGATCGAAGGCGGGTGTGGCGTAGCAGTTCTCGTTCAATTCGTTAACAGCCAGGACCTTGAATTCAGAAGTCGTATCCGTCACTGCGACTTTCCCATCCTCCGTAATAAAGAACAGCTTGTCGTCTGCTACAACTGGGGATGCATAGATATTGCCCGATGCTCCTTGGAGCCGGCCACGTTTCAACGCTTCTCCACTGCTCGGGTTCAAGCAGGTAACGATCCCTTGATCGCTGATCATGAACAACAGGTCATTTACCAAAACCGGGGATGGAAGTTGCGGGATGTTGCGAAAATACTTCCATACAACGCTTTTGTTAGTCATTTCCCCAGAACCACCCAGGCGAATCGCCATCATGCTGTTTTTACTGGCGATAGATTGCCGAAAGTACTCCCACTCCTTTGCGTCCAGCTTACCATTGGTGTCTAGGTCCACGGCTGAGAAAAAATTCTTCGATAACTCGTCAGGCATTTCCTCTAACTTGAGCAACCCATCGGCGTCCGAATCTTTGGTCGAAACGACGGTTGCGAAATCATCGATCTTAAAACTAGCTTCGGCTTCGTTTTGCGGTGAGCCATAACCATTGATGAAAACCATATCCCCATAAATAACGGGGGTCGACTTCATTTCAAAGCACAGTCCACCGACCCACCAAAGCTTTTCGCCTCTTGCGGCCGAATAGGAAGTCAAATAGAACGAGCCGACGGCGATGATCTGAGCTTCGCCCCCTTTGGGTCGATAGATGATAGGTGAACAATGGCCACTGGTTGCTTCGGCGCGAGTTGTCTTCCAAAGCAGTTCTCCGGTCGCGAGATGAAAAGCAGCGATGTACGAATCCAAGTTATGATCGCAAACCAAAATCAATCGACCATCGCATAGGATCGGTGAAGCTCCCATGCCATAAATATTCGAGAATGGACCAAGCTTGGTTTGCCATTTCAAATCTCCTTTAGGTGTGTAGCCTAGGAGTCCAAAGTCCGGAAAAAAAACGTAGACGCCGGTCGCATCGACTACCGGCGATGGACTTGCAGGATTATTGCGAGGGTCGAGCGTTTCCTTGCGATCGCGTGGCGCTGATCGCCGCCAAAGCTCTTTTCCTGTTGCTTGATCGAGACAAATCGTCAGCAGCAATTCCTTTTCCGACGCCGTCAAGTAGATGCGGCCGTTGAGCAGAACAGGAGACGAATGCCCTGCTGGTAACGGGGCCATCCATTTCAGGTTTTTTTCTTTGTTAAACTCGGTTGGCAATGCGCCGGTCTGGGCAATTCCGGAACCGTTTGGGCCTCGGAATTGCAACCAAGCGGCATTGTCGTCGAACAGTTGATTCGCGAAAAGTCGGGACGTGACTAGGAAAGGTAACGTGAACAACAGAAGGATCTTTGAAATCGTTGACATGCTACTGCCTATGAGATTCGGAACGGGACTACGCGACCAGTCTACCGAACACAGCGCGCTAGGTCGAGTATCATCAGTTCCGCGTTGCCGCTTGGCGAAGGAGGGTGATGGCTGCTTCGACCAAGATTTCGCCGCCGCCGGGTTGCAAGGCAGAATTGGTGACTTCATAGCTACCCCCCGCATATGCTGCTCGGTGGGGGACGTAAATTGTTTCTACGGCATTGGAAAGTTCGACAATGATCGTTGTGCGAAATGGTGACGCTTGCTTGATGGCGAGCCCCAACTCTACAAAGACCTCGCCCGGCAAACACACGATCGCGACCTCATCGCCGATGGTCGTCACGGTCACATCGACCGGCAACCGCTGGCCGACACCGGCCAGTGATCGGCTCAGCCCCCAGGTGATGTGTTTGGAAGTTTCTGTGTAAGGCTGTCGATGAAGAAACTGATCCAAAATTAACTGTTTGTAGGACGTGACATGATCCAGGAACTCCACGCTGCCTCCCTGCTTTGCCAGTGCGACGATTTGGACGGCTCGTTCAACTTCCGGTCGAGCCACATCTTCGAGAGGCAATTCAACAACCTTGGACATGACCTTCAAACGGGTGTTTTTCAGCGGCGACAATGTCGCGAACTGTTGGCAGATCGATGCGCCGATGGAATCACCGATGAAGTCCACTTTGTGGCGCTCAGGAGTTGAGGGGTCGATGTGATTGATATCACCGCAGCAGCCTGTGCCGAAAATCGAAATCACGTTCGAACCATAGGATTTTCTCAGTGTCCGTTCGATAAAGAACGGATAATCCGCACTCCACCGCATTCCACCGACCGTATCCAGATGCAGAGCGAAATTGCTGAGAATGCCGCGAACTGTCCCATCGTCGGAATTACGAACGGACAGTAGTTCAATCCTTGGATCGATCGGGCCAGCAGCCCGGACCACGTCCGGATTCGACCACGCCTGCCATGTCTTTACACTGCCGTCACGCATGACGAATCGCCGGTTGAACGCGACGGGCGTCGGCTGCAAAGCCGCTCCCGTTGAAAGTGTCATTTTACCTGCGTCTTGGTGTGCACGAACAATCGCATCGACTAGACCGCTGAGCAGTTTTTCGATGTACTCAGCTCGCAACTGCTCCTGTTTCTCTTTGCCTAGATAAAGCCACAACTCCTTCATGTAATCCGGTGCCGTGTGTGAATGCGTCGCCGCAATGACGATGTTGCTGGCGGGAATACCCGTCTTCTCGGAAGTTCTCCGTCGCACTTCGCGGGACAGATCGGTAGCAATCCCTATTAGATCGCAGACCACGAGTGCACTGGCAGTGTGGCCTTCGCAAAAGACCAGGGCTTTGGCCTTCAGAGAATCGATTGTGCCTTCCGCCAGTCGTTCGTGATAGTATCCTGCCATCGGAAACCCGACGGGAGGCGTGATGTCCGATTCGGCCATACCGACGCGTAATTCGATCGCATGGTTGTTTGCCGTCAGCAACTCCTCTCGAATCGATGTCAGCCACATGTCTGCGGCTCGACGTTGACCGATAGCCGAAAAGTGTCGTCGTGAATTGATGTCGCCTCGGTTCTCTCCCGTCAGCGTATCGGTGTCGGGACCGGCAAGGAAGTTGGGTTTTTTTGTCAGTGCATCGATACCAGCACGAATCCGCCCTTCGCCCTCAGGATCATTGTATACGGTCGGATGATGTGTGGATTTTGCCAACAGCCACGGCGGTGCGTTGCGCCAAGCCTTTGCTGCTGCTCCGCTGATCCTGGTGATGTTGGCGACGTAGCCCTCGGCGGAGTTCTTCATCAGCACATCCGATTCGCCCTGTTGCCAAAGCACCGCGCGGAATTCTCCTAGCGTCTCTCCGGCGCGGACCAATCGTGGCAGCATGTCGCCCTCAGGCAGCCACTGCGCCGACGAACTTCCTCCGATTGCGACGTTAGCAAAACCGATTGGAACTTGAAACTCTTTCGCCAGCGCGTCACCCAGCGGCGGCCATATCGAACCTCCATCGCTTCCATCGAAAACCGGTTGAGGATCATTGGCGACAGCCCATGTCTGCTTTGCAGAATCGAAGGCGACAACTCGCTGCTGCGGATCGGCCACGGTCAGCCGTTCGTCATTGCAGTTGGTGGCGTAGGATTGTCCGGCGACCACAAAGACCTCGCCCACTCCGATCGGCTCAACGAAACCGGTCACCAGAATGTTGTCGTCAACTCGGCTGCGGCACTCCAGTCGATACCAGCCGCCCGCCGGAACGCGGACGGCTGCCTGGAGGGATTCCCCCACGATGGTTGGAATCACGTTAGTCCATTCGGCGGCGGCATCGATCTTCGCCGGTCTCTCAGGCTGATCGGCCAAAATCACGATACGATATTCCCACGTCGCTTGACGAGCTTCTGCCGGCAATTTGCAAACGATTTTCACATCCGCATAACCCTTGCCCGGAGCGACGCCTATCCGCTGCAGCACTTGATGAGGCCGCGGATGTATCAGCAAAAGCGGGTCAGCACCGTGTGCTGCAGTGGCGAGGAATAGACCAAGCATGACGACGGCGCGATGAAGAGTACGCATTCGATTGATTCCCACGGATATGTTAAAGGCTTTTATAGAACGAGGCCACAGAAAACTATCGACCAACAAATTGACTCAAGTATCGATAACTTTGTGCCAACGACTCTTTGCGATTCTCGATCGTCGCTTCGTAAGCCCGATCTTCGACTTCGACGCAGACAGGACCTTGATAGCCGGCGTCCCCTAGGATCGAAAAGAATTGCCCCCAATCGATTTCTCCAAGCCCCGGTAGCTTGGGCGAATGGTACAAGTTCGGGTGCGCAAAAATCCCAACTTCGTTCAGTAGATGCCGGTCGATACGCACATCCTTGGCGTGCACATGGAAAATCCGATCGATGAATTCGCGAATGGGATTTAAGTAATCCATGCATTGCCAGATCATGTGCGATGGATCGTAATTGAGTCCCAAATTAGGACTTCCTAAATCGCTAAACAATCGTCGCCAAACGGCTGGCGCGGATGCGATGTTCTTTCCGCCTGGCCATTCGTCTCTGGTGAACAGCATTGGACAATTCTCGATGCCAATGCGGACACCACAACTTTCGGCGAGATCCACAATCGGTTTCCAAGTAGACATAAGTCGTGGCCAATTGTCGTCTACGCTCTTGGTGTAATCCCGTCCGATGAAGGTGTTAACTTGGTTGAGTCCTAGCTTGGGAGCTGCCAAGATGACTCGCTTGAGATGCTCAACGCTTTGCTCTGCCTCAGCCGCGTCGGGCGCAAGGCAATTCGGGTAATAACCTAAGCCACTGATTTGAACACCCGTCTTTTGAACCAAAGACTTGATCGAAGTTTGGGACGGCTCGTTCATTCCTGCGACGTCAATATGTGTCACACCGGCGTAACGTCGATCGGCCTTGCTCGGTGGCCAACACATGACTTCTACATAACGGTAGCCGATCGACGAAGCCACCTCGAACACTTGTTCGAGCGACAGGTCTGGGAGAATTGCACTAACAAAACCAAGTTGCATCATGATCGTTGCGGTGGGAGACAAAGGTGGAAATAGTACAGTCATTCTTAGAAAGTCAGACCATGACCAATCATAGCTAAGAATCCGATGCTGGCACAGCAGACGGGTACTCTAGCACAGCAAAGCGTTTCTTGACCTGCCCACGCCCACGCTTTGCTTTGGGCGTGCCACACTGGGCTCGCCAAACGTCGCTTGAGGCGCGACGTTCAACGACAGCAGAGGTCTATTAGATCTCTAAAAAAAGTCGCGACGGATCTTCGATGACGTCCTTGATCGTTTTCAAGAAGGATACCGCCTCACGTCCGTCTACGATGCGATGATCGTAGGTCAACGCGAGGTACATCATGGGGCGAATGACGACTTCGCCGTTCAATGCGATCGGGCGGTCTTGAATGGAGTGCAGGCCTAGGATGCCGCTTTGAGGAGGATTCACAATAGGGGTTGAAAGCAAGGATCCATAGATGCCGCCATTGCTGATCGTGAAAGTACCTCCCTCGAGGTCATCCGGCATCAATTTGTTTGCGAGTGCTCGCGACGCGAATTCACCTATGGAACGTTCAATCTCGGCAAAGCCCATCTTCTCAACGTTTCGAAGAACAGGGACGACCAGCCCTTTGCCGCCGCCAATTGCAATCCCTATATCGCAATAGTTGCGATAGACGATATTGTTGCCGCGGACCTCTGCATTCACCGACGAAAATCGCTTCAATGCCTCGCAGGCGGCTTTGGCGAAAAACGACATGAAACCCAACTTGACGCCGTGTTTTTCATTGAATGCGTCTTTGTACTTGGTACGCAGTTGCATGACGGGTTGCATATCGACTTCGTTGAACGTAGTCAGCAAAGCGGCATTGTGCTGGGCTTGGACCAAACGTGTCGCAATCGTTCGACGGATCATGCTCATCGGCTTGACCTCTTCGCTTCGATTGGGAGAGCCTTGTTGCATCCAAGATTGCGATGGAGCCGCTGGCGTTGACGCTGGCGTGGATGAGCTTGCAACGCTCGAGGCTGCTTTTACAACGATAGTGGCTGCGGCTGCGGCCGCAACGGAACTAGCTGTCGTGGCCGCATGAGAAACAAAGCGAGCTACGTCCTCTTTGAGCAATCGACCGCCAGGGCCGGTCGCTGGAATTTGGTTTGTAGAAAGCTGATTGTCGGCAAGCATCCTTTGAGCCGCAGGCATCACACGCGTGGCAACAACGGGTGGTGGTGCTGCTGAAATCGAAGCGGTCGGTCCATTGGCGACGGGCGATGCAGCAGGAACCTGGGGTGAAGTTGCTGGGGTGTTTGCGGACTTTGGAGCGGGTTGAAAAGAAGCGATCACGTCTCCGACTGCAGCAAATTCTTCACTCTGCCTCAAGATTTTGACCAGAATACCATCTTCGGGGGCAGAGATTTGGACCGACGCTTTCTCTGTTTCCAGATCTACTAGGTCAGTGCCTGCCGCGACCCAGTCACCCTCTTTCTTGAGCCACTGTCCGATTTGGACTTCGGAAATGCTTTCGCCAACGGACGGAACGATAATCTCAGTCATGGGAAGTAGAATTGTTTTGAGGGGATCTGGAGTTTTCGACTCGAATATTTCATTCAGAAGCATATCGCAATAGTGCTTTCGTGTCATCCGCCGAGGAATGAGTACAATCGCGGTTTCTCCCGTTTCTGTTCAATTCTTAGCCTAATCCCAGGGCGATTTATGCCAAATCCAATCGACACATCGTATTTGACACGATTAGGCACCTCTGAGTTGCACGTCAGCCGGGTGGGGCTTGGATGCTGGCCGATGTCCGGCATAAGTTCACTAGGAGTCACGGACGAACTGTCCATAGCCACCATTCACGCTGCCGTCGATCATGGCGTCAACTTTTTCGATACGGCTTACTCGTATGGTTATGACGGCCGTAGCGATCGGGTACTCGGTGTGGCGTTGCGGACGTGTCGTGATCGCGCGGTCATCGCGCACAAAGTCGGTTCTCACTGGGACGACAAAAAGCAGCGAATCGTCGACGGCCGGCACGAGACACTTGTTGCTCAAGCCCAAGAGTGCCTTAAACGCCTAGGTATGGACTACGTCGATGTGATGTACCTGCACTCTCCCGATCCAATGGTTCCCATCGAAGAGTCCGCCGAAGCGATTGCGGAAATTTGCAAGCGGGGTTGGGCACGCTATGCTGCGGTCTCCAATGTGAATCTCGAACAGGCCAAAAGGTTTGCCTCCGTTTGTCCTATTGTGGCCATCCAACCCTACTTCAATTTATTTCAGCCAGATGCGGTGCTCGAGCTACTGCCTTTTGCATCATCCAACAACATATCGATCGTCTGTTATTGGGTATTGATGAAAGGATTGCTTTCCGGGCGGCTGAAAAGAGACCATGTTTTTGACCCCACGGATCGCAGGTTGACTTACCCAATCTTTCAGGGCCAAGCCTTTGAAAACGCGCAAAATGTTCTTGATCGACTTAGGCATTTAGCCGACGAGTTGGATTGCACGGTCGCCCAATTGGTGGTTGCGTGGACGCTGACTAGACCTGGAATCAGTGTTGCGTTATTAGGTGCGAAACGCCCCGAACAAATCATCGAGACGGTCCAAGCGATGCATATGAAGCTTGACACGGACGTGATTGAACAAATAAACGCCCTGGCCAATTGAATGAATAACGTACACAGAAAGAAGAGCGAGGCCATTCCAGGAACAGTTTGCGTTGATTTCAGCCTATAAATTGATTGTTTAGGTGGGCGAGACTGCTGCCGAAACCCGGGTGGCGTCCGTTCGGCAGGCGCATCGCTCGCCCGGTTTAGACTTCTTTCGACAAAATTCCTAATTGTGTTGATTTGCGCGATGGTGTTGGGATAATACGCGGTTGATCGCCAAGCCCACCGGAATCGTTCCACGGCTTGGTCCTTCCCGCTGGACGGTCGTCTCAGTTTGGAACATGGATTGCATTCTCTCGATTTTAGGAGCTGAAGTATGTTGCGACAAAAATTGGCTTTGACTTTGACCCTCTGCGCGGCGATGCCGGCGGCACTGCTACAGGCTGATAGCGGATTGACGGAGGGTACGCCTGACATCAAACAAGCTGGCCCTTTGGCTTTTGCTCCTCACGGAGTACTTCTTGTTGGCGACACTCTCAACGCCGCCATTTATGCCATCGACACCGGCGATGATCAAGCGGCCTCCGGTGAGAAAGCCATCAACATCGAAGGAGTCAATCAAAAGATTGCCGGGATGATGGGTTCCGATGCTGCGGAAACAGTTATCAACGATATCGCCGTCAATCCCGTCAGCGGGAATCTGTACTTGTCCGTGTCTCGTGGCCGCGGGCCAGGCGCTACTCCGGTAATCTTCAAAGCGGATTCCAAAGGCACTCTGTCCGAAGTCAATTTAAAGAAAGTCAAGTTCAGTAAAGCCGCCATTGCCAATGCTCCCGAATCCAAGGAAGGCCAACGCAATCCACGCATGAGCGCCATCACCGACCTACAGTACAAGGATGGGAAAGTGGTTGTAGCAGGCCTTTCGAACGAAGATTTCGCTTCCAAGCTGCGAGTGTTGAAATATCCGTTTGACGGAAGCAGCCAGTCCACCAGCGTTGAGGTTTACCACGGAGCTCACGGCAAACTGGAAACCGCTTCTCCCGTACGTACCTTCACGACCTACGAAGATACCGTTTTGGCTGCCTATACTTGCACGCCTCTCGTCTCGATTCCGGTCAGCGATCTCAAGGACGGGACTAAGACCAAGGGCAAAACGATCGCTGAACTCGGAAACATGAATCAACCACTCGATATGATCGTGTACAAAAAAGGCAATCAGGACTACTTGCTGATGTCCAACTCGGCTCGCGGAGTGATGAAGCTTAAACTCAGCAAGAGTGACATCGATGCGACCAAGGCCATCGATTCGCCAATCAAAGGTACGGCCGGATTGCCGTTCGAGACACTGAGTGATCTCAAGGATGTTTTGCAGCTCGATAAGCTAAATGACAACCACGCAGTTTTGCTCGTAAACAATGCTGGTCGCCAAGACATTCGGACAATCGATCTGCCTTAGTATTCGTACTCGAATCGGCTAATCGTCGATCGAGTACGGGTATCGTAGGTCCGCATCTCCGAGGCGGACAACCCAGCGTCTCGGAGATACGCTGCTACCGCGCATCTCCGAGGCGGACAACCCAGCGTCTCGGAGATACGCTGCTACAGCGTACGATCGACGTGCCAAAATGAGGATTAACCTGTGTCTAAGACCTTTGTAGCGGTTCTGGTTTGCCTGATAAACCATGTGATACTTGGTTCTCTAACCGCCGATGATGTCGGCAAGCAGCCAGGGTCGCCTTTTCAAAAACATCGCATAGGCACTTCGTCGGTTCAGGTCGAATTGCGAGAAGCATCCGATTCAGCAATATTTGCGGTCTCGGGGCTTCCCTCGTTGGACCGATTAAAGAAATTGCCCCCCGAGGACTTGCAGAAATCCATGATGATTCGAGTCCATCAACCTGGGAGTGCAAACATCCTGCCTGCATTGCTAGGGACGTATTCCTTAACGGAAACCGAACTTCGCTTCACAAGTCGATTCCCACTGAGTCCGTCGGTAAAATACCGGGTCGAATTGGCCCCGCGACTTATCGAAGGTCATCACGATCCACAAGCGGTTCTATTTTCAGCCAATCCCAAAAAGCGTGTTCCGGCCGCGACGGTTTCCGCCGTTTATCCATCGGCCGATGTCTTGCCGGAAAACTTGCTGAAGTTTTACATTCACTTTTCAGCACCGATGAGTCGAGGCGAAGCCTACCAGCGGATCCATTTGATACTCGACGGAAAAGTGGTGGAATCGCCTTTCTTAGAGTTAGGCGAAGAGCTTTGGGATTCCGATCAAATGCGGTTTACTTTGTTTGTTCATCCCGGTCGAATCAAAAGAGGTTTGAAACCGCGCGAAGACAGCGGCACCCCAATGACCGAAGGTAAAGAGTATGCCTTGAGCATCGACGCCGACTGGATGGGCGCTGATCTGCAACCTTTGTCGACAAGTTTTGTAAAAAAGTTTCGAGTGGTTCGTGCGGATAGCCGACAACCCGATCTCGAAAAATGGAAAATCGTTGCACCGAAGTCGAATTCGAATCAGCCCGTCACGTTAACCTTCGACGAGCCCCTCGACCACGCCATGCTTGTTCGCGTCGTGAAGATTAAGGACGCATCGCAATCCGAAATGAGCGGAAAAATTTCCGTCACCGAGAATGAGACCGTTTGGTCTTTCGAACCGATGGAGCCATGGAAGCCCGGTAGCTACCGGATCTGGGTTGCGGCCACCCTCGAGGATCTAGTTGGCAATAATCTATTAAGGCCATTTGAAACGGTGGAACAAGAATCGAAAGTCATCGAAAACAAGGCTCAGGAAGTCTCGATGGAATTCGTAGTTCGGTAGATTGGTTATTAGCCGCCACTCCACCTTTTGCGCAAGAACAATCTCACCACGGTCGAGACGTGATAAGTCCTTCCTCTGGGCTGCTAGCTGTCGCGTATAGTCGACGCGGAATACGCCCTGCTTGGTAAGCCAACCGGCCAGCTATGGTCGCATGTTTCATGGCCGAAGCCATCGACACCGGGTAACGAGCATGTGCAATCGCCGTATTAAGCAATACGCCATCCGCCCCCAATTCAAAGGCCATGGACACATCGCTGGCCGTCCCAACCCCAGCATCGACTATCACCGGATAACTTGGGTCATCGCTTTTCAGGTACTCAAGGATGATACGAAGATTATTGGGATTCAAAATCCCTTGCCCACTACCGATGGGCGAACCGGCGGGCATGACGCTAGCCGCACCAGCCGCTTTGAGCCGAACGGCCATGATAGGGTCATCACTCGTGTAGCACAAAACCTGAAACCCATCGTCCACCAACTTTTTGCAGGCTTCTAGCGTTGCGATCGGGTCTGGCAACATCGTCTTCGAGTCTCCTAGGACTTCCAGCTTGACCCAATCCGCCCCAGGGTTCTCTAACGACTTTAGGATCTCACGCCCCAACCGTGCGATGCGAACGGCATCGGTCGCGTTGTAACAGCCAGCCGTATTGGGAAGCAACGTGAACCGTGACAAATCGATGTAGTCGAGTATGTTCCTTCCCTCGTGATCGTAGAGCTTTTCGCGTCGGACCGCGACCGTCACGCAATCCGAGCCACTCGCATCCAAGGAATCCTTCATGAGCTGAAGCGTGTCGTACTTGCCCGTTCCAACGATCAAACGACTCTTAAGTACGTGCTTACCAACCTTGAACGTCTCGTCTGGAGGCTCGACGGCTGAAGGGATAGGTGAATCGCAAGGCATGTTAGCCGCCACCTACCAGCGTCACCACTTCGATTTTGTCACCTTCGCAAAGAGATTTCGACTCGTAAAGATCCCTCGAGACAATTTCGAGATTCAGTTCGACCGCGCAGAATCGACTTTCGACCTTCGACTTTCTAAGCAGGTCAGCAACCGTCGATTTCTCGTCGACTTGGCTTGCTTGTCCGTTGAACTCGATAGTAATCATTGGGAACTACTTGCTGGTCGGTACTTCCACGGCGGCAGGCTGTGACTCCTCCAAAGTCGGATTCATGATCAGTCTTTCTCGATAACCCTGCGCATCCATCATGGTGAACCCAAGAAACAAGGCGACGAAAACAAGGCTGCTTAGGATGATGATTGCATTCAGTGGTTTATCCCAAAGCAAGTGCATGAAAAAGGCGATAACCAACCCAGCCTTAATAGTTGCAATGCTCAAAGACAACCATACTTCTATGTTTCCAAGGTTGAAAGTGGACTGGTAAACCGTCAAAACCGTTAGGGCAAGCAATGCCACGAACACGGTGAGCAACATCCAAATCGGCATCGGGTGCGAGAATTCGCCATCGTGTCCATGACCGTGCGCGTCGTGTGTGTGTTCTGAGGTTGGAGCTGACATGATTGTCTATTGATTGGGGTGTTGAAAGGTGAACGTCGGATTGAGAGCCGATGCTTTTGTCAGACACCGGCGCACTGATTGCAACTCTCGAATCAAGTGATCAAGTAGAGCAAGGGGAACAGGTAAATCCAAATAAAATCGACCAAGTGCCAGTAGAGACCGACGTTGTCGACCGGGCCATAATATTTTGAATGGAACTCCAGATTTGCCGACTTGACGATTAGCCATGTAATTACCGCCATTCCACCTAAGATGTGAAATGCGTGCACACCTGTCATGCAATAGTAAATGCTGAAGAACAGGCCAGCCATGCCTTTTTGATTGACGCTTGAGTCTGGGGTATTGCTTTCGGCGGGGCTGATAGCCACATCATGCGTGGAAGAAACTTCAGCGCCAAGCAGATTCACTCCTGGCACTGTTACTTCCGGTGCGGTTGCCTCATGACTGTGATCCGCTGTTGCATGTTCGGTGTGACTAGCTGGCGCGTGAGCGATCGAGTGCGATTCCTCAGCTTCTGATTCCAAAAAGACGCCAAGGCCAACGCCTGCAAAGTAACAACCGGCAGCCACGACCAAGGGGCCAGCCACTCGCAGATGAAACTTGCTAGCCGAAACGATTCCATACACATAGTAAAGTACGAAACAAACCAACAAGACCAATGGTGGAATACACAAATACCAAAGGTAGGGAACATCCGAATGATGTGCCCCTTCGATCTGCGAGACGTAGAACTTGCCAGGGAACAAGCCTAACCCCCATTTGTGACTGTATTCCACTGCCTTGACACCCAAGAATATAGCGGCGCACCCTAAGGTCGCAGCCAGCATTCCAATGAGAGTCTTCGTTTCCTTGAGTTGCGACGCCCGTACGGCCCATGCCATGGTTAACGAACTAAAAAGCAAAACCCCGGTATTGATGGCTCCAAGCTTTTCGTTCAAAAAAGTGGAGCAGAACTCGAAGACTTCCGGGTTGCGATTTCGGTAAAGAGCGTATGCACAAAACATGCCGCTAAAAAAGAGAACCTCTGTTACAAGAAACAGCCACATCCCCAACTTGCCGGCATCAAATTGCTGTTCAGCATCGTCGAAATGGTGTGCCAACCACGCTGGATGCTCATGGTGTTCCTCTTCGTGATGATCCGCTGGGGGAGTTGCTACCGCAGTAGTCATAGTTTAGTCGTGGAGTTGATGGGATTTATAAACGGAAATAGACCATCCAAATCTTGAATGGTCCAAACCGTTCCAGGATGGATGGTTACTACTTTTTCTTGAAGTAGCCACCGGTTTTCGAATCGTACTCGATGTTGCCAAACTCGTAAGGGTCGCCTACGGCTGGAGCTGAGCTAAAGTTATCATGTGGAGGGGGAGAAGAGCATTCCCATTCCAAGGTCGCACCACCCCAAGGGTTTCTCGGCGCTTTTTTACCGTAAAACAAGGAATGCAACAGCGTCAATCCGGCTACCAGTAATCCAAACCCCAGCATCAAAGCACCAATGGTCGACAAGCGATGCAAGTCTTGGAATTCGAGCTGATAGGATGCGTAACGACGAGGCATTCCACGTGTTCCAAGAACGAACTGCGGCAGAAACGTCAAATTGAATCCGACGAACACAATGGCCGCCGATACAATACCCCAGAAGTCGTTGAACATCTTACCGGTCATCTTCGGCCACCAATGGAACAGTCCGCCGAGGAAGGCAACCAATGTGCCACCCATCATCACGTAATGAAAGTGAGCCACTACAAAGTAGGTATCGTGCAGGTGCATGTCCATGGAAAGTGCACCTAAGAACAGACCGGTCAACCCACCAATCGTGAACAAAAAGATAAACGACAACGCGTACAACATTGGTGTGTTAAGAGATACGGTCCCCTTGTACATCGTGCCTACCCAATTGAACACCTTGATGGCGGATGGAATCGAAACCGTAAAGGTCAATGCACTAAACACAATCGCCGTCACATCAGCCATACCGGCGGTGAACATGTGGTGCCCCCACACAAGGAATCCAAACAAGGCGATGGCCACGGAACTGTAAGCAATCATTCGGTAGCCAAAAATCCCTTTGTGGCTATGTACGCTCATCAGTTCGCTGATGATTCCCATCGCAGGCAAAATCATGATGTAAACGGCAGGGTGCGAATAGAACCAAAAGAAGTGCTGGAACGCAACCGGATCTCCATTGAGCTTGGCATCGAAAATACCGATTCCAAGAATTCGTTCCGCGGCCAGAAGCAACATAGTGATACCGAGAACTGGCGTCGCAAGCACTTGAATAATCGAAGTCGAGTAAACCGCCCACAAGAAAAGGGGCATGCGAAACCAGGTCATTCCGGGCGGACGCATCGTGTTGATCGTCACAATAAAATTCAAACCCGTGAAGATGGAGCTGAATCCGAGAACGAACACCCCCATCGTCGCGGCCACGATCGGCCCCTGGGATTCGATACTGTACGGCGTGTAAAATGTCCAACCCGTATCCAAACCTGTGGCGAAGATCGAGAACAGGAAAAAGCAAGCACCGCTCACCCAAAGATAAAAGCTACCCAAATTCAGCCTGGGAAAAGCCACATCTTTACTCCCCAGCATGATCGGCAAAAGGAAATTGCCTAGAGCGGCAGGAATACTTGGGATGATGAACAAGAAAACCATAACCGCCCCATGGAGCGTAAAGACTTGGTTGTACTGCTTGTTCGTCAGCCAAGCTTCAGAGGGATCGATGTTTGGATTCCAAAGGTGCAAACGAATCATCAAAGCGAGAGCACCACCGAGCGCAAATGCGGACATGATGCATGCGAGATACATTACCCCTATTCGCTTATGGTCCAACGTTAACGCCCAGCTCAAAAAACCAGACGAATGAGTCAGGTAATTGTCTTCCGCGCCGGCCTCCTGACTTGGAGCCGGCATCGTTACTGGTTTGGTAACAACACTCATGATACTTGTCCTATCCGATAAATTTGTATTGAATTGCCTTGACCGATACCCTACTTCTTGGGTGGTGAGGCATTTTGTAATGATTTGATATAGGCGGCAATCGCATCGATTTGCTCTTCTTTTAACTGCCCTTTGTAGGAGGGCATGGCAGCTGCCGTCTCGTAACCTTTTCTAGCCTGGAGAATTGGATTCAAAACGGAGTCACTCACGTAGTTTTCGTCGAACAATCGTTCTCCGCCGGCGGCGAGTGGAACCGGTTTGCCCCAAGAACCATTGTAGGATGGACCCGGCCCCTGAGCACCCTCAGTTCCCGCATAATGGCAACCCTTGCATGCCTTTCGCTCGTATAGCCACTTACCACGCTCGACGATATCGTCGGGTTCTTTGATGGCTTCGGCCAGGAATTTTGCATAGCCCTCGTCATCGTGCACGAAGACTTTAGCAATCATTCGGCTATGGTTGTCGCCACAATATTCGCTGCAAAATAGGTCGAAGGTACCTTCGACGGTCGGTTGAAACCACATGTAGGTGTACCGACCTGGCACAACGTCCCGCTTGACTCGAAATGCGGGAATGAAAAAACTGTGCAGAACGTCGTCGGATCGCATGATGATCTTTACGTCACGTCCAACCGGTAAATGCAACTCAGGATTCTCCGCCCCGTTTTTGTATTTGAAATTCCAGTTCCACTTCTTGGCCGTGACCTTTATATCCTCGGTGTCTGGGGGCAACGTCTGCATATTCAGGTACCCAACAGTACCCTCCCAGAAGATCCAAACGACAATAAAAGTTGGCACAACGGACCATGTGATTTCCAAGGTTGTATTGTGCAAGGCTTCCGTCGAACCACGGTATCCAGGCCGCTCGCGATACTTGACCATGAAGTAGATCATGGCGATCACAATAGGAACGAAGAAAATGATGCTGATCCAAAGGATCGCGTCATACATGAAGTCAATTTGCTTGGCAAAGGTAGACGCCTGCTTTGGAAACCAAAACGTGTCGTTAATGTCTGCGAAAAAAGCTAGTATCATGGATTAATTGACCGGTGAAATTGATTCGTTAATTGTAATCTTGGCCTGAAAGTCTGCGGCGTGGCGATTCGTCCCACCCTTGCTTTTCCAAGACAGCCAAAATGGGAGGGAGGCTGCAATCCCGATGGCGACAAATAGGCCTGCCGTTACCGACAAAATCGTTCGCGCGTTTGCTGAATAACGGTTCTCGTTCGCGTCGTAGTGGTAACACCAAAGGACGAAAGCATCCAATGAAGAACCGATCTTGCCCTCACCCGCTTCGACCAAAGCCATCTTCAAGGTTTCAGGAGTAAACCCGACTTCGTATAAGTAGCGAGTGACCCTACCTTTCGGTGAAATCAGGATTGCCGCAGCCGCATGGTTAAAACGATTATTTTTCGGATCGTAGGTGTAATTGAAGCCGACAGCTTGTGTCATCTTCTGAATATTACCTTCAGAACCCACCAGAAAAACCCAACCCTCTGGCTTGTGGTGGTTGGCTAACGCATCGGTGTACTTCTTTTTCGTTGCTTCCGCCCGCTCTCGACCCTCTCGAGGATTTATGCTGAGCGAAACCATTTTGAAATCCTTACCGAGTCCTAATGCTCCAATTTCGTTGATTCCCTTTGCCAATCCATTGAGCTGAGCAACACACAAGCCAGGGCAATCGCTATAATTCAGCGAGAGAATTATCGGAATACCACCTTTGAGTAATTCCTGAAAGTCAGTCTCCCGTCCGTGGTCATCCATAAACTTGACATCCAATGGAATGTCCACGCCGAGTTTTTCATCTATTGACACGCCATCCAGCCGCTCCGGCAACTTATCATCAGTCGCAAAAGCACACGAAACCACGGTGACGCAGAACAGCGCCATCAGGAATCGTTGAAAGGCTTGCAAATGGATAATGATCATAGTGTTAAAAACGCTGCCGATTTGGCGTCCACGTCGAATTAACTAGGTCCCCGGAGTAGGTACTGGAGCGGTCGACAGTTCCTTAAGCATGATTTTTTGTGCTTCATCCAACGGAATTCGAATGGCTTTACGCATCGCGGGTTCTTCACCCTTCTTCGGAGGTGGGGCTGCTTCATCCAGCACATCCACACGTTTGAAACCGTTAAGCGACGCCAACTGTTCACTCTTTGCATCACGAGCAGCATCGGATTTTTTCATCTCCTTGAGAGCGTCTGCGCTGTTGACCATGTAATAACAGAGGGCTTGTGTGCCCTGGAGAACAATGACCAGGATGACGATGCTCAGCACTGCTGCGTAAGCGATCCCTTTGGTATTCAAATCGTCGTATCGTGCCATGATTTTTGTTTTGTATAAAAACGTTTGGAAATAGACGGTTATTAAAGGATTGGGTTGGCGTAGGACATCGCTTCGGGCAATCGGGGATCACGCATCGCAACCAGCGGAATACCTGACGCCCTAGCAACAAACATGGTTGCGAATATGCACAACATTCCAACTCCCCCAAGGAGGTGCCCGAAAAGCGGGAAAAACTCCGCGGAACCGGCATTAGGCATGACCAGAAACGTCATGTCATACCAATGTGCAAAAAGAACCCAAATGGCTCCTGCTAGCAATAGTGGCCGGCTTCTACGTATGTGGCGACTCATCAGGAACAAAAACGGAATCACGAAGTGCACAGGAATCAGTCCGTAGGAAAACAGACTCCAATTCCCCTCCAATCGGACGCGGTACCAGTTGGTCTCCTCAGGAATGTTGGCATACCAAATCAGAACCAATTGCGAGAACGCAATATAGGACCAAAACATGACGAACCCAAAAAGGAATTTGCCCATATCGTGAAAATGTTCAACGGTGATGAGTTTTTGCACTTTGCCAGCATTCTGCAGCAGCATGCTGATCACGATCATCATCGCGAAAAAGCCCATCATGCTGCCAGCAAACAAATAGACACCGAAAATGGTGCTGTACCAATCCGCATCGATGCTCATCAACCAATCGAATGCTGCAAAGCTAGTCGACAATGCAAAAAGCATGATCAACGGACCGGCCCACTTTTGTCGGATCAAGGACAACTCGGTGTCACCCGATTCATCCTGCTGTCGACTAAGCCTGAAAAACCAGCTCCCTGCGAGGATCCAAAACGTGAAATACGCAATCGTCCGTATCGTAAAAAACTCTTTGGTGAGGAAAAAAGTCGCCTTGGATGCGATAACGCTGTTTTCCATATCTTTCGCGCTTGCATTCCAACCATACAAGGCGGAACTACCCCAAAAAAGCATTACTACGACTGGTACAAAAAGGATGGCAAGATAAGGAATCATCGTCATGAGGATTTCCGCTAACCTTCGAATGGAGGTACTCCAGCCAGCCCGGGTTAGAAACTGCACGAGGATGAAGAACAATGCACCCAGCGTGAACGAAAAAACGTAGACGAAATTCGCCAAATAAGAGTGTGTAAGGTATCGAAGTGCTGGAGCGTTGTCCCCTCCGGAGGCAGGCGCAAGAAAACAGCAAGCCATTCCTACGAATAGAAGAATTAGCCCAGCAGAAAACAGGATCGGTGCCTTTGCCCGCCAGGATTCGGGAATTTCGATTGAGGCTTTTTCGTAGTTCAGGTTCATTTCACTTTGTCGCGACTGCGGGATACCGATGGTCTAGTTCAATTGTCGGGCAATAATCCATGAGACTATTGCTACTTTGTTGATACAGTTTTTGGATTTGCAGGCTTTGGTTCTTCGTCCAACGTAGAAATAAATTCCGCCGGCACGTCTTCGATGTTTGCGTTGCGAGACCTTTGCAGGGCTCGAACATAAAGGACGATGGACCAACGCTCCTTGGGCGACAGGGACGATGTATAGGAAGCCATCTTACCCTGCCCCTTGGTGATCGTATTGAAAATCTGTCCCACCGGTTGAATGCGAACTCGATCGATATGCATCGACGTCGGCGGTATCCAATAGCCTTGAGCCAGTGAATCCGCTCGCTTGTGCACCAAACCATCACCGTTACCAGCGTACCCGTGACACGCAGAACAATACGTCTCAAACTTCAGCTTACCGAGTTTCATGTTCTCTTCGGTTGCTTCGATAGGAAGCTTGTCGATAAAGGGCAATTTAGGGGCTTCTGGTGCGGCAACTACGGCTGGTGCAGTCTGCTTCCCATCCAAAGTCTTGGTGGCAGCATCTGGTGCTTTGCCATCCGCTGGCGTTTGAGCGGAAACCAACATGACGCTGGCAGATTTTTCCAACATCGTCATTTTAGACGGATCGTAACCCAAATAGTAAGGATCCTGTTCATCCAACTGTCCGCGAGCAATCGTTCCCTTGACTTGGGGTCGCATGATACGACTATCAGCGAAAATGGTTGTAGGCTGCTGAGCCTTTTTCTTGGGTTGGAAATCCATGTCAAAGAAAACGTGGAACCGGGGAGCTGTACTATAGCCAGCTCTCATATTTAAAATGATCATAGCCGGTATCAGCCCCGTCAGAACGATCAAAAGCAAACCCAAAAGGATAGGTCGCGGTAACGTACTGGGGGTCGTGTCCTCTAGTACTTCATCCAACGAATCAGGTTGCGTCCCGCCAAGCAGCTCTTTTACCGACTCTCGATTGTAGTACTTATCGGTGGCTTCCACGTACAAAAAGAACTTATCGTTGGTTGCTCGGTCAAAACGAGGATTGGTAAAGATCGGATTGCTGAACCTTGGAAGTTTGTTCAAGGCAATCATGGCAAGAAATGCCGTGAAGGCTGAAAACAAAACGGTCAATTCAAACGCAACTGGAATAGACGCCGGAGTTATCCCAAACGGCTTTCCGGAAATAATGTATTTGTAATCGACACCGTTCATCCACCATTGCATCAGCAGGGCTGTGCCCAAACCGGTAAAGCCGGCGCACAATACGATGAATGGAAGAACCGTTGGCTTGATTCCTAGCGCTTCGTCGATTCCATGAACAGGAAATGGTGTAAAAGCATCGGTCTTGGTGTAGCCAGAATCTCGCACCTTGCGAGCGGCAACCAAAAGACTGTGCTCATCCTGGTACTCAGCCATCCAGCCAAAGGCCTTAGGCATCTTCATTTCGGCGGATTTGCGTGGCTTGTGCTCACTCATGGTCGGTATCGGTTAGCGATTATAATTCTTGTTACTGGTAACGGCTGCCAATTGGCAGCCGGTAAATTGTTAGATCAATTGGTGTCGTTCCCTAATGATCGTGCCCGTGCGGCCCGTCGTGACCGTGGGCTGCATGTTTGGTGATCGACAATATGCCTTTGACTTCCGACATGGCAATCGTAGGCAAGAACCTGCAGAACAATAAGAACAACGAAATGAATATGCCAAAGCTTCCAAAGAACATTAAGCCGTCGAACATAGTCGGCCTAAAGTACCCCCAAGAGCTTGGCAAAAAGTCTCGGCTAAGCGAAGTGATCGTGATCACGAATCGCTCGAACCACATGCCAATGTTCACGAAGATGGAGATAAAGAACATGGCATATGGCGACGTTCGCAGCCTCCTAAACCAAAACAATTGTGGCGAAATAACGTTGCACGTCACCATCGTCCAATAGGCCCACCAATAGGGTCCGAAGGCTCGATTGAAAAACGTAAAGTACTCGTACGGGTTTTGGCTATACCAGGCCATAAAGAACTCAGTAGCATACGCCAAACCCACCAAAGAACCCGTCGCCAATATGATCTTGTTCATGTTGTCCAAGTGGCGGAGCGTTATCAAATTCTCAAGCTTGTAGAGGGTGCGGAACGGTACCAGCAAAGTTACCACCATCGCAAAACCGCTGAAGATCGCCCCGGCCACGAAGTAAGGCGGGAAAATGGTCGTATGCCAACCAGCAACCTGAGAAACGGCGAAGTCAAAACTAACGACGGTGTGCACCGACAAAACCAGTGGGGCTGCGAAGGCGGCCAACAAGGTGTATGCCTTTTCATAGCGCAACCAATGCCGAGAAGAACCGGTCCAGCCAAGACATAAGATTCCATAGATCATTCGTCGCAATGGTGATTTGCTGCGATCCCGGTAGGTCGCCAAATCAGGAATCATCCCCATGTACCAAAACACAAGCGAAACCGATGCGTAAGTACCGACCGCGAAAACGTCCCAAAGCAATGGACTTCGGAACTGTGGCCACATCCAAAGATTTAGACTCGGATAGGGCAACAGCCAGAATGCAAGCCAAGCCCGCCCAACGTGGATCCCTGGATAAATTCCTGCACAAACCACAGCGAAAATCGTCATGGCCTCCGACGCTCGATTGATGCTCGTTCGCCAATTTTGTCTAAACAGAAAAAGAATGGCTGAAATCAAAGTGCCAGCGTGGGCGATACCGACCCAGAACACGAAATTCACAATAGGCCAAGCCCAGAAGACAGGGTTCATATTCCCCCAAATCCCGACGCCTTTGAGGATCAAAAACCCTATCAAAGACAGGAACATAACCGCAGTCAAAGACGAAAACCCAAATGCGATATACCAAACCATCGGCTGTGGATCTTCTGCAACTCGGCACACCATATCAGTGATCGAGTTGTACGATTGATTACCCGTGATCAGGGGCGCACGACGTCCCGGAATGTCGTCGGTGTTGTCGATTTCGCGTGGGTTGAAATTACTAGCTATGGTGGCCATGGTCACCTGATTCATGTGAGTGGTCATCCCCGTGGCCGGGGCGAATGGGTGTCGTTTGCATTGCAGTTTCAAGTCGCTTGGGCACGTTGCGGATTCGCGACAAGTAGAGCGTGCGCGGTTTGATGTTCAGTTCATCGAGAACCGCGTAGGCTCTTGAGTCGTTTTGAGACTGATAAACTCGGCTGGTCTTGTCGTTCAAGTCACCAAAGACGATCGCATGGCTAGGACAAGCTTCCTGGCATGCGGACCGAATGTCACCATCATGCACCTTGCCGTCCCCCTTGGTCCTCGACTGGATCTTTCCGTTTTGGACACGTTGAATGCAATACGTGCACTTTTCCATAACGCCACGTCCGCGAACCGTGACTTCTGGATTGAGCACCATCGATTGGAGTTTTTGCGAGGCTTGCTCGCGATTGTCCTGCCAACCGTAGAAGTAGCCGTACTCTGTGTTGTAATTGAAATAATTGAAACGCCGCACTTTGTACGGGCAGTTGTTACCGCAGTATCGAGTACCGATGCAACGATTGTAGGCCATTGCGTTGATGCCTTCTTCGGTGTGCACTGTCGCAGCGACTGGACAGACTTCTTCGCAGGGGGCAGTTTCGCAGTGAGCACAGGCCATAGGCTGCGTCACAATCTTGGCGTCGATAGGATCCTTGAAGGACTCGTGCGCCTTGGACATCGCAACTTGGTCACACTGAAAGTAGCGATCGATTCGGAGCCAATGCATTTCACGGCCGCGAATCACTTGTTCCTTACCAACGATGGGGACATTGTTTTCGGCTTGGCAAGCGACCACGCAGGCATTGCAACCTGTGCACTTGTTCAAATCGATCGTCATGCCCCACTTGTGGTTCGAATCTACCTTAGGCTCTTGCCAAAGGGACTCATTTTCGAAGTGCTTTTCCACGGTTCGGCCCGTGAAACCTGCGTCCTTTTTATACTCATCGAGAGTACCCTCGCGAATCAGTTGCGGCGACCGCTTGGCCTGTTCGCTCATTCCCATCTCGTCGAGCGCGAAGTGATCTTGCGTGGTTGCAAGGCGGTACGGCACACTCGTTCCAATGGCTTCAATTCCGGTGTAGATGGCAGCTTGATTCCAACGCCGGAAGGATGCCAAATTGGTTCCAACCGCCCCCGCAACAACTCCACCCTTGGCTTTACTGCGACCGTAGCCGAGATTGACGGTAAACGAACCCTCCGCATGGCCCGGAATAACAAAAACCGGTAGATCAACCTTCGAATCGCCCATGCGCAGTGCAACCAATTCGCCTTGCTTTAGCTTGAGCAAATTGGCAGTTCCAATGCTGCAAACCGCCGCATTGTCCCAAGTCAATTTGGTGATAGGCTGCGGAAGCTCTTGCAACCAACCGTTGTTTCCCAACCGCCCATCGTAAACCGAATCGCTTGGACGCAAAACAACCTCAAGGTTGTTTTCATCAAAGCCCAGCTTGATCTCACCCTCAGGCAAAGCGTAGTTACTAATGGATACGCCGCCACCACTTATGGCCTTGCCGTCAGTCTTGAGCTCGCCGGAAAACTTCTTGCCGCCAGTGCCTGCAACGAAACCGATATGCAACGACTCTTTCCACACCCGTTCGTTGATAGGGCCACCAAGCTGTTGGCCTGCCGTCTCCATCACGATCATTTGACCGTCCACTTCAGGCAGGTTCAACATGATCGCTAAGAACTCGATTACCGATTTGCTTCCGACGAGCAATGGCGAAATCATGGGCTGACCAATACTCAGAACGCCATCCGCCGCCTGAACGTCTCCCCATGCCTCGAGCGGATGGGTGGCAGGAACGGTCCAGGTACAATATTCGGCGGTTTCATCGTCATAATTCGACAAGTAAACCACATCACCAATGGATTTGATTGCATCCGCAAGCTTAACGTCACCCGAAACCGTAAAAACAGGATTTGGCGGGAGAATCCAAAGGGACTTAAACTCTTTGGCTCGCTTAACGAAGTCGTCCAACTTGATCGAAGGAACACCCGCCAGCTCATCGCTGACTTCGAACAGATTGACGGTCTTGCCAATATTGCCGAGCTTGGCGTTGATCCGAATCGCTGCCAATTGAACAGCTAAAGCATGATGGCTACCCACCGTCAAAACACTTGCACCCTTGTTGGCCAAAAGGTCGCTCGCGATGCACTCAACTAAACGCTTGACACGGCCTGCACCGTCCAGCTTGTTGTACGGAACTTCTTCCAGTTTGTCCGCCACAATGACCCCGGCATCGATGGCTTCTTCGATCTTACGAATCAGCACAGGCACCTGCGAAGACTGCATTGCCAACCGGAAATCCGCGGCGGAACCCGTGACAGAATACTGCGATTCGACGCAGTACAAACGATTCATTCGGTTTTCTCCGGCTTCAATTGGTGACCGATGATTGGCGAACTGCCGAGCGTAATGCACCGCGTTCGAGTCAGCCCCCAACAAATCGGCATCCAAAGAAACAATCACCCTGGCTTGATCCAAGTCGAAGACCATGGACGCTTTACCAGCCCCAGCGGCATCGATCGCTTTACCGACATTGCCAGAGAACACAGATTCATAGCGAACCAACGTGGCCTTTGGGTACTTCTTTACGACTTCTGCAAGCATTCGCCGAACAGATGGGCTTCGGCTTGGTTCATAAAGGACTGCCAGCCCCTCGCCACCCGAAGCAGCCAGCTTGACTCTTTGATTTGCAACATACTCGCCGAAAACTTCCCAGCTTTTCAACGAATTTTTGTGATCGTCCGGATCCGCCTTCTTGTCCGCTTTTACGTACCGCTCCGGCGTCTTGCTACCCGAAATTCGATTTAGAACGCCCGGGATTCGGTCTTGATCGTAAAGTGACAGAATGGATGCTTGAGTAAATGCGTCTGCGCCAGCCGAACGCAATTTCTTGTTTTCCGCGTAATCCGATGGTTGACTTTTTGCGTAAGCTGGATGCTCCGCGTTTCCATCGACTTTTGCTGGGCGACCCTCTCGGCTGGTGACCAGCGCATGAACAACACGTCCAGCCCACTCGAAATTGGTGGCAAATTGCTGCGTCACCCCTTCCACACGCCCTTCAGGTCGAACAACGAACGCTGCAATTTCTTCGCGGTTATATCGGCAGCCCGCGACTCCCCCGAGCGCAAGGGATGCGCCCATGACCTGAAGCCAGCGACGCCTCGAAACCCCCTCAGGGAATTCGGACGCAGCCTGCGGAAATTCTCTCGACAAAAACTGCTCAAACTCAGGGGTTTGCTGCAATTCGTCTAAACTGCGAAAGTAACGCTTTTGGTGATCGATACCAGATTGACTCATCGGTGGCAGACCGCACAATTGGCTTGAGGATTGATGTTTTTCTCTGCTTTTAGCTTGGCGCCCAACTCGAGCTGCTCAGCTTCCGATCCCGCGGACCAAGCAAGATTTGTAATTTCTTCGACAGGTCGAAGGTGTGGTTCCGGATGCCGATGGCAATCAATGCACCAAGTCATCGATTGATCTTTGGCTTGATAAACTATTTCCATTTGATCGACGCGACCGTGACAAGTGACGCACGAAACGCCACGATTTACGTGCGCCGAGTGATTGAAGTAAACAAAGTCGGGCAGACGGTGAACCCGGATCCAGTCAACGGATTCACCCGTTCGCCAACTATCGTGAATCGGTTTAAGTTTTCTGCTTTCAGAATGCACCGCTGACAATGCAGGTGCCCCACCGGTGGCAGACTTGACGCTCGTCTTCGGACTGTGGCAGTTGATGCAAGTTTGAGTCGGCGGAATGGTGGAATGAGCAGATTTATCAACGGAATTATGACAATATCGGCAGTCCATTTTGAGCTCACCAGCATGCAAGGCATGGCTAAACGGCACAGGTTGCTCGGGACGGTAACCGGTATTTAGCGTTACGGGACTAGTAGCGCCTAAAAACAGGACGCCGGCGTAAGCGCCACCGGTAGCAGCCAAAACTCCTAGCAAAGCCAAGAATTTGTTCGTCCAACGTGGGAACAAAAATCGTTGCATGATGGATTACAGAGTCGCTTCTTTCTGGCAATGGCCACGCCACACGGCGAGCTTTCGAGGATTTCGCACAAAGTTTACTAGCTACCCCGACTTGGCGGAAGGTAGCTTCAACAAAGATACTCTCCGTGAGTGGAGTTCTTTCGACATCTGAGTAACCGTTATGTTGTCATTTTTGTTGTCAGGGAAACAAAGAGACAAATAGTCGCAGTCACCATAGCACCCACCCATTCAGGCTGGAAAGGTAATTTTTTTGCGACCTGGCAAAAAAACTGTTACGATCAACGTTCGAGGAGCAAATCATGCAACGACGGCAATTCTTAACCAACTCTGCTCTGGCCGCAAGCGGGGCCATCACAACTAGCAGTTTATTTTGGATCCAGTCTCAATCTCGGGAGCGAACCACCTACCAACTGGGACCCGTTTCGAGCTTCGATCCGGTGGTAGGTGATGGTAAGTGGATATGGCGTGAGCCGCCGAAAAACGAACGTGGGTACTTGGAGCCCCGTTCGTTTGAGGTGAGTATTGGAATGGAGCTGCGCGGTGTCGATAATCAATGCGAAGCCATGGCAGCGACTCCCGTGCCAATGAATCATCCGGAGCAACAAGTAAAGGAGGTCAGGATTGAGAAAGTAGGCTGCGAAGCATTCATTCGCGAACTGGCGCCTGGCGCAGGTCAACTTGTGCTTCATGCACCTCAGATTACGGCGGGACAAGTCGTCAAGGCTATCGCACACTACAAAATAACTCTGTTCAAACAGTATCACGGGTTTGAACAAGATCAATTTCCGTCCAAGCAAAGCGTTCCAGCTGAGGTCCGACAAGCTGCTCTAGGTGACAGTCCGGGCATTCAAGTCAACGCTACCGGCGTGAGGAAGCTTGCCGGCCAAATCGCCGAGGGACATAGTCATCCGTGGGAAAAAGCCCAAGCGTTCGTGAAATGGATTCGCAAAACGATTCGACCGCAAATAGGAGCATACACGAGTGTGTTAACGGCGATTCAAAAGAAAGTTGGCGATTGCGAAGAGATGTCTGCGTTGTTTGTCGCGTTCTGTCGAGCTTCCGGCATCCCTGCTCGCTTGGTCTGGGTCCCCAACCATAATTGGGCCGAGTTCTACTTGACCGATCAGGAGCAAACGGGGCATTGGATTCCAGTGCATCCAGCTTGTTACAATTGGTTTGGTTGGACCGGAGCTCACGAATTGGTCATTCAGAAAGGAGATCGAGTTCAAACGCCAGAGCAAAGCAGTCCATGCAGACTCGTGATGGATTGGATGCGGTCCACCGGACGACCAAAGGCTTCTTACTTGGCGTCGTTGAAACCGCTTCCGCCCGAGGAATATGCGGATGCTGGACCAGGCACCAGAACCAAAGACACCAAAACAGGCGAATGGAAAATCACCGGCAAACACGAATTCGATCGGTATGCCCGCAGATAGACCCAGCGTACCATTACTCGCAACAAAGGGTGCAAGTCCGGATTACGGTCCACCTACTACCGAAAGTCGGAACGAGAAAGCCGTTTCCGGCAAGTGACAATTGCGCTTGAACGTTTAAGTTGGCTCCGTTGTTGAGTCGGTTCACGCTGATTGAGTATCCAGACAGCCCCGCATTGTCCAGAACCTTTTTCGCCGCTTCTTCGATTTTGGAATCGCTTTTTCCATTGATAATGCCTTGACGAGCTGCTTCCATCACGGCCATTTCGACCGTATTCGCGACAACGGTGTATCGGAAGATTTGCATTCCGCCGATCAACACCAAAAGGAATAAGGGCAGGATGATCGAAAACTCAACCGTGGTGGTACCGCCATGAGGCAGCGTTCGGCAAGTTCGATAAGTCGGATGGTTCATGATTGGTTAACTTTTGCCACAGTCGCGAAAAAAACTATTCGACAAGCGTCGTCAGGGTGACCGCCAAGTCCAGCATGATTTGCTGTAGTCCTGCTGCGTCATCTGCGTGCGCGTAACGACCATTCCCAGTTGTCGCGATTTCGGCCATCAAGACTTTGTCAGCGTAGTCGCCGAAAGTGATCGTATGGATAGTGATATTTTCAGTTGCTGCGTCGGCGGCAGCTAAGCGAGCCTCTCCTTGGTTTTGACGACCATCGGTCAGTACAATCAAAGTCTTCTCCGCATTGATTCGCGCAGCTGCCGAGTATTTCAGCACCCCTATTCCGTCTCGCATCCCCGCTTCGATGTAGGTATTTCCATTCCAAACCGAATTCGATATCGAGTTCATTTTGGTTTTCGCATTTGACAAGTTCGACGTTAAATCCAAGTCGGTCCTCGATGCTGGAGTGGTAACTCCAAAAGCTGAAAAGTCGCTGGCGAAGCTCACCATCCCTACGCGTTCTTCGGATTGGTTGTTATTGAGTTCGTCGATAAACAAATCGAAGGCGTTGTCTAGTGCCCTCCATCGACTGTCCGAATACGGCGGTACTGGAGCCCTGGGGTCCGACAGGGATAGGCCGCCAGCACTGCTGTTCACGGGCAGTTTCATAGAACTGGAACGATCCAAAACAAAGCAGATATCAACCATGCGGAACGATGCAGTTGCAAATTGCCCGACGTTCGCTTGGTTCACTCCAAACATCGAACCAAAAATCATTTTGATTGGACCGGCTGACGATCCACTCGAGCGGTTGGATGTGACTCGAACCGCGTTCGGCGGTTTTTTACCCTCATTGAACTTACCTTTTTCAAATATACCGAACTTGATATCGCTGCTCTGGAGCGAGAATGTACCACCGCCCACTTTGTATTTCGCCGCAATCTCCTGTCCTTTGGCAATCGCTGCATCTTGTGAATCCGTTCGAAGCATCTCATTGGAAGCAGATCGAGCTACGCTGTCCGCCGCCGCACGCAATTCCAAGTTAGCCAATCGAAGACGAGCATGGTCAATCGCAATGCCCCCAGTGACCAAAAGCACCAAGAGCATGACAGCTACCAGCGGTGCAACAGCACCTTGTCGTTGACTCGCCAATGGACAGGTTCTTTTTCGAGATGGAATCATAGTTGGTCGTTTCTAGGGGCTAATTATCTTTTATCGAAGAATCCACTGTTGGACTTCGACATCTCCCGAGGTGGGAATGATTTTTGGCCCGGTCAGATTGCTTGAAAAAGGGGCTCGGATTCGAATCGAAAACTCCGTACCCAAAGACGCTGTATTCAAAACCCCGGCTGGGAGGATTTCAATGGTCGCGTTGGTAACACCGCGTGTCGTCAAAATGGCGCCGACCGCATCGCGAACAGAGGATTCTGTTGCACTCAATTGAGATAGCTTTTGCATGCCGATATAGCATGCGGAGGTGACCTTTTGTCGCAAGAAGATCATGTTAACAAACTGGATCAATGCCACAGCAAAAAGCATGATCAACGGAAGTGTTACCGCCGTTTCAATGACAGCCACCCCAGCGCGTTGCCGACATGCGCGAGGACGAGGATGAAGTGAACGGTAGCCAACCATTTAGGCTTTTCCCTTGTGAAGACAACTTTGTAATTGCGTTTTGCTGGCGCCTCACTCGCGAAAAAACATTGGCGAATGAGACGGTGAAAAAATCTAGGTTGTCGCCGGATAGTGTGGGCTGAATCGGCAGTTTATTTTGCTAGCTCAACACCGAGGGACAGGAAGTTGGCGACGATTATCTGGATTGAAACGCTTTTTCACTTGGTTTGCCCGGATTACTTTATTCGCAATGCAGCTTGTCTAAATTGGTTAAATGGCTACACTTCAGGTAGATTCGCACCACCCCTTTGGGGCAAAACAAAGCACTTTGTGCTAGCCAACGGCTGAATTTTATGGAAATCAAAACCCAATCCAACGACTCGCCGACTCGGCCCGTGGACCAGCTTGTTCTGGACTTGCTGAGGCGGCAAGAAGGGCTTTCGGTCACGGATTTGATGGAACGATTGGAAGTTACCGCAACCGCGATTCGACAGCGACTGGATCGGCTCGAGGAATCCGGTTTGATCGAACGGCGCAAGCAAGGTGTCGGTCGAGGCCGACCATCGTTCAACTATTTCTTGACGGGCAAGGGTGCCCGGCAAGCGGGCGTAACCTACTCCGACTTGGCGATCGCTCTTTGGAATGAGGTCCAATTGATCGATTCTCCAGAAATGAAAGCCGCGTTGATTGGACGAGTTTCCGAACGCATGGGAGGGACCTTTCGAGAACTTTTGGCAGACGGTCCGCTGGACGATCGAATGCAGATGATGGCAGGGCTTTTGTCGAATCGCAGGATTCCAACCTGCATGACTAGTGGCTCTGGACTACCAATTCTTGAGGTGCAGGCGTGTCCCTACCCGGATTTGGTTGGCAACGAGCATGATCGAAGCGTTTGCAACTTGGAGACGAAAGTCTTGAGCACTGCATTGGGCCAAGAAATGGAGTTATCTCAATGTCGCTTAGACGGACACAGTTGCTGCCAGTTCAAACCGACGGTTACCATTTCAAATACACCTATCGCTGGTGCTCGAAGCTGACCAGCGAACATCGATATTCCCTTGCAAATTACTTTTATTTTCCCACTTTTCAACTGACCTTGGATCGAAAGTACAGATGTCACACAAACTCCGAATCGAAAATTTGCATGTCGCTGTCGACGGAAAAGCGATTCTACGCGGCGTTAATTTAGAGATTAAGTTCGGCGAAACACACGCCCTTATGGGCCCAAACGGCTCGGGCAAAAGCACCCTCGGATTGGCGATAGCGGGCCATCCCAACTACGAAATTACGGAGGGTGCAATTTACCTCGACGATCAAAACATCACCGAGTGGGAAGCCGATCAGCGAGCCCGGGCTGGCATTTTCATGGCTTTCCAACGCCCAATCGCAATCCCAGGCGTGAAGACCGCGGACTTCCTTCGACATGCCACCACGAATGTCCGACGCCCTGATCGCAAGGAAGGCGAAGACTTGATTCCAATGCGAGAATTCCGCAAGGAGCTGAAGTCGAAAATGGAACAACTCAAGATGGATTCGGAGTTCGCTCGCCGTTATGTCAACGATGGCTTTTCCGGTGGCGAGATGAAGCGTGCCGAGATTTTGACCATGGCCATGCTCCTACCGAAATTTTCCATTCTCGACGAAACCGACAGCGGCTTGGATGCCGATGCGGTGAAGCTAGCTAGCGCATCGATCGCTGAAATTGGGCGGGACAAAATGGGGCTGCTGATCATCACGCACCACGACAAACTCCTCGAACACAACAAACCTCAATTCACACACGTCATGCTCGGCGGTCGAATCGTGGAGACCGGCGGACCTGAACTGGCTCGCGAACTGCACGATCACGGTTACGAACGCATCCGCAAAACCTATCCGGATGCCGAAGCGGCCAATCAAGAAATGCTTGGTAAGGAAGAAGTGGTGGCTGTCTAGCCAACCATCTCTTCATCGACCCAAGCGATCCATTACACAACCTAAAGAAACAATCATAATGTCAACAGATATTGCAGCAAACGAATCGGTAGGCGAAATCAACAAGTACGATTTCCGCACCGAAAGCAAGGCGGTCTTCAAAGCCCGAAAGGGTGTTGATGCTGAGATCGTCAACCAGATCTCGGAAATGAAGAACGAGCCTGATTGGATGCGAGACTATCGCCTCAAAGGTCTGGAGATTTTTCATTCCAAGCCGATGCCGAAGTGGGGCGGAGCCATCGACATCAACTTCCAAGATATTTTTTACTACTTGAAGCCAACCGACAAGCAAGGCAAGACTTGGGACGAAGTCCCCAAAGAAATCAAGGACACTTTCGACCGACTCGGGATTCCCGAAGCCGAAAAGAAATTCTTGTCGGGCGTCAAGGCGCAGTTTGAAAGCGAAGTCGTCTACGGTTCGCTCAAGCAAGATCTTGCAGATCAAGGCGTTATCTTTACCGATACCGACTCAGCTGTTCGCGACTATCCAGAACTCGTCAAAGAGTATTTTGGAACGATCATCCCATCGACCGACAACAAGTTTGCGGCTTTGAACTCGGCAGTTTGGTCCGGCGGTTCGTTTATCTACGTCCCCAAGGGGGTCAAGATCGAGTTTCCGCTGCAAGCCTACTTCCGCATCAATGCTGAGAACATGGGGCAATTTGAGCGTACTCTGATCATTGTCGACGAAGGGGCTTCTGTGCACTATGTCGAGGGTTGTACCGCTCCGATGTACACGTCTGAATCCTTGCACTCGGCAGTCGTCGAGATCATTTGCAAACGCGGGAGCCGTTGCCGTTACACAACGATCCAAAACTGGGCCAACAACATTTACAACTTGGTCACCAAGCGAGCCGTTGCCTATGCGGACGCGACCATGGAGTGGGTGGACGGCAATTTGGGCAGCAAGCTCACGATGAAGTACCCGTCGGTCTACATGCTCGAGCCAGGTGCCCACGGCGAGATTCTATCCATTGCTTTTGCGGCCAAGGGCCAGCATCAGGATGCCGGTGCAAAGCTCGTCCACTGCGCTCCCAATACCACGGGACAGATCATCAGCAAGTCCATCTCCAAAGGGGGCGGTCGAGCCAGTTACCGCGGGCTGGTGCGAGTTGAAAAAGGAGCCAAGAATTCCAAATGCAACGTCGTGTGCGATGCTTTGATTTTGGACCCACAGAGCCGAAGCGATACCTATCCTTACATCGAGATCCTGGAAAAGGATGTGAGCGTCGGACACGAAGCGAGTGTGTCCCGTATCGGCGAAGAACAGATGTTCTACTTGATGAGCCGTGGGATGAGTGAAGCTGAGGCCAGCACCATGATCGTGAGCGGATTTATCGAGCCGCTAGTCAAAGAGTTGCCGATGGAATATGCGGTTGAAATGAACCGACTGATACAGTTGCAAATGGAAGGATCGGTGGGCTAAATGACGACGACTGTTGCTCGCAGTGGAACCGTTAGCTTTGATCAAGCTGGCTTCGATCAGTTTCTTGATCGACGTATCGATCCCGTTTGGATCACGCAGGCTCGCAAAGATGCTTGGGCTGCGTTTGAATCGATGGGTTGGCCAAACCCTCGTGATGAAAACTGGCTGCGCTCGGATATTCGGGGCTTCAAGCTTTCGAGGTACACTCCTACCAATGAAACGCAGTCGCAGTCGGTCGCCAACGCACCAGTCCGATTGCTGGACGGTGTTGACGTTGCTGGATCGATCCGCTGCGAAAACGGGTTGGTGACCTCCGAATCACTCGATCCAAAGTACGCTGCCAAGGGGGTTGTTTTTGGTTCGCTCAGCCGATGTGCCCGCGATCATGCGGAATTGGTAAAGAAGCACCTTCATGCTCAGATCAATGTCAACACCGATAGGTTTGCGGCTTTGCAAGCTGCGATGTGGACCGATGGATACTTCCTGTATGTACCCAAGAATGTCGTCATCGACAAACCGCTGCACATCCATGCCGCCATGGGAGACGGCAGCGCCGACCTTTCGCATTCGTTGGTGGTGCTAGACGAAGGTTCCGAAGCCACTGTCCTGTTCGAGTCCAGTAGCGGGACTCACGATGCCGGTGGTTTTCACTGTGGTGGCGTTGAGCTAGTCGTCCAAGCACGAGCCAACTTGCGTTACGTCGGGCTTCAAGACTGGGGCAGTAACACTTGGCACTTTGCTCACAAACGAGCGAGTATTGGACAAGACGCCAACATCCAATGGACGATTGCTGCGGTTGGTTCTAAATTCGCGCAAGTGGACCAGCAGGTAACTCTCGTTGGCAAGGGTGCTAGTAGCCATGTGAACGGAGTTTTGTTCACTCGCGATCGCCAGCAACTTACATACAACACGATTCAGCGGCATTCCGCTACACACTGCAAGAGCGACTTCCTTTATAAGGCGGTGTTGCAAGATCGTTCAAGAACGGTTTGGCGAGGGATGATCAAGGTCGATGAGGGGGCTGACAAGACGGACGGCTATCAGCGAAATGACAACTTGTTGCTTAGCGACATGGCCCGCGCGGACTCGATCCCAGGCCTCGAGATCAAGGCCGACGATGTGCGATGCACGCACGGCAGCACCAGTGGACGGGTCGATGAAGAACTGATTTTTTATGCTCGGTCGCGTGGCTTCACTCGCCAAGAAGCCATTCGAATGATTGTCACCGGATTCTTCCAACAGATTTTCGATCGCATCTCTATCGAGAGTGTTCGCGAAGCCCTCGGTGCCGCTGTCGCTCGTCAAGTTCGCCAATACGATTAGAAAGTTGCTCTTTAGGAAATGACTGCAGAATTGAGTACGAACCAATTTGAATTCGCTTGCAAGCTGAGCGAATTGACGACGAGGGTTGCCAAGACGATTGAAGTGAACGACCGATTTGTCGTGTTGGTGAAATTGAATGATGGTAGGATCTATTGCGTCGAAGACCTTTGCACGCACGATGGGGGCACGCTCGGTGACGGAGAGCTGGACGGCGACTGCTTGGTGTGTCCAAGGCACGGCGCGAAGTTCGATGTGAAAACGGGGGACGCGATGTGTATGCCGGCCACGGAACCAACGCTATCGCATGAAGTGCGAATCGAAAACGACGAAGTGTTTGTGCGATTAAAGGATAATTAGTGTAGCTCGGCACTCCGTGCCGAACCACACAGCGAACACCCCCGAACACGCCCGAATGACACGCCCGAATGACACGGTCGAATGACACGGTCGAATGACACGGTCGAATGACACGGCATGGATAGGCTGTGAGTTTATTCGCAAGGTGCAGAATTTTGTCGCCTTTTGCTCCGCAAAAGTGTGTTAACGAGGCGCACTTTCGCGGAGCGAAAGGCGACAATGATAAAATCACAACCTAGGAGTGCCGTTCTACACTCGCGGGCGCTAGCCGCATTCATCCACGCACACGCGGCTAGCGCCCGCGGCCCGCAACACAACCAAATACCTGCGAAAAAATGCCAATCACCGAAGACCACGTCCGCGAACAACTCAAGCTTGTCATCGACCCGGAACTTTTCGTGAACATTGTTGACCTCGGGTTAATCTATGTGGTCGATATCCAACCGGGTGACGAGGAAAAAGAAAACGTCAATATCGAAATGACGTTGACCAGTCCTATGTGCCCTGCTGGCCCGCAACTGGTTGCCAACAGTCGACAAGTCATCGAAGCGATCGCAGGAGTCGGATCGGTCGACATCAAGGTGGTGATGGACCCGCCTTGGACGCAGGATCGCATGACGGAAGATGCCAAGGACCAACTCGGTATTTTTTAAGCTATGGACACGCAAATCATTTATCCCGATTTATTGGAACTGCAAGAAGAACTTGACGATCTGGAAACGTCCGAAGATCGAATTCGGTTTTTGATCGAGCTTGGGCAATCGCTCCCACATTTCCCAGAGGAGTATTCCACCGAAGAGTTCAGGGTGATGGGGTGCCAAAGCATGGTGTGGATCGTACCGAGCTGGAACGGCAAGCTATTCCATTTTTCCGCATCCAGCGATGCACCTATGGTGCGCGGGCTAGTGGCCGTTCTGATGTCCGCTTATTCAGGCAAGACACCGGGTGAGATCCTCGCGTTTCCAATCGAACAGGTGCTCGATGGACTGCATCTACGATCGTTTCTTTCGCCGCTCCGAAGCAACGGTTTGCATTCGATGATCAAACGGATTCGACTTTATGCGGAGTCCGTGCAAGAACCGTCCCGTTCGAATGCGGTGGCTACTGGTGTTGCGAGCGATTTGAAGTTCAATGACCTTGGGCCATTGCAATCGAGGATTGAGACCATCCGAGCGGATTTCCCGATCCTGCAAAAGAAGAATCGAGACGGACTCGCAATTGCCTATTTGGATAACGCGGCCTCCTCGCAGCGACCGCGATCGGTCATCGATTCGATATCCAGCGTTTTTTCTGAACACTATTCCAACGTCCATCGTTCTGGTCATGAATGGGCCGTTCGAACGACCGAAGGGGTCGAAGCAAGCCGAGAGGCCGTACGGCGCTTTATCAATGCCACCAAAACCGAAGAAGTCATCTTCACTGCGGGTGCAACTGCCTCGGTCAATTTGATCGCACAAGCTTGGGGGGATGCTAACCTCGGCCCGGATGATGAGATTCTCCTAACCGAGATGGAGCACCATTCGAACATTGTTCCTTGGCAGCAGCTTTGCCAGCGCAAGGGCTGCAAGATTCGTTGGGTTCCCATTCGGTCTGACTACACCTTGGATGTCGAACAGTTCGAACGCATGCTTTCGGCTCGGACGAAGCTCGTATCGTTTACGGCGGTGTCGAATGTCTTGGGGACGATCAATCCAGTGAAACAACTTGTTCAGTTAGCTCATCGAGTCGGCGCGACGGTGGTTGTCGATGCGGCGCAAGCAACGCCGCATGGTGCGATCAACGTTCGCGACTGGGATGCAGACTTCGTGGTCTTTAGCGGTCACAAGATGCTTGCGTCGACGGGCGTCGGTGTGTGCTATGGAAAGAAATCGATTCTTGAAAGCATGCCGGCTTGGCTCGGAGGCGGCAGCATGATCAAGTCGGTGACCTTCGATGGTTTTTCGTTGGCCGATTTGCCGCACAAATTCGAAGCCGGTACACCCGCCATCGCCGAGATCATCTCCTTAAAGCCTGCCATCGCGTATTTGGAAGCAATCGGTCATGAAAGGTTGATGGAGCATGAGCGTCTGCTGGCTGGGCAAGCCATGCAAGGGCTACTTGCTATCGACGGCCTGCGAATCTTTTCACCGGCCCTGGAATTGAAGAGTGGTGTGGTTTCGTTTTCGGTGGATGGGATTCATGGCGAGGAGATCGCTCGTGTGCTCGATGGCCGAGGGGTTGCGATCCGAGTCGGGCATCACTGCGCGATGCCGCTGCACAGTCGACTGGGCGTCTCGGTTACCTGCCGGGCCAGTTTCTATCTCTACAACACGCCGGACGAGGTTGATCTTTTGGTGGAATCCGTTGCGCATGCGGTGAAGCTACTGTCGTAGGACAGGCTGCTAGCCTGTCTTAAGCTTTGCTGAAATTAGCATTGTCACTCCGTCGTTCCGAGCGTTTCTACCGAACCAGTCGCAACCCAGCCCGCCTCCAAATTCCGAACAGGATAATTAGGGATACGACGAAACCGGAAAGGAAGGAAAAGTAGTGAATCAACTGGAACCAAAAGTTCCATGAGTTTGGCAGTATCATTCTGGAGGCCACTACGACGACGGGCGTCCCTAAAAACAATATGAGTAGCATCGCTACAAATCCTTTTTTGCGTCCAACAACCCCGAGACCGAATTGTAGCACTGTTGCGATAAGTGCCGAAACCAAAATGAATGTGATGGCTATGATCTGCACGAAGACAAACATCGGAAAGTTGCCCCCTGTTCCGAATTGGATTGGGATTAGTTTCCATAGAAGCATCAGTATCGCAATCGCAGTCGTCAGCCGGAAAAGAAATGCGATGCCAAAGTTTGAGCTTTGTGTTGCAACCGCTTCCGTTTCGCTCACCAATCGATATTTCAGGAAGACTCGGAGGCCAAGCCCAACCGCGAGAACGATGCTCGAACAAGAAAACGCCATGCCAACGATTAGAGTTAATAAATCAGCTTCGAGTGCTTGTTTATAGAAGTGATGCTCGGCCATCTGAAGTCCAAGCAGCATTGAAAGAACGCAGGCGGTCATGCCAATTGAAAACCAAGTCAATCGCACAATGATGAACTGATTGGTGAATGCCGCGTAGATCCCCATCATCGCTGTCTGAGTACCCCAAATTCCACTCACAAACGTGCCTATTAAGAAACTTGGACTGGGAAAATCGGCATGCCAAAAGAAAGACGGGATGAGGATATTTCCCAGGATGAAAATCACCACAATCAGCAAGTTTGCGATAGCGACGTATTTGCGACGCTTGGCCACCAACTGAGCCCCTAGGTCAATTGCGTCGCGTTGTTCGCTCATGATTTGGTGCAAAGGGTCGACGTTGAAAGACATAAGCACACATTATAGCTATTTTCCGGTAAGATACGCGTTCATGCGACCGCCGCTCGCCTAGGAGCTTTGTTTCCATTGGTTAAGTCACCACATCCATGAATAACTTTGCTGATTCGGCTTCCGGATTTCCATTGCCTTCGCCCATCCAACCTCGTGTCTCCGGGCTGCGATGGTTTCTACGACGGATTGTCTTCGGCATTTTGTTCGCTGCTCCGATTTTGCTGACACTTTTTGTTGTCTACCAAATCTATCTAATTTTAAATTCCTGGGTAATCGATCCGGTTGCCTCATGGATTGCTCCGTTGATTGTCCCCAAAGGCATTGATGACCCGTACTGGGCGGCGGTTGAGAAGTACGTAACTCCGCCCATCTCGCTTTTGACGGTTTTGTTGATTTTCTACATTCTTGGGTATGCTTTTCAATCGCGATTGAGTCGTTGGGTGGATTGGGGATTCAGTTACATTCCTGGCATATCGGTGTTGTATCGAGCGGTTCGCGATGCTTCGCAGGCCATGCAGGGCCCAGACGGATTGAAGAAGATCGATACGGTTGTGTTGGTACCGTTTCCACATGCAGGGGCGAAGGCGACTGGATTCTTGATGGGCGAATGTCAAGACTTAAGTACTGGCAAGCCGCTGGCGTGTGTGTATGTACCTATCGGTCTGTTTCCTCCGTCTGGCTATACACTAATCTTCCCGCGAGAAGACGTGATCATCACGGGATGGGAGGCTACTTCACCCTGGAAACTGCTTTTATCCGGCGGGTTGACGATACCGCAAAAAGTTCCATACAACGCATCCAACTAGAATTGTTCTGACGCTAGCAGCGTCAGCCACGTGGCGGACGCTGCTAGCGTCCGCTAATCTTTGTGCTCAAGGATTGACGAAACGGCCAGCAAACCTTACTTTTCCTGGTTGTTTTATGGTTTCCAGCATTACAGATTTTCTAGTATTACAGATAACGAGGATTTAACGATGGCACGCGCCGGAGCAATTACGTTCAAAGGCACCCCAATGACTCTACTTGGCACGGAGCTTGCCGTTGGTAGCCCAGCACCTGATTTTACGGTCCACTTTTTTGAGGGGGGCCTCAAGACCATTACCAATGCGGATCTCAAAGGCAAGCCGACCATCATCAGTGTCGTGCCATCACTTGATACAGGCGTCTGCCAGATCCAGACCAAGAAGTTCAACGTCGAATTGGGGGCCATGGGGGACAAGATCAATGCGTTGACCGTAAGTCGCGATTTGCCATTCGCTATGAATCGCTTCTGCGGGGCCGAAGACATCAAGGCGATGAAGGTCGGAAGTGATTATCAAAACGGAGGCTTCGGCATGAGCTTTGGATTGATGATCGACGAGTTGAAACTGTTGACGCGCGCGGTCTATGTACTAGATGCGAATGGCAAAGTGGTCTATGGAGAAATTGTGCCTGAAGTGACTCAAGAGCCGAATTATGCGCCAGCGATTGCTGCTTTGAAGTCGCTGTTGTAAGCGATTCGCGTCCCAGAGCGGTAGTCGTGTGGCACGCCCGGAGCGGTAGTCGTGTGGCACGCCCAGAGCGGTAGCGATGGGCGTGGGAATTAAGGCAAGCGATCCTAGCGACTAACAGCCCTTCGTAAACTCAGGGGCGTGCCACACGCTGGGGCGAGCCACACCAGGCTAAAAAAACAGCCTGACGACCTCAACGAGTTGGAAACTGGACTGATCGATTTATGGAATCGTGTTAAAATCGTCAAATCGAGACTGCTCCGACGCTCGAATTAGCAAACACAATTACATAAACTCAATGACGATCGCATCGAGGGTGGTTTCACCCGGCCCAAGTGACAAGACGGTACGCACCGAGGATGGAAAGATCCTCCCGATTCCACTTGGGTGGGAATTATTGCCGCCCGGAGATGCCGGGTTAACTCGCCGCGTCAAAGCTGCGGGTCCGACTTGGACAGTACACGAAAAAAAAGGACGGAGGATATTCTCGAAGGGAGTTTGGGCGCCCAAATCTACGATTCATGAGCTGCGCACCGCTCTGGAGCAGGAACGTTCTACGGAAACGTATGCCAAACGCAAGGTTGCCGATGCAAATCGTAGAGAAAAGAAACAGACAGAATATGTCGAGGATTTCGGAACCGCTGTTCTCAATTTTCTAAACTTTGCCTCTCGGTACGATGCACTTGCAAAGAAACTCGCCACTGCGGTTACACTGCATGCAACGCCCGTCGGCAGTGGCACCGTAGCGAGAACCGAACGGATTCCGATCGAGAAACGAGCGGAGTCCGCTGTGATTGCGTGGATGCGGCACCAAACTACCGCGTACGACAACCTCAAGATACCTCGGGTCAAGGGTGAGAGGCGAGAAGTCCGACGCATGTTGGCGGACCAGTCACGACAATTACTCGAAGACTATCGCCGCGGGCACACAGTCAATGCTGCTCTTTGCCCACTTCAAAAAGCATTTAAAGAATAAACCATGTATCACCAGACGATAGTTAAGCCCAACGCCGAAGAGGTTGCCCTTGCGGCGACCGAATGGTTGATTGAAACCATAACTGAGTGCATCGCTGCCCGTGGTGCATGTAGTATCGCATTGTCTGGCGGTTCGACCCCAAAACGACTGTATCAACTCATTGCAGAAAATGAAACGAAGAGCGTCGATTGGTCGCGTGTCACGTTGATAATGGGGGATGAGCGCAATGTCCCGCACGAACACGTTGACAGCAACTATCGGATGGTAAGAGAAGCTTGGCTCGATCGACTTGATTCTGAAGCGTTGCCAACGTCCGTGCCGCATGTGCTCCCCGTCGCAATTCATATCCTCGCGCCGGAACGGGCGGCAGCCGAGTATGAAAAATCTATCCGAGAAGCGCTGGTTGCCGGCACGGACGACGAGGAAGATGAATTCCCCGCTATCGACATTGTGCTTTTGGGCTTGGGAGATGACGCGCACACAGCCTCCTTGTTCCCCGAGACCGAAGCCCTCAATGAGTCGCATCGCCTCTTCGTTGCGAACTTCGTGCCGAAGTTTTCGGCGTACCGTCTGACGCTAACGGCTCCTATGATCAACGCCGCTCGAAACATTGCCTTTCTGGTATGCGGGCCATCCAAGCGACCTGCCGTCGACGTGGTCATGCATGGACCCCGTCATCCCGACGAGTATCCTGCTCAATTGATTGAACCCAAACTTGGGAGACTCTGGTGGTTTCTCGATACTGCCGCTGCCTCGGAAGTTTTGAAATAATCTGAACCCATGTCCGAAGACTCGACCCAAAAATCCGCATCTCCGTCTTTGAGCCCTTCGTTTGGTGGACTCCGAGTGGCGGCTCTGGAAAGCCGCCGCCGCGATGACTTCGCAAGGCTGATCGAACGGTTTGGCGGTGTGCCTTATGTCAGCCCCTCCATGCGTGAAGTTCCCATCGAGAAGAACAAAGAAGCCATCGATTTCGCGTATCGTGTGATGACGGGTGAGATTGAGGCCGTCATTTTTCAGACCGGCGTTGGCTTCAAGCAATTGATTGCGGCCATTGAACCTCACATGGACAAGCAGCGATTCTTGGATTCGTTGTCGGATATTCCGACCATTGCCCGCGGACCTAAACCGGTCGCAGCCATGCGCGAGTTCGGCTTGCAAGTGACGCATCGCGCGCCGGAACCGAACACGTGGCGAGAAGTACTTCAAACCATGGACATTCACGTCCCCGTTTCCAACATTGAAGTCGGACTGCAAGAATATGGCATCACGAATCATTCGTTGGTGGCCGGCCTCGAAGCTCGTGGTGCCAAAGTCACCACCGTCCGAGTCTATCAATGGGAATTGCCTGAGGACACTCAACCGCTAATCGATAATGTGCAGGCGATCGTGCGAGGCGAACGGGATTGTCTTTTGTTTACAAGTGCCCATCAAGCGGTCAATCTGTTGCGCATCGCCAATCAATTGGATTGTGAAGCGGCGCTTCGGCTTGCACTGCGCAGCATGGTGGTTGCGTCGATTGGCCCTACCACCTCCGAAATGCTCCAGCACTTAGAAATCCCCATCGATCTTGAGCCTGAGCATTCCAAGATGGGGCATCTTGTTCAAGCGTCTGCGGAAAAGAGTCCGCGAATTCTCAAAGCCAAACGTTTCACTGGTATCACGGGCTTACCTGTCGGAGTTTCGAGAAACGATATGTCCACAAAAGGTCAACTTACTTCAGGAACGCCGATGAATCCCTTGCACGACAACCCCTTCATGAAGGCCTGTTTTAAGCAAGAAACGGACGTGACCCCCGTTTGGCTCATGCGACAAGCTGGCCGATACATGGCCGAGTATCGAGCGGTCCGCGAAAAGGTGTCGTTTCTGGATCTGTGTAAAAACTCGGTCCTATGTGCGGAAGTCATGGTTACCGCCGTCGAGAAGCTGGGGGTCGATGCCGCCATCATTTTTTCAGATCTGTTGCCAATTCTAGAACCGATGGGGTTTCATTTAGAATTTACATCTGGCGATGGCCCTGTGATCCATAACCCGATTCGATCGCCCAAGGATGTCGACCGCGTCAAGCCTTTGGAAAACATGCACGCGTTGCAGTTCGTGGCGGACACCGTCACGGCTACTCGAGCAAGTCTACCGGAAAAAATCCCGGTGATTGGTTTTGCCGGCTCACCGTTTACGTTGGCCAGTTACATGATTGAGGGGAGCGGTTCGCGAAACTACATCCATACCAAGACACTCATGTATTCCGATCCTGTGGCTTGGAAGGAGTTGATGAACAAACTGGTGGATTCGATTGCGCTGTACCTCAACTCTCAAATTGCGGCCGGCGCTCAGTGCGTGCAGTTGTTCGATTCCTGGGCCGGATGTTTATCGCCCAACGAGTATCGAACTCGTATCTTGCCCCACATGCATCAACTGCTGGAATCGATTGTGCCAGGCGTACCTGTGATCAACTTCGCCACCGGCAACCCGATGCTAACCTCACTGCTGCGAGGCGATAATCGAACCGTAGTCGGATTGGATTGGCGAGTTCCCCTGGATGTCGGTTGGGATATGGCAGGCAATGATCGTGCGGTACAGGGCAACTTGGATCCGACCGTTTTGTTTTCCGACTTAGACACCATACGAGATCAAGTCCACTATGTCCTTTCGCAAGCGGCTGGTCGTCCAGGACACATTTTCAATTTAGGGCATGGAATCCTGCCGGGAACCCCTGTCGATAACGTTATCGCGCTCGTCGACATGGTTCACGAACTCAGCGACCGCCGCCAGTAGCCCCAGCGCAAGAAACGATTACAATGCTCTTTCAAAACGTATCGTTGCTTTCGGTTGGATATGTGCTGCCCCCGTTGGTGATCACTTCCGCAGATATCGAGACCCAACTAGACAGTGTCTACCAGCGGCTCAAGCTGCCTCAAGGAAGACTTGAGGGAATGAGTGGTATTCGTGAACGCAGGTTATGGCATCCAAAGACTCGCATCAGCGATATGAGCGCGGAGAGTTGCCTCCGAGCACTCAGTGCGGCCAGTGTTCAGCCAGGTGAAGTGCAATGCCTTATCCATGCAAGTGTTTGCCGTGAGTACCTTGAACCCGCGACGGCTTGTCGTGTTCATCATTTGACAGGCTTGCCCGAGAATGCCTGGGTTTACGATGTCTCCAATGCGTGTTTGGGGGTCATGAACGGTGCGGTGCAAATCGCACAACTGATTGATAGCGGTGCGATCCGTGCAGGCTTGGTGGTGGGTACCGAAGACTGCCGTGGACTGTTAGAAGCCACCATTCATCAATTGAACGCCGATTCCAGATTGACGCGCCAATCGATCAAACCTGCCTTTGCATCGCTGACAATTGGATCAGGGAGTTGTGCGTGGCTCTTGGGCGAACGCAGCTATTTTGAAGCCAAATCACCGGGCTTGGGAGCCAGCGTTTGCGGTGCCGTCGCCGTGGCCAGGACCCAGCATCATGCGTTATGCCAAAGCGACACCGATCAAGCGGGTAGTGGCATGCAACCGATCATGAATACCGACTCGGAGTTACTCTTGGAGGCCGGTGTCGAGACTGGCAAAGCAGCCTTCGACATGTTGCTAGCTGAACTTAGTTGGCATCGAACGGAGATCGGCGCGACTGTATGTCATCAAGTGGGTTCGGCCCATCGACGCAGGATGTTGGAAACGCTCGGGATGCCCGTAGAAACCGATTTTGCGACCTTTGAACGATTGGGAAACACCGGTTCGGTAGCGTTGCCAACGGCGTTGGGGGTCGGTCTTTCGCAGTCTCAGTTTCAAGCCGGAACGAAATCTGCCTTGTTGGGTATTGGCTCCGGACTGAATTCCGTCATGATGGGAATCGAGTTCGGCAAGATTGCTGTGCGAGGGGTTGAGATTTGAGATTTGAGATTTGAGATTTGAGATCTGAGATCTGAGATCTGAGATCTGAGATCTGAGATCTGAGATTTGAGATTTGAGATCTATTGAAGTTGCGAGTTTTGATTCCGAAGAGAGATAACCAATGTCGAGAATGCATGTTTCCTGCCTTAGTCTCCTTTTCCTAGCGATCGACTATTCGTCTTCCAGCCACTGCATGGCGGACGAATTGCGGGTGCCAGCTTTTACGGCATACATGCTCCCCAATCCCGAAAGTGCTCGCATCTCCGAGCAGAAAGGAGTCACGCGTTGGAATGATCCAATGCAGTCCGTCAATTGGTATGGCAAGTTTGAAACGGCCGGCGAACTCAAGCTGAAGACCGAATTATGCTTGGCCGATGGCACTGCATCCAAATTCAGAATGACAGTCGGGGAAGAACTGCGGGAGGCAACAGCCATCGGCTCAGGCATCGACAAGCCTGTTATTGTGGACTTTGGAGTTTTTAGGATTGCAACGACAGGTTATCAGCGATTGCGGCTTGAGTCATTGAACGAGGCAAAGGCTCCGATCGCGGATGTCAAAGCATTGCTTTTGGATGGAGCCGCGATAGAGAAGGTTCATTTCAATCTCAAGGAACGCCGAAACGCCGCTTCCGTTCACTTGATGTACCCAGTTCCGGATGGGGCGGATGTTGAAGCGTTTTATTGTGAAGTGACGGCGGTCGAAGATCCGACCACGACTTTTTACATGGCATGTGGCTGGCATCGAGGTTATTTCGGAATGCAGGTGAACAGCCCGACGGAACGCAGAATCATCTTCAGTGTTTGGGACAGTGGGAACGAGGCACAAGACAGAAAGAAAGTGGACGATGAAAACCGAGTCAAGTTGATCGGAAAAGGTGAAGGTGTTTTCACGGGAGACTTCGGCAATGAAGGAACCGGTGGTCACAGTCATTTGAAAACGATGTGGAAAACGAGTGAGAAGCAGCGATTTGTTGTGACCGCCAAACCCATCGATAAGGCGACTGTTTTTTCAGGATATTGGTTCCAGCCAGAACAGAAGAATTGGATGCTGATTTCATCGTGGAAAGCACCGAAAGAAGGGGGCTGGATGCGCGGTGTGCATAGCTTCAGCGAGAATTTCGGTGGCAGCAACGGACATCTACTTAGAAAAGCACGTTATGGCAATCAGTGGATACGCACCCCAGACAGCAAGTGGATGGAACTGACGACGGCCAAATTTAGCCATGATCCAACCGGCCGAACGGACCGTTTCGATCGATTCATGGGGGTATTCATGGGGGTGGAGAATGGCGAGTTTTTCTTGAGCCATGGCGGGTTCCTCGATGGCTATGCCAAGTACGGCGAATCGTTTACTCGACCACTCTTGGGGCAACCTCCCTCAGACTTGATTTTGCCCAACGTAGACGCAGTGCCGTAGACGAATTGTGGACGAGCGAGGCCCTTCGCTCGTTGGGTCCCGCCAAACCTGAGCGAGGGCCTCGCTCAGCCACAGGAAGACAATTTTCGTGCTATTCACAAACTCCCGTTGCTGATGAATTGCATTAGCAAGAGTGAACAGACTAGACTGGTAGGACTCGTTTGACTCCGTCTGTCGAATTTAGATCAATAAACACTACCAACCCAATGACTTTCTGTTGAGATTTGGATGCGATTATTGCTTCGTTCTCATAGTCCTTTTTGGTTCAACATGTCCTCACTCGCCTCAAGCCTCGTACTTCTTACTTTCAGTATTATCGCATGCGCTCAAGAGCCGGAAGCTCCGGTCAAGCCAGCTTCGGACAAGACGACCGATCGATTGGAGGCTATCGAAGGTGTTCTCGGGAAGATCGTTCAGGAACTGCAATCGCTCAAGCAACCGAAACCAGCCGAAGTCAAAACTGCCGAACCAATTGCGAAACCTGTCGAGAAGACGCCAGCCAAGCCTTTGGTCTTCCCATCCGCGATGAAGATCGATTCCGAATTGGTCAAGAATGTGAAATGGCGATCGATCGGGCCAGCCAACATGGCTGGTCGAATTACCGACATCGCGATTCCGGACAAAGACCCGTCGCTTTGGTATATCGCAACCGCATCCGGTGGCATCCTAAAGACGGTCAATCAGGGAACAACCGTTGCCCATCAGTTTGATAAACAAGAAACCATTTCGCTTGGAGCCATCGCCGTCGACCCGAACGATACCAATGTCGTCTGGGCAGGAACAGGGGAAGCGAATCCACGCAATTCCGTTTCCTATGGCGATGGTGTTTACAAGTCCATCGATGGCGGTGCTACATGGAAAAACATGGGGCTGAAGAAAACCTATCAAATCGGGCGCATTCTTATTTCGCCAAAGGACTCGAAGGTGGTTTATATAGGTGCGGCTGGGCGACTGTATGGTCCCAATGAAGAACGAGGTGTGTTCAAGACGACCGATGGCGGCGAGACTTGGGAAAAGGTCCTGTTTGTGGACAACAAGACCGGTGTCATCGACATGATCATGGATCCGACCAACCCCGATACGATCATCGCTGCCTTTTGGGACCGACAGCGCGATGGATTCGATAGTTGGCCGGGAACGGTCGCGAAACCGGACGGCATTGACGGCTACGACCCCATTCGCAAATGGGGACCTGGCAGCGGAATTTACAAAACGACGGACGCAGGCAAGAGTTGGCGGAAATTGACCAAAGGACTACCGTCGAACAAAATGGGACGCATTGGTCTGGATTGGCAAACCAAATCGCCCAATGCGATCTTTGCGATCATCGATTGCGAAGAGATCGGAAAGGGACCAGCTCCCTTTGCTGCATTTCTAGGACTCGTCGGAACCGATCGCGAAGGCAAAGCCATCGTGACCCAAATCATGCCAAAGAGCCCTGCCGAGAAGTCGGGGTTCAAGGTTGGCGATCAATTGGTGGCCGTCGGGGATAAAAACATCACAGACTACGACCAGACACTCGAAATCCTTCGCGCGAAAAAAGTGGGGGACAAGATCTCTGTCCAAGTGAAACGCGGCGAAGAGTCGGTAACGCTGGATTCGGTCTTGACTGGACGGCCTGGAACTGGACAAGCTCAAGCTCAGGCAGCGGTGGCTGGAGTTTGGTTGGGAGTCACGGCAGAGGACCGTGAAGGAAAGATCGTCGTGACGCGTGTCACTGCCGATGGCCCATCGGACAAGGCTGGCCTGAAAGACGCGGACGTCATCACCTTGTACGATGGGAAAGCCCCCGGTGCTTACAACGAGATGGTCGCACAAGTTCGCACACGGTCCGCAGGCGACAAAGTCAAATTGCAGGTAACTCGCGGAACGGAATCGCTGGAATTGACTGTCACTTTGGAAAATCGTCCTGCCGGACAAGGGGGACCTGGAGGGTTTGGCGGACCTGGAGGGGCAGGTGGAACGGGTGGCCCCGCAGGACCGAGCAATGTTTACATGGGCATTCAAGGCGAAACCTCGGATCAAGGTGGCGCTGTCTTAACTGATATTACTGCCGATGGTCCCGCACAAAAAGCTGGCTTGGAGCCGGGCGATATCGTAAAGTCACTTGGTGGCAAGCCGGTTGCGAACTACGAAGCGTTCGTAGCAACCATCCGCGAATTCAAAGTCGGTGACAAAGCCAAGGTTTCTCTAGTACGCGGTGCCGATACGAAAGAACTGGAAGTGACCTTTGCGGCACGCGATGGTTTACCGAATGACCGCCCACACACTTATTCTTACTTCGGGCAGACGCCAAACGTCCAAGATATGCAAGGTGCCAATGGGTATGAATACGGCGGGGTCTACCGTTCGAATGATGGCGGCGAAACCTGGGAACGAGTGAACTCGCTCAATACGCGTCCGATGTACTTCAGCGTCGTCAAGGTCGATCCGAGCGATGCAAATCGAGTTTACGTACTTGGCGTAACGCAATTCAAGTCCGAAGACGGTGGTCTCACCTTCGATGGCAATTTTGGACGTGGTGTGCACGCAGATTGCCACGATCTTTGGATCAATCCGAACGATGGTCGACACATGGTCATTGGCGGCGACGGTGGGTTCTATGTTTCTCACGACCGAGGGGTCAACTGGGACCATATCAATACGGCGGCAGTCGGGCAGTTTTATCACGTTGCAATCAGTCCAAAACATCCTTATTGGGTCGTCGGTGGCCTTCAAGACAACGGCTCATGGGGTGGACCAGCCATCAGCAAGAACGGTGGAACACTCAATGAAGATTGGTTGTCCATCGGCAGCGGCGATGGCTTCGTTTGCCAAGTGGATCAGCAGGATCCCGATTTGATCTATTCGGAAAGCCAGAACGGCAGCATTAGCCGGCGTCATCTCAAAACAGGTGAACGAGCTTCGATTCGACCGGCACGAACCGCCAACAACGTTACCTACCGGTTCAACTGGAACACTCCGTTCATTCTTTCCCATCAGAACTCGAAGATCTTTTATGCAGTGGGAAATTATGTCTTTCGTTCCCTGGATCGTGGAAACAACTTGATCCCGATCTCGCCTGAAATCACCCTCACGCCAAGAGGTTCCGGGACTGCTATCTCCGAATCCCCGCGCAACGCGAATGTTCTTTATGCCGGAACAGACGACGGAGCATTGTGGGTGACTCGCAACGGCGGTTTTGAATGGAAGAATATTACGGCCAATTTAGGGATCCCAGCGCCGCGTTGGGTGGCGACCATGGAAGCCTCTCGGTTCGAGGACGGTCGTGTCTTCGTGGCGTTGGATGGCCATCGGTCGGACGATGACGAGCCGTATTTGTTTGAGTCGAATGACTTCGGCGATACATGGCGATCCATCCGTTCCAACCTTCCCTGGGGATCCACACGTTGTCTACGCGAGGATATGTCTAACGCGAATATGCTCTACGCAGGAACAGAGTTTGCCTTGTGGCTATCGATGGATCGCGGAGCCAATTGGACGAAATTGAATACGAACTTACCCACCGTTGCGATCCATGAAATTGCACAGCATCCTACCAACGGTGAGATTGTGGCTGCAACCCACGGTCGAAGCCTTTGGGCATGCGACGTCTCGGGCTTGCGTCAACTGAAACTCGAAAACCTATCGACGCAAGTCGCTCTCTTCAAACCCGAGGAAGTGGTTCGTTGGCGCAGTGAACCTAGCCGCGGTATAACGAATCGTCGCTTCTCTGGTGAAAACCCAGCCAACGGCGCTCAACTATGGTATGCATTGCCGACCAAGGCCGAACGTGTTTCCTTGCGCATCGAAGATATCGAAGGGAAGGTGGTTCGCGAACTTCGCGGTGAAACGGCAGCCGGACTTCATCGACTCAACTGGGATCTTGGGCAACAAGTGGCGACCGCGCCTCGCGTCGGAGCACCTGGAGCAGGAGGTCCGGGTGGCGGTGGCGGTCCCGGAGGCGGTCGAGGCCAAGGGCGTGGGCGACGCCCCGATAGCTCGGTTCCAAGCACCGAAGGTACGCCTGATCCAACTAGACCTCCAGTCGTGGCGGAGGCTGCCAGCCTCCGTACCAACCAGACCGCACCGCAAGGAACCGATCCAACCCGCCCCCCTCAGCTCGACGAGCCTAGCACCACACCTCAAGCAGCGCCTACACCCGCGGCAACTCCGCCTGCAACACCGGTTGACCCCGATGCGGCAGCGGCCAGACGTCGAGGCGGCCCTGGTGGCGGTCCAGGCGCAGGTGCGGGTGGTCCTGGCCCTAGTGGCCCCGAAGGTGGTGGTCCGGGACGAGGTGGTTTTGGCGGTGGCGGCGGAGGTGCTGCTGGTTTTGCGGGTGGGCCCGGAGGCGGTGGCCGAGGCGGGCAACGTCCGTCTCCCAATGGCACGTACCGAGCAATCTTAGTCGTCGATGGCAAGGAATTACCTCCGCAAACGATTGCACTTTTGCGAGACCCTATGGCCCCTGAGGACGCGATCAGCGAAGAGGAGGCAGAACAAGCCATCCTCGAGGAAAAGCGTGCGGCTGACGAAAAACGAGCCGCCAAGGGCGAGGGGCGGCAAGTCTACAAAGACAACTGAGACAACTGAGACAATACCATGAGTCCGAATGAAGCCACTATTGTCAAGCTTTACGCGAGCATCAATGCAAAAGCCCTCGAAGGTATTTTTGCATGCTACCATGACGATGTGTCGAACGAGGGATCGTCGAATGGTGGGAAGAGTGTACAGACCCATTTTCACGATATCGCTTTTCACCTGAACGAAAAATCCGATATCTGTGACATGTGGCGGATGATCTGTTCCAAGAACAAGCGAGGGACCAAAAGCGATCTTCATGTCGAAGTCAATCGGTTATCGATCGAGGGGGACACGGGTACTGCGGAAGTCGTTTTTACCTACCATATGCGCAATGAAAATCGCAAAAAATCCCCCATTGGTCGTCGAGTTCGAAACCCAACTCTTTCGAGCTTCACTTTTCAAGATGGGAAAATCGTCCGGCAAATCGATACTGCCAATGCTGCCTTATGGGGCTCGAAAGCCTTTGGTGGCCTCCCTGGGTTCATCGTCGGTCACGTTGGTTTAGTTCGTCGATGGCTGGCCATGCGCAAACTTCGCAAGTTCGCCACGCAAAATCATTAGTTCAATGTAGCACGGCACTCCGTGCCGTGAGCTCTCTTTGTCGCCTTTCGCTCTGCGAAAGTGCGCCTCATCAACGCACTTTTGCGGAGCAAAAGGCGACAATATTCATCTGCCGCCGGCCCAGACGATACCGTTGATCACCGTTTCCAAGAAAGCTTTGTCGGAAAAAGTATCTTTCGAGTGGCCATAGGTGGTTCCAAAAACACGTCCCTTGCCATATTGATTGGTCCAGAAAACCGGGTGCGCTTCGCCATCCTTTTCGCTTTTGGAGGTGGCTAGTACCGTCGTGTTAGGCCATACTTTTTCGATGATGTACAGCTCGTCCAAGGCCGATGTGTAGTTGACTGGGAAGCCCTTCATGATCGGATGGTCGCTCTTGGCCACGGTGACTGGGTAGCGGCTTTGGTGATCGTGGCGACGGCTCGTAACCCCCAGGAATTCTCGCCAATCGTCGATCTTGGCGGATCTATAGGTATGCATGGCGCAATGGATCACGACGGCGTTGACCCCGTCGAAATGGGGTTTGGTAATGCTGCGAATGTACGTTTCGTCATCGGTGTCCGCAAAACACTCGTTGTGGATGACTACATCAAAGCCCTCAAACCACTTCGGATTCTTGTAAAGATCGATCATGGCCTTGGTCCCCTTGCCACCTTGGTTGACGATCGTCCAGTCGATTGGGATTCCTTTTTCTTGGGCCGCTAGCTGCATAGCTTTGCTTTGGAAATCGTAGTCGTGACAGCATCCACCCGTTACCAAAAGCACAGAAAGGTTCTTCTTGGGCTTAGGACTGGAATCGGCCACAGGTTGTTGGGCCAAAGAACTATGCGCAAAGAAAAATGCCCATAGGGCTGCACAGGAAATCGTACGCAAAGAAGAACGGATGGGACTCATGAGATAGATTGCATGGGTAGGCGGAGACGAAAGGGGTGAACCGGGATTTCGAAGCGTTTTCTCGGAAACCCACATCGGTTTGGCAACTAAGGCGAGCGGCAGATTGGAGAATCCCAACCCGAAGCGTAAGCGAGGGAAAATATCGCAGGTCCCTCACTTACGTATCGGGTTATGATTGGAGGTTTTCACATCGTCGCTCGCCTAACAGTGTACTCCATCCGGTCCCATTTGCGGCGAATTCCACTAACCGGTTCGAGCCCAAATCTGATACAAATAGAAGGATGCAAAGCGTTTTCCAATCCAAAACAAATTCAGCGTATTCCATTCCGCCGTCGATCGGCCAAAAATTGGTCGACCTGCGTGGTCTGATTTCCCGATTCGTAGTAAGCCAATCGCTGATTATTCTAGCGATCTGGTTCCTTGCGGCGTTTTGGACCTTCGGGCTGCTCGACTACATACCTGCCAAGCTCGGGGCAGCGGAATCCCCGCAGGCCGTGCGCCTGGTCATGCTATTCCTTTTGGGGACCGTTTCACTTTATTTGCTTTACCGATTTCTTTGGCAACGCTGGAAAGTGCGATGGAGCGATTCCTCCCTTGCATTGCTAATCGAAAACAAACACCCCGAGTTCCAAAGCGCGCTGGTAACCACGGTTCAAGCGGCTCGTCCAACAGCCATGGTCCAAACATCGATCGAGGAGCATCCGCTGCGACCTGGATTGTTAGGATTGGCTCGCGACAGAGCGTCTGAACTGATTGAATCTGTCGACGTCAACGCTTTGGTCCGATTTCGTCCGTTGCAGATCCAGTTGGTTGTTCTTGGCGCTTTGCTTGGGTCAAGTTGCGTCGTCGCTCTCATTCAGCCAGCTTGGACATTTCATTGGGCCAAACGATTCTTCGCTCTCTCGGACGTCCCTTGGCCGCGGTCGACCGAGCTTGGGGTCGATGGAATCGAGATGGATGTTCCGACCTTCACAGGTCGAAATACTCGACAGCGCTACTTGGTCCCTTTTCGCGACGGAATTGCGTCGGTTCCGAAAGGCCAAGCCTGTCAGCTCAAAACGTGGGCAAAACTTTCCGGTAAGATTGTCCCAGAGGTGTGCACCGTTTACTACCGCGATACGGCCGGCAATCGAGGACGTGCCAATATGCGTCGTATGACCGCGGACAAGCAACAACAGTCGTTTGTCTTGGACGGACCTCCCCTAGAATCGGTAAATGATTCTCTTTGGCTGAGCGTCACGGGGGGGGATGCGCGAATATCGGACCTGAAACTCCGCAGCGTGGAAGCGCCTTTGGTAACCGAACTGCAAATCAATGTGACCTATCCCGATTATTTGCAACGCTCCACCAAGACGACTTGGGGCAACGAAACGATTCCATATAGAACCGGAATGCGACTACCTCAAGGGAGCCAGCTGGAGCTGCTTTTGAAAACCAACCAATCCGTTGAACGCTGCGACTTTGTTATCGTCCGTGCTGGAGACTCCGCCGAGAAATCGCTGCCCGAGCAATCGATGGCTATCAGCGAACAACAAGATGTGTTTAAAATGCCGCTTGGTACCTTGGATGGGAACTTGTTATTGGAACTGCGTTTATGGGGCGAGGACGGCATCTGTTCTAGCCGCGTGCAACAATTTGTTATTTCCGCTATCATAGACCAACCTCCGCAGGTCGATCTGGTACTGCAAGGGATTGGCACATCGATCACTGAAAACGCGATGCTTCCTTTGGTGGGAAAAATCAAAGACGATTACGATGTCAAAGATGCTTGGGTCGAAACCGTCCTCGACGCGAACCCCTTGTTCAAGACACCACTCAGTATTCAACCAGATGGCAAAGCCGTCAGTCAATTAGACCTTAAGGTCATGCGAGACGGAGGCCAGTTGGACGCCAAGGTTGGTTCAACACTTGGGCTCAACGTGGCAGCAGAAGACTACTTGAATCTCCGGAATGAACCTCATGTCGGTCGTGCGAGCCCAATCCAATTGGCCGTCGTAACTCCAGAGCAATTACGGATTCTGCTGGAACGACGAGAACTTGCTATGCGAGCCCGTTTGGAACAAATCATCGGCGAACTCTCTCAAATGCGAGACTTGTTGGTAAACATGCAACGAGCCTCCAGGGATACTTTGCCGATGCCGGACCAGGAAAAAGATGCACGGGCCGCGACGAACTCTTCGGCCGCTACTGATGGTTCGGCAGAAGTGGACGCCGCCGAAGCGGAAGAGAATTCTCCTGCGCGGCGAGAGCGAATGCAAATGCTTCGCGCCCAACAAGCTGAATCGCAAATGACTAAATCCGAAGGAGAGCTTCGAGGCGTAGAGCGGGAAATCAGTCAAATCAATCAAGAACTCATCAACAACCGAATCGACAGTATCGATAAAAGGTCGAGGCTGGAGGACAAGATTCGCAAGCCATTGCTTGACGTGTTAGACGTGGCGTGGGTTCCAATGGCGACCGACATTCGCGCTATCGAAAAGAACTTCTCGAGGCCGACCAAGTCCGATGCAAACTTGTCGGAATTGCTTCCGAGCTCCATTGGCAAGAGCAATCAAATCATTGTCGCTCTCACGGCGATTTTGAATGACATGATCGATATCCAAGACTTCAACGAAGTACTAGATATGGTCCGCGGAATGATTGAAGATCAAAGTAAGGTATTGGAAAAGACCAAGCAAGAACAGAAAAAGCAGTTGTTGGATATGATCAAATGAAGACTCAAAATGCTTTCTGGCTCTCCGTTATCTCTACCCTGCTTTGTTTTGCAGCGTTGTTGAGCGATACCAGCTTTTTAGCTCCAGCGGTGATCGCCCAAGAAAAGAAGCCGACGATCGAGAGTGTCAAGGAGTTGGAACTGCAGCAAAAGCAGCTCGCCCAGCGATTTGGAAAACTCGAGGAGCTGTTTATTCGCATGAGCGAGTTGGAAGCAGCCGCCAATCCAACGCGGGCTGGTTTGCTAATGCAAGCAGCGCAAATGAGCAAGCAACTTGCAACCTTGCAGCGACTGAGTGTAGCTGGCGATATGCTATCGCAGGGACAGTTCACTCGGGCCATTCAGGAGCAGGAGGCCGGCCGAGAAAACCTGAGAAAACTGTTGGAATTGCTCCAAAGTGAAAACCGATCAACACGACTTCGAGACGAGCGCGCACGCCTTCAAGAAATCCAACAGGAGATTCGTCGGCTGGAACAGATCCAACGAGGCCAAACGGCTCGTACGGAATCCGGCCAAGACTTGAAGCAAGCGGCGGCGGACCAAAAAGACATCAAGCAACAACTCGACAAGGTTGCGTCCGATCTCAAGGACGGAAAGGACGAAAAAGGCAAACCCAAGGATGGCGACAAGAAAGAGGGCGACGCGAAAACGGCAAATCCGAAAGAGGGGCAAGCCAAGGATGACGAACCCAAGGACGACAAACCCAAGGATGGCAAACCAAAGGACGACACGCCAAAGGACGACACGCCAAAGGAAAGCGACCCAGCGGATAGTAAGCCGAAAGACCCAAAAGGGAAGGATGGCAAACCCTCAGATTCAAAACCCTCAGATTCAAAACCCTCAGATTCAAAAGACTCAGATTCAAAAGACTCGGAAAGCTCCAGCGAGTCGTCCAAAAAGAAGGATCCGTCCAAGCCCGAATCTCGCGAAGAACAAGCTCGAAAACGTGTGGAGGCGGCTCGAAAGCGAATGCAAAACGCCCAAGATAAGCTGGAGGAGCAAAAGCGGGACGAGGCCGTCGATGAACAGCGTGAGGCAGAGCGAGAATTGCGAGAAGCCATCGAAGAACTGGAACGTATTCTCCGCCAGTTACGCGAAGAAGAAATCGAGCGTTCCCTTGTCGACGTGGAAACGCGGCTTCGTAAAATGTTGGATTTGCAACGTTTGGTTCGCGAGCAAACCGAAAAACTCGGTAACTTGACGGGTGATCTCAAGGACCGAAGCTTAGAAATCCAAGCCAACAAGCTCTCCATCGAACAAACCAAAGTTGTCATGGAAGGGCAACGAGCATTGCTGTTGTTGCAGGATGAAGGTTCGAGCACAGCTTTCCCGGAAGCGTTAGAACAAGTCAACTCGGATGCACAAACCGTTGGCAAGAAACTGGCCGAAGCCAACGTATCGCCCGCCACGCAGGCCATAGAAGACGAAATCATCGGCGCTTTGGAGGAGATGCTTGACTCGCTCAAACAGGTTCAAAAGAAACGCGAAGATAAGAAGAAGAAATCGGATCAACAGCAACAACAGCAATCGAGCAACCCAGAGGATGAACCACTCGTCGATTCCATCGCGGAGCTCAAATTGCTCAAAACGTTGCAATTGAGAATCAATCGTCGGACTCAAGCGTTGGCAAAACAAACCAACAATCAAGAAGACACCATTGGACAAGTCGGCGACCCAGGCTTGCTAGGTGAACTTGAAGAACTTGCAGGGCGTCAACAAAAGATCCACGAAGTCACTCGTGATATCCTGCTCAAGGCGGCCAAAGAATAAATTTGGAGTGCTCAAATTTGGAGTGCTCCGATTCATCGGAGCTTTAAGATGGCCCTGCGTACGGACGAGTCCTTGTTGAACGAGTCCTTGTTGGTTGGCAATCGCCTTTCAACCGCTAAGATGCGATTCCTACCGTTAGCTGTGCGGTCTAAAAGCTGGGATGAATCCCAGCACTCCAAATTTAACCGCGACGGTCGAAACGACGGTCGCTCATCACAAAGCCAATTGCGACGCCTGTGATCAGTCCACCCAGGTGAGCTAGGTTAGCCATTTGAAAATCCCCCGTGCCACCCGTAAATCCAAATACTAATATCAGTCCCGTCATAAGGTATACCTGGGCCGGCAACTGAAATCCAAGATCCGGCCTGAGGGTCGTTTTCGCCCCCATGTATCCTAGCAACCCAAAAATCACTCCCGATATGCCAACAAAGTTAGGGGAGCCAAACCACTTGATCGGCATCAGGCCTTGTAGCAAATGCGAACCGATTGCGATGATCAAAATAATCACTGCATAGCGTCCGATTCCCTCAAGTCGTTCCGTCAGACGCCCTAGCGAAGCCAGCGAAAGCATGTTGAACAGCAAGTGAATGGCATGGCCATGCAAAAATGCTGGGGTCAGGATTCGCCAGAGTTCACCCTGCTTGAGGGACGCAGCGGCATCGCCAGTCTTGAGGTATAAATTCATGTCGACGAACATGAGTTGCTTCATCACGAAGTTTCCCAGCCAGTTCTTCGCGTCAGGGTGCGAGAACTCCGAGACCAGTCCAAGGAACACGCACAAGATAATCAGTGTCAATGTCAGTGGCGGTAAGCTGCCGCCAAACAGGTTTGGATTGACCCGCGAAGTTGGGTACTGAACATTCTTTTGACGTTCCGAGGACTTTTGTTTTTTTTCTTTGAGGATCACTTTGGCTTGATCGACTGCGGAACGGTATTTTGCGTCCTCGGGTGATGCGAGGAATTGTTGGTACTCCTGTTTTGCAATTTCAAGTCGGTCCTCGTCCCGAATCCAGATGTCCCATTCATTTTGATCCGAGATGGATTCAACATGCGTAAGGATGTCCTGTGTTAGCAAATACGCAACGAAGATTTCGGCCTTGGATTTTCCGGTGATGGTGGTCAGATGTCTCATGCGGTCAGTCAATAGGCCTAAGTTGATGGATCGGAACGTAGTATTTTAAGTAACGCTTGCCATTGCTGTATCGAACTCCGCGGGGGTCCTCTACCAAAATGGTGGCGCGTCGTGTGATTCGATTCACAACACCCTGCAAGTCGGTGCCCTCGAATGGAAAAGCCACGCGAGCACCAGCCCGAATATTAAACTCTTTGGCTGCGCGTTCCTGTTGGGTGATTAATTCATGCCGATGTTCGGTATGGCCAAACATGTTTCGAGCGATGGTTTGAAACCTGCCTGCAGAGCAATCGCTTTGAATCCAAGCCAACATTTCGCAAAGATGGATCATTTCGTGTTCAACAATTCTCTGCATAGCCGTCAATCGATCATTGCATTCATGGCCGCACACGCGGATCGAATCGCCCGGCTTTCGGAACGATTGGAACAACAACGAA
>JANMHA010000453.1:0-5713 GCA_031374925.1 Pirellula sp. | reverse complement strand
TTCCAGTTGCGGAAAGGCTGCTTGAACCGCTTCAATGCCAGGCGGCAAGGGTCGCGATGGTGAATCGTCTCCGTCGCCCGTATCCCATGCTGCTTGGAAAAGCAGGCAACGTGGGCACATGCCTCCGAGCGCCTCAGTAGGAAGCGTCGAGCCACATTGTGGACATCGCGGCGAAGCATGTGCTTTTGTTGATTGATTCATGATTAGAGCCTCGCTTTTATGTTTCGTTCAATATCGCTGCTTCTGGTTACTTGAGGATTTGTGAATCCGACATCACGTTAATTCTTCCGAAATCTCGAAAATTCCGCAGCCAGCATCAAAGAATCCCTCCAATCATGGATGATTCTCTTATGAAGCAAAATGGGCAAAAGGCAGGGAAATGAACGAAAGCCCGCTTTTGTTCGAGGTTGACAATGCTGTGTTTCCGATGACTCAGAATATAAATTGCAAAACTTTCTAGCAAACTTGAAAGATAATGCTGGGGTCTGGGTTGAAGTGAGTAGAGGACCGCAATGGATAACTGGCCGGAATGAGCTGACGCGATCCAAACCGGATCGAGCAACCGGAGCGGGGGCTAACGATGACGTGTTGGCCCAGCATCCCGATCAAGTCGACCTCTCTTCGAGCATAACAATTGAAGCTCGCCGACAGGCTTTTTTTTGGGCGGTGATTGCGATTGAAGATGAATTCTCGACACATGTAATCCGACTTGGCAGTCAGTTAAAAAACTCGCTGCGATAGTTGCCCATCGCAGCGAGTCTAAAAATTGCAACCGAACGAATTGGTTTGTTCAGATACTTTCGTTGTTGGTTGATGTAATCCAAACAGGCAGTTCAGTTGCCAGAGCCGATGACTGGATTCGCACCAGCATAGGTCCGCTTACAAGACGGACGCCTTTCTCAGTCGAGCCACATCGGCACAATTACTGTGGCGAATAGTATTTAGACCCGTTTAACTAAGCTCGGTTAATCGTTTCATTCACTAATTTGGCTAATTTTGGGATAATCTCGGAGAACGTACGAGAACTTCAGGCGAATCTGAAACGAAATATGCTCCAGTCTTGTCTACATGGTAAAGGACAAGAACCTTGACATAACAAACTACAAAAGCCCTTTTCATCATGAGTTTTAATGCCAATTGATGCCAACAGCTTGGGGAAACTGCTGGACGACTACTGGCCGACTCTGGTGGAGTGGGTCGGAGGGGCTCGTGATGGGGCCGAAGACGTTGTCCAGTCAGCATTCATCAAGCTAGCTTCCGAAGATCCGCCACCTGGAAATCCTGTGGCTTGGCTTTTCACAGTTTCCAAGCGTTTGGCAATAAACGAACAGTTGTCCCAGACGAAGCGTCGCTTGCGTGAATCGCGAGTAGGACGTAACTGCGCGGAATCAACTGACCGAGTAACCGCCTTCGAGATGCGGAATCTACTTTGTAGCCTTGATGAGCGAGAAAGGGAAATCGTGATCGCGAGAATTTGGGGTGGGCTGACATTTGATGAGATTGCAATGGCCTGTGCCGATTCGAAAGCGACCATTTGGAGGTCGTATCAAAGCGGAATTTCAAAGCTGAAAAGTGCTTATGGAGAACTCTAAGATGAATAGCGAAATGAATCAACCTAAGAACGAAGATGAATTGAGTCCGTTCGAGCAAAGGCTGCGAGATCAATCACTTGGTCCGCGACCAAGTCATCTAGGGGCAATCATGTATGAGTGCGGATACGCTGCTGGTGTTACAGCATCCCGAAAAAGAACACGGGTTGTAACGACCCGATGGCAGGTCGTTAGCCTTGCGGCTAGCGCGCTAGCTTGCCTTTCGTTTTCAACCCATTTTTTTCCTGCTGAAGTGAATCGCTCTGATCAATTAGGCAAGGGGAACTCCGACAATGCTGCTCAGCAGCAGTCCACCGAAGTGGAGCCGAAAGTTGCAGCGAATACCTGGGTCATGCACCTCACACGAGACAGGCAATCTGATCAACGGACCGCTGGTACTCTACGAGCGTCAGAGACGCTAAAAGGCACTGCGAATACTGGTGGATTAGTAGATGAGTTGGAATCCATCCCGTTTACTGCTCCTAATCCGCCATTACGACCATCCGATTTTCCACTTTTTTTGTAAGGAATGATTTCATGACCATGGTTAAAATTGCGTTTACTTGCGTATTTATGCTGGGTGTCCCCCTATTTGACGCTCCAACAAGAGCTCTTGCGCAACCATCTGAAAGCACCTATAAGCAACTGGAAATTTCTCCCAAAACTGCGAAAGACTACGATTCAGGTTTTCGATTGCTCGCTTCGGAAGCGGAGCAAGAGCAGGGCAATGCCGTTCCGGTGTTGCTCCGGATGGTATACGAACAACAATCGTTCATGAAAGATCTCTACCCTAGACTCCACGAGTTCGCTGAAATGGATATCAAAGATCCAAAGTGGAAAGACTTTTACTTCGATCGTTTTGCAGAGCAGATAATCCGAGCTGGGTCGATGAGCCACGCTGATTGGCAGTACCCGCTCCGAAGTGAGCGTCCTTATTTGATCCTGCTGCCGGATACTCAGCCGCAACGTCAATTGGTCGGTCGAGGAATGACTGCTTGGATTCGGCAACAGTTGTCGCAAGGCAAAACCGATAAAGCACTACAAGGAATCAAAGCACAGTTGGGATGCGGTCGACATTGTGCTGCGACTCCGATCGTTGTTTGTCATTTGATGGGATTGGCGATCGCAAACTCTGGTTTCGATAATCTAGAGCTTGCCATCGAGTCTGGTGAGTGCCCAAATATGTACTGGGCCTTAGCAACGTTACCGCCGACGTTACAAGACCTTGGCCCAATGGTTCGCTGGGAGTTGTGGGCCACGCCGACACGCTTAAGCGAACCGTTACCAAGTATTGGCAATGATAAATGGATTCAGTTAGCGAATAGATTCGTTGATCTTTATAGTGAGGCTAGTGACGCCCGCTACACACGAGAAGAAGGTGAGGCTCTTCAGGAGAAGATGGATCTTTTGGCAAAAGATCAACTTGCAAAGGAATTAGGCTTTCCGGTAGACGAAGTTGAGCGTATGACGAAAGATGAGCGCATCATGCGCTGGATATATCTTCGTTATCTTCAGTTTAGATCTAATGTAGAGCCCCTTGCCTACCAGTCGCCTAATCAGATCATCGCTGCAAAACGCACTATAGAAGCGGCGAATGAGAAGTTACTTACTGAGTCAGGGGCGAAGTCGAGTCCTTATCCGATCATGCTGCCGCAAGGAATTCTAGCGTGTCGCAATTTTGAACGTCGGTCGAAGTTCATTCAAACTATTGAGGCCATTCGCGATTACGCGGGTCGAAATAATGGAACTCTGCCAGCTAAACTTGACGATCTGCACCTTGCCGCTCCTAATGACCCTTTCACCGAGCAGCCATTTATTTATGAACTGAGTGGGAAAACGGCGCGACTAAGCCAAGAGAAAATCGATGGATTCTCGGGTGCGACTTTTGACTACGAACTAACTGCAAAATAAAATTGGCATTGTGGTCAGCAGGAACGCAGTGATTCGAACACTGTCCATCGGTTTTGGAGGCCGAGTCCGCTCCCAGGCGAACATTCCTGTGGTAATAGGCTGTAGGTGTTTAGACTGTAGGCTGTAGGTAAAAACGCAAAGGCATTTACCTACAACCTAAATCGCTACAACCTAGACTTCTAATTCAACTATCCAGTAGGCTTCGCTAATGAACTTGGACCAGCTCTTCACGCGATTCATTCGATCGGCGTAGATCGGCTTCCAAGCTGGACGCACTGGCACCTTGCGTAACCTATTGCGTTGGCATTGCATCGAACTTGGTCAATGCGATCACCTCCGGAATACGGATACGCTGGCGTACCAACCGGCGCTGAAGTTGCACCGGGGATTGTTGAGTTGTTCAGAGGTGAGACGCGCGTTGCCTACGGGATTGTTGTCAGTTCGAAGGGAAAAGTTGTTACAAAGGCAAGCGAACTGATTGAACCGATCACATGTCGAATGTCTAACGGCGTTACGCTGCCCGCAGCGATACTCAAAGTTTCACCCGAGCACGATCTTGCATTATTATCCGTTGATGCAGCCGATCTGAAATCGATCAGGATTTCGACGTCGGATCGCTCTTCGCCGTCTTGTTTAGCAGTGGCAGTAATGTCAAAGGAACGAATAGAGCCTGGCGTCGTAGCACACTCAACTCAGGCCATCGCATCGGATGATGGTATCTTGCCGTTCCATCGCAATGAAGTTGAAGACGTGTCGGATGGCCTCAAAGTGATTGACGACCAGTCGCTTCAAACTCTCAATGTTCCCATAAAGAAAGGTGACAAGATTCTAAGTTTTTGTCGTGGCATTGTAGGTGTTAAGAACGAATGGGAAAGGCTCGACAAAAGCACGGTCTTTCAGGTCAAGGGAACCGCCGGCGACCCTGTGCAATTACGCGTGCACCGAAACGGTGGAGAGGTTACTTTTCGGATGCCGTTGCATCCCACTGTTGACAGGTTGCCCGACACTAGTGCCTGATCTTCAGGATTCCCTGCGGCATTCGACATGGCCCTGAAGTTGTCTCCCAATGACTGTGGAGCACCTGTGGTAGGCATTGATGGCAGTTGCATCGGTAGGGTGGCGGCTCGCAGGACACGAGGAAGGGTCTATATCATTCCCGGCACTGTCATGGTTGAATTTTGCATGATCGATTACCAGAGGTAGTTTAAATGTGCGCCTTGGAGATGCGGCGGCATGCCGGCAGATTGTGACAACATTTACAACTGGACTGGCTGGCGGCTTGGTCGCGTACCGTGCTCTTGCATCACTATTTCTTCGCACGGAGAAGAATAAAACCTCTGAATTTCTGCCGTCTGCATGAAAGATCTCGGTCAATCGTGGATGATTCTCTTATGGAGATCACATGAACGATTGGCCGGAAACGAGCGAAAGCCTGATTTTACGCGTGAAAGACCCCGCGGATGCCGCTGCCTGGTCGGCCTTTCTGGCAATCTATCGTCCGGCAATTTACCGGCTGGCTCGCAGTCGTGGCTTGCAGGATGCCGACGCGGATGATTTGGCTCAACAAGTCTTCGTGTCGATCGCGCGGGCCGTTGAGAACTGGACACCGGGGGCGGACGGGCCACCCTTTCGAGCCTGGTTGTACCGCATCGCTCATCACGAAATCCTCAAAGCGATCACTCGCCGCAAGCCGGACGCGGCGGCCGGTTCAAGCAGTGTGCAGGAAATGCTCAACGCGGTTCCACAACACGATTCAGACGCGAGCGTCGAATTGTTGCGTGAAGGTCGCATGGAAGCATTTCGCTGGGCATCGGATGCAATTCGACAAGAATTCACGGCTGCAACGTGGACTATGTTCTGGCAATCGACAGTCGAAGCGCATACGGTCGAGGACGTCGCGAAGACTCACGGTCGAAGCAACGGAGCTGTCTACCTGGCGCGCTATCGCGTAATGAAGCGGCTAAAAGAAAAAATCGATGAAGTATCTGATATATGGAGCGAGTTCACATGAAACCGTCAAGCGTTTGTTTGCCCAAGTCGGAGATTCCGCTGCTGTTGTCTGGGGACATGCTGCCGGATGAGGCAGCAGCAGCGGAGAGTCACATCGCGGAATGTCAGTCGTGCCGCAGCGCGATCGAGTCCATGATCGCCGATTCCCGTTGGTGGGACGATGCACGAAAGTCGCTGGTCGCTTCGGCAACGCGTTCTCCTTT
>JANMHA010000388.1:0-2553 GCA_031374925.1 Pirellula sp. | reverse complement strand
CTTGGCTGGCTGATGCAGCGATTTTGGCAAACGGACTCGGTACCAGAGGTCGACGAAATGATCGTGATGACTGCGGAGGCATCGTGTCAGCCACAATCCATATCGACGACCGGGATTTGGCAGAACTTAAAGCCTGTCTCGATTTCAAATGGCCGGTATTTACCGGAAGCGACGGACGACGACTCTTGGGCGACCGACGCCTGAAAACTCATCACGACAAACAACACCAATAACGGCGAGTAATTGTGCCCGCCGTTTTTTCGTTTAATTACCCCTGAATATCAAAGGAATCCAAATATGTCCACAATACTAGAACCGCCAACCCAGGCAAGTGAATTGCAACAAAGGACGACGGCAGGTGAGCACTTGCAGTCAGCTACAACCGCGATCCGGCTACATGTCCGTTGGCCAGGTGTGCGCAAGACACTCAGCCAGGGCCAACGTCGACTAGCCGCTGGCGCATTTAGCGCCGATGTAGATGTCCTATCTGCTGGCAAGAAGCTATTCGACACAACCCATCCGGTATTTCGAGCTGTATCCGCGGTGAAATCCAAGGCTGTGGCATGCTGGCGTGGACAGACACTGCCTTATGTTGAACCCGGCATCCGGCTCGTCCGTCGCAATACAGTATCAACCTTGGAATCGCAGTTACGCGAGACTCAGGTTGAGCTACAGGCCACGGTACGTGATCTTGATCGTTGCTGGGGCGAACTGGTTGACCAAGCTCGCAAACGCCTGGGTGACCTGTTCGATGTTACCGACTATTCGCCAAGCATTGCAGATGAGTTTGAAATCACTTGGGACTATCCTGCGACCACTCCGCCGGATTACTTGCGATCGGTAGCACCCGAGATATACGAATCGGAATGCAACCGGGTACGTGAACGCTTTACCGAAGCGGTCAAAATCGCCGAGTCTGCGTTCGCCGAAGAGCTTGGAAGCCTGGTTTCGCATCTGGCTGAGCGGCTAAGCGGCGAATCGGACGGCAAGCCCAAGGTGTTTCGCGACACGGCAGTCACGAACCTAACCGAGTTTCTTGAGCGGTTCCGCAGGTTGAGTATCGGCACGGATGAATCGTTGGAGCAATTAGTAGACCAGGCACGAAGCCTAGTCACCGGTGTTGTTCCAGAGGATTTGCGTCAACGTGAGTCGCTTCGGCAACGGATTTCCAATGGGCTAACACGGATCGAGGCAAGTCTCGATGGCTACATGACTGACCGACCACGCCGGAACATTATCCGGAGGCCGGTATCTTGAGCCGCGTTGGTGATACAGCCGAGCTCATCATCGAACTTGGCGGCAACGTGCGCATGATCTACTCGGAGCTCATAGAGCCGCATGCGCTAGGCGACCCAACGATTGAGCGTGGTTCTCATGTCGAGCCCGACCAGAACGGATTCTGGTGGGCTGACTTGTCGCCGTGCAATGGCCCCCGACTCGGGCCGTACACGATTCGTTCGCGAGCCATTGAGGCTGAGATTGCATGGCTTAAACAATACTGGCTTGAGCCAGCGGTTGTTTAGGTCAGTCGCGCCAAGATTTCTTTTTACCACTAACTATGCCCAGGTAAACACCTGGGCATTTTTCGTTTTCGCATCGGTTTTATGCCATGCGAAGACATGCCATTCAGGTTCTTAACTCCAAATCCAAGTAAGAGGTATTCCATGTCCATTGCTGAATTTGACGCAGAGGATGCAGCTGCCACAGGTGACGCGGTCGGCACGATTCGTCGCTGCGGCTTTTCGATGTTAACGCGAGGTCCCGTTGAGTTAGATCCTGATGATGTGCGTCCACCTCAGGTTATCGATTGGGACAGTGTCGACCCCTATCTCCGGGCTCGTTTTATTGACGAACTGACAGACTAACCGGCAATGCCGGATTTACTACGAATTTGCGGGCGGCTGCATGTTGTTGCCGCCCGCTTGCTTGTTCGTATTGACGTGTTCCTATTTCCAAGTCTCCAACAAAAGATTGATTCGATAAATGCTTGTTCGTTCGAAAATAGAAGGACCGCTCGATGGGGTCGAAAAGGTAGCCAGTGCATTACAAATCTGGCTCCGTCAACGATGCAAAACAGACCGAGACAAAGAGCACTTCTGGTCTATCGGTTTAGATATCAAGATGGTCGTGAAGTATGTCGAGGTTGTCACCATTGGCACCCTCGACGCAAGCCTTGTTCATCCCCGTGAAGTCTTTCGCTTCGCGATTATGCAAGGGGTTTCATCGCTCATTATTGGCCATAACCACCCTTCGGGCGACATACAGCCGAGCCTTCAAGACAGGGCCGTTACCCGGTCTCTTGCCAACGCTGGCAAGGTGCTAGGAGTTCCGCTACATGATCATCTCATTATCGGGATGAATGGCAAACGATTTAGCTTTGCCGAGTCATTGCCAGACGATCTGAGGGCCACTTAGCTAGGTCACGTCCCTAGGAAGTCTAACTCTTAGGTCAACTAACTTCCGAGCGAGGCAAACCATGCCCGCTCTTCCAATTCACCATCTTCCAACTAACGAAATCAAAAATCATGTTTATCCCCAAAACGGTACTCCAAG
>JANMHA010000383.1:0-17128 GCA_031374925.1 Pirellula sp. | reverse complement strand
TGCAGACAACCGCACGTTGTCGAAAGCCCGGACGATATCCATTTCACGTACAAAAATTGGGGCATCCTGCGGTGTACTGGCTACAAACCTCACTATTTCGGCCAACAATGTGTGTACCCCGCGATTCGGCAGCGAACCATGAAAGTTTGGGCCTATGTGCGGAGCCACTGCGGCAGTCAGGTAGCTTGCAGCCGCACCATATACGATTCGTTCGGCTATTGTTGATAGCTTCAGTGTTCTTATTCGCCCGTCCAGCCGCAGAATATCTACCGGACGCAGTGGATTCGGCAGAAACTCGCCGCTGTGGATTTCACATACGACATCTCTACAGAGCCTCGCCACATCCGCACGCTTGAGATGGCGGAGCTGGATACCATCTACGCCGGCAGCATTGCCGATCCGGTTTTTCCGTCCGTCGTACCAGCTCACTGTCTGCTCGCTATCAAACAAATCCCGTACTTTGATTTCTGGGATTGGTATTGGCTGTTCCGAAATACCGCTCTGACCACTTTGCGAACGAGGCGACCGCCCAGGCCGAGCGTGTCGCATGCCTGAAGACCCCTGACTCATCCGATACGCATCTTGAAAACGATATCTAGACACTTTGCTCTCCTGGTTGAATGTTGCTTACAAGGAGTCTGCGTGCCAGCTCCATCGTGTGTTGGGTGGCATCACCACCGATTGGTAGATACCCAAATTCCCGGTACTCGCGTTTTCGGTCGATATTCCATTTCGCAACGGTTTGTACAAATTCTAGGTGTCTTCCGACCTGGACATGCGGATGATCCTGCATGTCTACAATCCGAATCGCTGCGTCAGGTGTAGCTCTCGTGGCTAGGTCTCGATAAAGATCGATCGTCGCCCCTCTCGAGCCTGCCCACACAACCGTGGTGCTACCCTGGACGTCGATATCCGGCAGTTGGTTCGATGTGAGCACAACCCGATTGCTGGTCTGACCGCTGCCGCAGAGGCTCTCAATCGAGCGATATTCAGGGAATAGCCGGCAAAACGCATCAACGGACCGCTTCCGGGCGAACACCAGTGCGATGCGGGTATTAGCATCTCGGAACCGTTGTCGATTCAAGATCGCCCCGATTGCTCTCAATCGCCGATTTTCGCAATCCAAAACATCTACAAAGTCCACTTCGGTGGTAAGCTTTAGATCGCCCCCTGCATTCCAGTTCAAATTGGCGTACTCAATCCGTGGCGGCGGGTGTATTGACCCGTTGTCAGCGAAAATACCGCGAGCAAACCCAGCATACTCGTACAGCTCAGGCTGCCACTTAGGATCGTACAAAATGTGCTTTCCCAAACAGGTGAAAATACGAGTGCCTTGCCGAGCGCGCTGCAGGTAATTGAGAAGGTCCTCGCGCCGCAATAATCGCTCATCGGCCACAAAAATCGCGTCAAATCGCCAGATAGCCGCAAACTCACTATTATTTGGCAGAGAATTCGGTGTACCGATGACTATTCGCGGTAGTCCGTCCCACTTTTTAATGACATTTTCGTGGATCGTATCGCAGGCCACAAAAACCCACGATCCACCTGCGTGACGCTGGATAGCGTTCTTTAGCTGCCAGCACATCGCAGGCGTGGCGGCCAATATCCCAATGCAAGCCGTTGGAAACTGGCAGGCTACCTTACCAATCAACTCCGAAAGTTGCATACTAGAAGTTTCGATTGCTGCATGCTGGTGACTGCATAAGAATTCGTGCGACTGTCGCAGTAGAAGGCTGGAAGAAGGTTCCTCGGCTGCAACCACTGCTGGAGCCTCCTGAGCAAGATCGTCTATAGACCGTACTACCTCGTATGTAGCACCGCGCCGCTTAAGCTCCGCCTCTAGTAGCGGCAGTAGGGGCAGCCTAACGTGAGGTGGCGTGTCCGGCGTGTCAACTCGAAGTAGGGACTGCCTTACAGAACGATGCTGGACACGTCCGTCAGTTCGAGTCGTTTCGATCGCTGTCTTACAGATATCAAAGGGCAGCTTACCTTCAACGGTAACCATCTGCCTCTGTATGGTGAGCAAAATTGGTTCTGTGCCAGTTGTTGATGAAGTGTGCTGAGTCATGCCGACTATCTTACCCGACGATCCGGTAGATACCACTCATGTCAATATTGTTGATGCTTGCCTCAATGCGGCAACACTTCGCTGATTGGAGCACCAATATCCAATCAATAGTCACCAGGGTCATTTGCACCGCTGCCAGACCAACCGACACTCTTTGTCGATCGACTAACGGTGCTCCGGCACAACCCGGTGCTCGAGCACCGAGACGTCCAAATACTCTCCGCTATAATGTGGTGGTCCATGTCGAGAACATGACATGATTATAGAGTTTCCTCCAAAGCATATTTTTGCTTTCCCAAAAATCGCACTGATTCGTGTGATAGAAGAAGGAGTCCAACCGTGACCCAAAAGAAAACGTATTGCAACAGCCGCGTCCGTAAAGCTCTTGCGGCATTGGGCATAGACTATTCGATAGCGCTAATTGACGGCCTCCATTGCCGCACATGTCGGTTTGCAAACACGGTCCGGATCTTTCCAGCCATCCGTGGCGACTCGACGTGGCTGTTCTGCGAAGCTTGCCGAAATTCAGGTAGCGTTATCGATTACGCCAAAGACGTCCTAAACAAACGAGTACTTTTGTCCGATGAACAAAACAATCGCTCTCGCCGTCGAAGAAAACTGCAGGCTGCGTGCGAAAAAGCTGTCCGCTTACTGGGACAGCACACTGGCGACCTAGATACCGCGCCAGGATTAGCGACTGCTGCAAACATTTATGCTGCCCCGCAGCGAGATTGGGATATGGCATTCATGGACCAATGTATTCTGCAGCAGCGAAGGCTGAACCTAACGCAATTTGTGTCTACCGAGGCCGGCAGCTATACCACGGCTGTGTTGCCAAAACGACCGTATATGCCCGAATATCTTAGAAATTCGGTGGTACTGCCACTGCAGGACTACCCTGGCAGGTACACCGGGTTCATGTACCTAGGGTATGAAAACGGCAATTGGAGGCAAGTTACCCAGTGGTTTGACAATACACGACACGGGCTATGCTTGCTGGAGTCACTTTGCACCGTAAACCCATACAGCAATGCACCGACCTTGTTGTGTACGGATCTCGTATTAGGTCTCCAGCTTGCCGCAAAATACGCGAGCACTCTGGGTGAAACAATGCGGATGGCGATTTACCCTTGGGATGTGACTTCGGCCAAAGCAAACAAAACGAAACTGACCAACCTTTTCTCGCGAGTGTCTCCGCAGCCAATCGCGTTTGGTCGGGAAGAGAGCAAGACAGCCGCAATAGCCCAGTACTGCGGTATCCAGGCTGCACCAGCAATCGATTTTGACTTTGATTTGCCGATTCCTGTCTTGCTTAACAACTTGTTATCATCTGTTCCCACACTTGCTACGGCATAGATAGGTGAAACTTAGTTTGTGAGACTGGTCTCAATAGTGGGCAGCAGAAAGTTTATGCTCAGTCGTACTCCCACGACCATCAGTCGCTCCTAGTATTGCTCCCGTCGGCTGGCTCGGACGAACTGGATTCTGACTTAGGAGCCAAACAAGTTGGCTCAGCGGCACCCTTTGAAAGAAACCACTTGTGCACCATAGTCACAGATCGAGAGCCGTCAGGGTCGCTCGCAACGTCCAGCACAGTCACCATGCTGCCATACGAATGGCAATGCCATTTTCCGTCTGCCAAATGAAATGTGTCCAATGCCAGCGAGAATGGCCGCTGCCACATTGGATGTAGCTCAGGCAGATCATGTGGGACTTTTGGTCGTACTATCTGGCCAGTGCCAACGGATGGCTTCTCCTTGCTCGATGGAGGCTGACCCGCGGCGGAAGACACTGCCAGTAGCTCGGAACGCTTGTAGCGACGAGATCGGCCGAACTTGTGCGATGGCACGAGTTGTTTACGTGTCATTACTTCCATCCTTGAGACTGAGACCTGCATGAGCTCTGCGGCTTGTTTCGTAACAAGCCATTCTTCAGGTCTGGCTGGCGAAGTCTTGGCTAGATGGCTAGCTACCAGTAAGGCCAAAGACTCAAGCTGCTGATTGGACAGAGTGATTTGGGTTTCCATATAGCTGCCGACTTACGATTCATAGAGAGCGGTGATCGGGCTCGATTTTGATGCATACGATTTTATCACGCTCGACCGACAGGTCCTCCAAAGCTCATTCGCGGCGGACCAGAGTGTTTTAGGTGGAATCGGAGGGGAATGGTTCAACCCCTGCTTCGAAAAGGACTTAATCAAATGTGCCATTCATTTGCTATTCATTTTGTGGCGTAGGTAGTTCACGATTTGCCTTTCAAGCGGTCAACGATCGACTGGTTCCAGATGGCTAGAAACGGTTACCGCGCAAGTTGTTACAATCGATGACTTCATAATTTCAGCCCCTTTCCCATCAGACAAAGGAGCTCCAATGCTCGCCACCGTTGCCCTTTGTAGCGATCAAAAACGTTCGACACCGAGACCAAGGTCGATTCCTTACTGATTGGCTCCACCATGCGACGGTGTAATCAGGTGAAGGGATCGATTCCATAAGCCTAACGTGGGCCGGCAAGATGCATGTCTGCCAGACTTATTAACTCAATGGCGCAATCGTCAAGAAGGCTTCCAACGCTTCTACCCGCACATCGGAAACGGAGAGGACGGCGAGTGACATGCTCTTGACGGGGAGGGGTAGCCAGGACTAACGAGTGGGGAGTTTCGATTGCTCAGGCTCATTGGACGAAGCCAGGCGTTGTTGGAGCGGTTTTTTTTGGCGGGGAGTGAACAGTAAGACAAAAATCCAGGGAGCGAATAAGGAAGAGGTGAGGGCATTCGACCGAGAGGGATCAAGTACGGGTAGCCCAATAACAGTGTTCGCCACCAAAAATCTGCACACACACTCGGACCGGACACCGTATATATACATATACGGTTGTCCGAGTGTGTGCCGTAGTGTCCCCATCGAATCTAAGTATCAAAAATAACACCCGGACAACCCGCTGTTGTCCGAGTGTCCGAGTGTGAAAAAAGACCGCCCTTTTTTTTGCTTAGTTTTCAGGTCCTGGCTCAACGAGCTGATATCCGTCGTAACGCTGTCCGTTACCACGTCTTACTGAGTCAGGTAATAATTGCAAAATTGATCTAGCAACTAAATGCTCTATCACTCGTGTCGCCATTGCCCCACTCCAAGACATCATCTCCCCAATTTGCGTTTTTGTCATAATCTCCCGACCGTTCCCACGCAACCGCGCAACCAACAGCTGAGAATCGACCGCCAATCGCTGTTCTTGCTCGTCAGATCGCCTTCTTCGCGTATCTGCGCTCCGATCTGCAATTGATCTGGCGTGCTGCTGGCGGAGATTTTCCTCAGGCTGGACCGTTGCGTAGATGTGACTCAAACGCGATCCTTCAAACTGCTCTCGTACGTCGACAGCTCCCGTCCAAGCGTGTCCCTGGGACCCGCCGATTGAAAGCCATAGCTCGTGCAATCTTTCTGCCTCGGCAGCAAACTTCGTCCGTCTACTCACAAGCATCCATTGTCGGAAGAAGGCCCCCTTGCCTGCGCCAGACAAGTCCCGGAGTTCTAGAAGAGTAAATTTTTCTGCATTGTTGCTCGCTTTTCTTATATGGTCGCAAAACACGGGGGTTGAGCCATGTCGCAACGCAATCTGCGATAGCTTCATCATTTGTTGGCCATTTTTTGAAATGCTGGCTTGCTCGTCGTCGATGGCCAAATACATAGGATCAATTATGCAAACCAAGGGCTTATATACGCTTAATTGTTCTTCAAAGTAAAAAAGTCGCCTGTCACAAGACGAATGAGGCACCCATGTGGCCATTTTAAATCGATCTGAGAACTCAGGCTCGCTGGTATTCAGCACTAATCCTTCTGCCCAGGCCGACACGGTATCCATTAGTTTGTCCGCCCCAGACTCAGCCGAAAAAACCGCTACTTTGCCAGAAGTCAAAATGGAAAACTGTCCAAGGAACCTTCGCCCAGAAGCAATGGACAGGCCTAAACCGATTGCCAAGGTTGTCTTCAAGCTTTTTTCAGGACCAGCAATAATGGCCGGCTGCATCGAAGAAAGTACCCCTTCTACGATGTAACTTACCTGCCCTCGACTTGCCTCTAGTTCGGCAAGCGATTTCAGGGGATGCAAGTTATGGCTTGCCGCAATTTCGGAGAGCAGTTCAAGTTTAGCGGCTGCTTCGATTTGATCATCGTCCTGGTCTAATGGCGTCGACTCGGAAACTGTAATAGTAGGTGTACTCATTACGATTTCCCTCCGCTAAGATGTGATGGACCGTCAAGCTCTTGCCCCGCAGCCAGCCGTCGCTTGACTTCCATTTTCGACAAAGAGACATACCCTCCTTGGTCGGGCGACAGCGGACCCGCATTGGTGCTAAATACCGTCAAAACCTCAGTACCATCTTTTGATGTATTGACCTTCGCGGAGATGCCGTCGTCCTTACCTGGACGGCGCCAGTGAATCCCATCGGGACTGGTCCAACCGTACGGCGTAAGTATGTCACTCCAGGAACTACTGTCGTCTCTCGTGACCGTTGGTCGTCGCGGTTGAGTCAAATTCTTTAATAGCTCCCTTTTCTTCGTTTCGATCTTTTTTGCTCGTCGTTCCGAGCGATCGAAAGTGGCGGCTGCACGCCAAAGTAGATCTCGCTCCTGCTCCGTGATGGTGGGGACAAACGGAGCATTTGGCCAGTAATGAACTTGATAAAGCAATCCACTAGCGTGCGTCGATGCGTTGGATCCAACTGCAATCACGTATCCACCTTCACCGCGCGTTTCAATCAACGTTTTACACTTGCCGTCTATTAGTGCTGTTGCGATTTTGGCGCTCGCACAAATCTTGCTGCAGCGATAATAAAGATGCCAGCCGCCGCGGGGGGTACATACCATGGGCAATCGGTGAAGTAGTTCGTGCGGAACCAAATCGCTAAAGAGCTCGAACAGTCCTGGCTGATCGAAATCAAGAACCTCGAGCCCCCAGGACACTACCCCACATACGATTGCGAGACTTTTATGAGCTAATGCCCAAAGTGTAGCCTCTTGCTGAGTTGGCAGTCGAGTTTGATACTCTTTCCATGTCGGGATCGCCGGACTTTTGGTCCCGTCTGAGTGAATTGGGATCGGGCATAGTCCATAGTCTAAATAGCAATGAAAACGGCTAGGATATATGGAATTTGATGGTAACGGAGTTGTCATATTAGGAAATTTCCTTGGTTATTTGTTCGGTGGAAAATATTTTTTCGGGGACTTGCCCCGTGATTTTTTTGCCCAAAAAATGGTCCATCCGGCTTTTTTGACTGACCATTTAATGCGGGTATTGCAATTGTTGCAAAGCGTTATTCGAGCCCGTCTGTGTGTTTCGCATTCGCGGTGCGGCGGCAGTAAGTGAGTATCAAGATTTTTCTCCTTGATACATTGCCTTCGTTCGAGCTTCGATAAAGCGGGTTATTGCTTGGGTGCTCGTGAAAATATTGCGGCCACCAAGGCGGACTGCTTCGAGCTTTACACCACCGACACCTCGGTGAATCCAACGCGTCAAAGTACTTTTCTCATGACGGACACCGGTGATGTTTTCGATCAGGGTGCGCGCTTGCGACAGACTCAGAACGTCCTCAGTGAGAATTTTCGAAACGATCTTAGTTGTATCGATTGACGAATTTGCTTTTGAATTGTTTGTAAATGCCATCTATATGCCTTTGCATTTTTTGATTTTCTTTCGTTGGTAAAATGCAGCTTTACAGGCACCGAGAATGCCGAGACTGTTGTCTGTGGCCATTCCAAGAGCGATCAGCAAAATGGTTGATTCATCGTGGATCAACGCGGCTGTACGAACACACCTGCAGTACTCAGCTAAGGCGGTAAATTGGCTGCGGTAGAGAAAAAAGTAGGTAGGTTGCCAATGCCTAGAAGCAACATTTGCAGCTGTAGAGGAAGTAGGTACTGATAGCGGTGAGTGGCTTGCAAACCAGACTTTCCGCGCGTACCCCTTCAAATTCTTAATTGCTTCGACCATCCTAGATTCAGACTTCCACCTTGAAAGTGCCACTTGGGGCAGTTCTAGGTTTTGTTCTGTTTGTTTCTTCTTGTGCTAGTTTTTTTGAACAACTAATGCACGTCGGTCGAACGGCGCTGCGTAGACTGACAGCGTCAGGTAGCACTGTCAGCACCAATCTACTAAGTTCTCTACCGGAAAACCCGGCTCGATTAACTTGTGATCGGTGAACTTCGTCACAACGAACCGCGGTTTTGAGTTAGCGATTCGGGACACCGGAACTAAGGATAGGGGCAGCAGCAAGCTTTGCAAGTCACCGCCCGATGAATTCAGATATTTTGGTTGCGATTTTTTCAGGGCGATGTTTTCGTTTGCAAGGCGAGGTGGTGACAATTTGATTGGTATGATTCTAGGGTCCTCGAGGCCGAACCTTACTTTTGCAAGCACTTCTCCTGCTCGCTTGCCTGCATGCCACGGATTCTGTTGGAGTGAAAAAACACGACTATGAGTCTCGATTCAAATAGTCGGACGGTGCATCCATACAACGCCTGACCTATCGATGTCATGGGAGCGTAGATAGCAAAGTTCCCTTGGTCTCATTCCCGTGGCAACGTAAGCCTGTCGAAATTGCACAAACCGTGCCGCCGTCCAGAGGTTCGATAGCGAGGAGTTCCAAGACCTCTCCCCGCACCGAGATTTGTTCCATGCCGTATCGGCTTCACCCACAAATCCGAACTATGTAATCTTCATGACTTCAAGTTCAGCTTTGGAGCGGCATTGGCTGCTTCAATTGCTTTTCGTTCGGAAACCTTGGCGTAATGCTCGGTCATGCTTATATGGGAATGCCCGAGGAGTGCTTGCGCCGCTTCCGGCCCCAATGCTTCTCGCACGAATGTTCCGGCTAGATGCCGAATTTGGTATGGGAACCAGGGTTTAACTCCGGCTCGTTTTGCCGCTCGATCGATAGCTCGGCGATAGGAGTGTTTGTCATAGCATTCCCCAGGTGAAACCTGTGGCTTGTCTCGCTTTCGGTTTTGATGCGATGGTTGGACTTTGCTCCTGCGTTCCGATCGCCTCTTGGCTGAAATCCAAGCCATGCTTTCGGCAGGCGAAAAACAGTAGTGTTGCGGGCTTCGATTGAGAAACTCGGTAATCGCTTCCCGGGCATCGCCAACGATAGGAATCGCTCGGGTCTTGCCTTTCCCTGCGTTCTTGTGCATAGCTGGCCTGTACATCCAGACAGGTCCGGAACGGTCTATTTCAGCCGGCCTCATTCCGCATAGCTCACTCGGTCTCATGCCCGTTGCAACCTGGACACGGACCATGGCTCGAATGACTGGAGGCAGTTGCGGTATGGTCTTTACAACATCAGCAATTGCAACCGGTCTAATGGGTTCCGATTCTGGGGCGTCTGTATGCCCAACTTTCAATGGCTCTAGGCTCTTGAGCCAATTCCAGGCAGATTCGTCAACCAATTCTTCGGAGCTCGCCCATTTGTACATCCGAATGACTAAGTTTGTCAGTCGGTTGCAATAAAGTCTGGACTTGCCAGAATCCACCCATCTTTGGCGTTGTCGCTTCAACGCTTTAGGTCCGTATTCGACTGCTAACAGGCTTCCATCTTCCCGTTCTAGCTCGCCGCAAACGCTCAATATCCTGGGAAGCTCCGCCTCGCTGTTGGCGTACCGTTGCTTTGCGAATTTTCGGTAGGAAGTAGTTAAATGCTTTACCAGGATTGGCATGTTCTCAAGATGTTCGGCGGGTAACTCGACTGAACTTGCGAGTAGCAAACCTGCCCGCTCATCGATTGCCCGCACATCAAAATCTTTAGGAAGCATTAATTGGTTCGCTTGATACTCAGCAATTAATACCGCATATCTTGCCAATGACTCTGGCGATCCATGTTTTCCAAGATAGAAATTCCTATCGTCTATTCGGACGAACCCCTGTCCTGATAGGTGCACCCGCATTTGGGGCAATACTGACTTCGGTCGTGCCATAACTCGCAACTCCTTCGTAAACTCAACCACTCCTGTACTAGTCTGTTAGGACAGTTTCGGGGTAGTTTTTTTGAGAATGAAGGGTCGCTCGGGAAAATCCCGGTAACGCCTGGAAGCGTTCCGACCTGGAAAAACGTTGATAAACTATGAGTAGCGAAGACTGGACTTGAACCAGCGACCCACGGCTTATGAATTGTTTGCAAACATCGACTTTACTAATGAAAACACAGGGTGAAACGCATTCTCTACAGAACGAACGAAGTGCAATAAACACAGGGAAAAATACTTAAGAAAAATCCTGTCGGGTGTCGCGACACCTGCGACATTTAAAGATCAATCACGTCCGTGTCGCTTATCAACACCGCCCTCGGTCAATCGCTGGTTCCATGTATCCACGAACCGTTTCAGCTTCCGTTTGCAATCGTCCGGATGGTGGATCGCTTCCCCCGCTGCCCAGCGTAGTCGCATCGCTTCAATCTTGCCGGGTGTCCCTGCCCAATGGCTGCATGGCTCAAGTGGATCCTCTCGTTCGGCATTTAGGAAACTATCGAAACATATCATCGGGAAGCCCTCGGTAGTGATCGGGAACGCCTAGTATCGCATTAGACGCGTTGCAAGCCAATTAGTGATCGAATACCAATCCTGCCATCGGAAAGCATTAGGCGACGTTTGCGGAGTCCGATTTGCGTTTTGCGGGGGATTGCTGCCGGCTGGAAAAGTTGGAGCTGGACGTGGAAATAAAGTCGATAAGCAGGTTGTCGAGTTTAGTCTCCCTGCAATTTCAGCCTAGCAGTGACCGATGATGGTCTCGGATGATGCAGTCCAGCATTTCTGGATTGTCCCTAGCTAGCCGGCGGAGTGTGTTCTCATTGCTGTTGGAGTTAATTGGATTAAAATTTAATTCATCTGTCGTTGGTCCCCTGTCGTATTTGATAACAATGTTATCAATATCGTCCTTTGGTTTACGTCCTCGTTTTCCTAGTTCTTTTTTAGCAACAGCCACGGCGATTTGTTCCGATACGTCATCGATGCCAACAGCCTCTTTCGGCTCATTGATTCTCAGCCACGCAACCGCAAGTTCGATCTGTTTGCCAGATACGCCAACGGCTTCGCCTGCCTTGTCGCGTGCTTGTCCTTTTTGTTCAGGACAATTGTCCTGAACAAATCCCGGTTTTCGCTTCTGTCGTTCCTTAGCTTGCTTCTCGTACAACGCCTTGGCGCGACCTTGCTATCGTGGCGTCGCCTGTGCCGCTTCAATCTTGTCAATTCGACTACGAAGCTCCCCGAGTTCCGATAGTGGTGCCAAACTCGCTAGGATCGCTTTTGAGGCGTTCAATCGGATAACAGGTGGATTTCCTTCGCGTAGCAATTGCGTCAACGTATCGACGGCCTGGCTTGCTGCAATCGTCAATCCGCCAACCGCATCGGAAATTGACTGACTACGGATCTCGGAAACGCGGGAACGAAACTCGGCGGTGTTCGAAATGTTGTAGGCGGTCTGGTTAGAACACCCAATGTCCATCGCTGCCTTTTTGATCGACGAACCGCCAGCAACCTTGACCGCCAAAAGTTCGACAAATTTACTTTCCTTGCTGGGTGCTATCATCGTCACCAACCCGTAGCCGGATGTGGAATGTAACACTCGTCGCCGTCACGCGGTTCAACGCTTTCCAGAGTCTTGCGTTCGGAATTGAATGACCTGTAGTACGCGTCCTCAAAATCAGGATCGCTCTGAACCGCAACGACAACATGCTCTGGATACTCGACGCCTTCAATCGGAGTGTACGCAACCCTGCCTATAGTGTCTGACTCGCATCGAACAACACCCGACGTCAACAACGGCAACGCCCATTCCGTCATGTCGTTCCAATCGGAAGGATCGCCAACGCATGGCGCACCGAACAGAAGATGCTCACGCACCGGATGACCTAATTCCGCATGTCGGATTTTAAGCAATTGAAACACAACCTTTGAAGGAATTGATTCGCAACTATGTAACCGATCGCCAACAAGTGCCCGTGCGTATGCCTCACCCGATTCCGTCAAGAACAGCGAAGTAACCTGCCCACCGCTGTGGTTTGCAACGACAAGCCCCGATTCAATCAATCGCTGACGTTGGAAGTGGACCTGTTTCCATTGCTCGCGCCCGCTGGCTTTGGCTCGCAAGCCCTGCGTACCGTCCCTATATTCGCGTTGCCGTAGGCGGATCTCGCACATTGGCACCTTGCTGCCGGCTTGATGTCGCCACGGCCAAAATAATGAATCTCTGCGAGCGAGCAATGAAACCAGCAACACCAACTCAGCCCGCGATAGTTCCGCATCAGGTTGGCTACCTTCGAGTGTTTTGAGCCTGGTTGACAGTCGCATAATTTGGATTTTTGGAAGGTAGGATGCTCGTATATCCACATAAAACTGGGAGTTTGTACACCGCTTAGCGTCAAAACACCCGACGGGACCCAGAAGTCCTGGCGGCCTAAGGCAGTAGGCAAACCCTTACGGTCAACGCCCGACAAAGGAATACGCTGACCGCAAGGCGTGATTGGGAGTCTCAAGGTATTGCAACCTCGATCGCCTGGATAAAACAAGCCAACAAACCAATCGCGTGCCAATACTCATCTGATCGGACCAGCTCGAAAGACTGCCCATGCTTGTTCCTTGAATCGTAGTTGCGTCTCAGGATCCGTCAAAGGATCGACCGCCTTAGCCATCGCCAATGGACGTGTTGCTCGCTTAGGTGCAGGCTTTTGTTTTGCCATCGCCGCATCATTAGCGAAAGCCTCATCGACCAATCGCTTGATCGCTCGTCGTTTAGCGAATACGCCCAATCGGAATTGCTCGCTCGCTGACAGCTTTCCGCCCTGCAGGACATACGACTTGGATCTTAGTTCCTGTTCAACGTCAGCTCCCGTCACCGCCTGTCCAGTGGGTACGCTGCCAATTTGCTTGGCTAGTTTTTCAAAGTCCATGGTTACTTTTCCTCTAAGTAGTGATTACAAATTCCGTCCAGTTCCGCCATTTGCTTTTCCCGGGTCGAGCTAAGCCGATCAAATTCGTCGCGCAGTTCGATCAATTCGAGAGCCATCGTCCGCTTCCTGTCGCCCCATTTGTCGGAGTCGACCGCCCAACAATGATTAAACCCATCCCATTCGCTGCAATCTGCGAAATGCAGTCGCACCATCTCCAAAAGTTTTCGCTTATCGGTTTGCGTTTCCAACATTTGCTCGCGAAAATTGATCTCAATTTTCACCGCGTTCAACTTATCCCAAGTGCTCGCAGCAAATTCGCGTCGCTTGGCTTCATGCTTGGCTTTCAAGTCCGATCTCAAAACATCGACACTACGTAGGCTTTCCACCGCCTGGTTAATCTGTTCGCAAACACGTTCGGCCCGCGTAGCATTTTTCTCAAGTGCAGCTTTTTGTTCCGTCAATCTTTGGATTTGTTCGTCAAGTTTTTTGCCCTCGACAGCAAGGATCTCGGCAGACTTTAACTGCTCGTCGACGGCTGCCTGTCGCTGCGATGCACTCCCGGCAACACTTTGGTAACGAATCCTCGCTGCCGTCCGGCTTAATTGCAGTTGGATCTCCGGGTCGGCCCAACCGCATCGACCTTTGAAAAATGTCTGCTCGGCAAAGCTCGGAGTGCGACCCTCTCGAACAATGTTTTCGAGCATGACGTCGGCAATTTCGTGATCTCGTCGACATTCGTAATCCATGTCGGCACAAATCTGCTCCGCTTCGGACGTTGGCATCGCAACCTGTGATGGTGCATCGACTGGTTTCATGGCTTTGGCTTTTGCGGGTTGTGCTTGGATTGTTGGTAGTTGGCTCATTTTGTTTCCTGTAAAAACTGCCTTGAGGCTTCTAATTGTGAATCGATTTCGTCAAGCCAAAGATTTCGGACGTTGTGGTCGGAGATGCAAACCGATTTCATCGCCTCACTAAAACGCTGAATATGCCGCCAACATTCCTCGGTGGATCTCATTTGCTTGGATCGCTCTTGAAAGTCCAGTTCGCGTAGGTTTGCTTCCGCGTTTACCAGTCGGCATTGTGCGTTTGTGAATTCGTCGATGTTGTTTCTCATGGCGTCATTGTTCGCTGGATGAAGGAAAAATGTTAGTGACCGCGTTGCTAGGCGTAGCAACAGGATCTGAAAAAAACACTTGCCGTCCCAAGTAATCGATTCGGATTATTTCCTTGTCCGTTTGCCGGCAGGCGGTGCATTTCAAATACCTCGTTCTGGAAAGTCCCCGAGTTCGGACAGAAAACACTCGCATCGAACCAAGTCCGCATTGACAACGGTCTAAAGATCGCATTGTGCACCTCGGTTCATCGCTTGGTTCACTGGGAAGGCCCCTGGTATCGCGTTAGACGCGTTCGGAAGGGTCGAGGGTACAAAACTAGGCTTTAGCTCACGCGACGTCTCTGGCTCAGCGTGTTGTTCCTTGATGTCGATGCATCGCAGCCCGTAGGATCTCAGCAAGGCTTTGAGTAGCTTCCGTAGTCGCTGCATCCCGCTTGGCTCATCGGGTGGGAAGTCCGATGGCACTGCCAGTGTTAAACAAAACGTCCGGCTCATGACGCTGCCTTTCGATGGCTTTCCCAATTACAATGAAGAGCCAGCGCACCATGCCTTAAACGGTCCGCTGTTTGCGCCCCAAGTCGCCTTTCACACTCGGCACCGTCGGCGACGTTTAGACTCATCCAGGTTGGTCGTAGATTCGAGTATCTCGCATCGATAACGCGAAACAGGTTAGTTTGCTGAAACTCACTCAACGCCCCGCTCGGTGGCAATGGATCGCTTAGAACGAAGATTGGACATTCTTCTTCAATCGAGTCTTGATTACCCAATAGCTGCCCTTGATTTAACATCCGTATTTGCCAGTAGTTTAAAACTTGCCCTGGTCGCTTCGATTGTCCGATAGCTGATTGGCGTAAATGCTCGAACCACTCAACGCCATTTTCCCAGTGGAACGCTTCCGCTGTTTGCCGAAACACTACTTTCGCAAGTGCGATAAGCAGATGATCCTTGCCAGTTCCACGCGGTCCGTAAAGCAAGACGTTTCGCCCGAGTGCCAAATTGTCGATTGCATTCGCTGCGTAGATACTCAGTGCATCGACAACCTTTTGCTGGTCTTCGGAATTGACCTCGAAATTATCGAACGAACAACCTTGGTATCTCGCACCACGATCCTTAATCGTTCGGTCAAGTTCGGCTTTCGCACTGCGCCAACGGCCAAGAATCTCCCTGTCGGCTTGCTTGTCGCGGTCATCGCGACGATCGTCACCGCAGGAAGTTACGTCCGCTTCGAGTCTTTCATAAGCCGCTTTGGCTGTTGCTTCCGCCTTAAAATCCATTTGTAGTTCCTTTCGTAGTTGGATCGAATACAACACCGCTCCCGACATTGGCTAACGGCTTTCCATTTGTTCGTGATGTCACCGCGTAGATTTCATCGCGGTATCCTTTCGCGTTTAGCCACTTCGCTGGATTCTTTTGGAATTGCTTTTCCTTGGTCGCTAAGCTCGGCAATTGCTTTTGAGTGAGTCGCAGAAGCTCGGCAACGGCTTTGGGTTCATCCAGCTTGTCGGCTGCCTGGATGTCGGCAATGGCTTTTGGATAGGCTTTCTCAGCCTCGCCACGGCCAACGTGTTTCGGATAGATCGCATACCATTCTTCGAAGCCTGCCATCGTCTTTGGCTTCCGTTTGGATGGCTTGCTTTTCGATGAAACAAGATCGGCAGTTAAAACAAACTCACTCACCGACGATTTTTCGTCGGAATGTGTTTTATGTATCTGGGTATCTGGGTACTGGGTACTGGGTATAGAAAGCGTTCCCTTTGCCGTTCCCTTTGCCGTTCCCTTTTGGGAACGGGTGAAACCTGATCCGTTCCCTTTTCGGAACGCTTCAAACCTCGGTAAAAGCCATTCCGGTACCAATGTCCAGTACAGTCCCGGCTTGATTCGAGTCGCTTCAACGTGATGAAGCAAACCGGCTTCAATGGCTGCGTTCCGTATTCGCAGGAAGTCTTTTGGCGAACCTTTTCCGAACCGATACATTAGTTCAGCTCGCCAAAACTTAGGCGGTTTGGCGTAGTGTAGGCGGTCCTCTCGGCTTGCAATGAACACCGCCAGCAAGACGGCTTCCGGTCCGTGATCTTGAATTGCGTCGCTCTCTAACAATGCTTTGATGAATCGAATTGAGTAACCGCAAGCCTTGCGGTCTGTTGGGTAGGCGTCCTTACTCATGGCGTGCCTCCGGTTCCATTTTCAAGCAATGGCGTCCCCTCGTTCGCCATTGCTGCATGGCGCAAATCTGGCTCGTGTTGATCAAGCCACTCATGAATAGCATCCTTAGCAGTGTCGTCGGCGTGATCCCAAAACAACTCGCACCTACCAAGGAATTCAAACAGACCTTTAAATTCGAGTCGTCGTGCCGCCACCCAGTCGTCATAGACTTTCTTTCCGGCTGCGGTTCTAGCATCGTGTTTCTGACAAAACGACATACGCCATTCAGCGTACCTCTGAACACCCTTTGGAACGCCAATTCCCTTAGACACCCGCTTTGGCACTGGTGTCTTCGCAGCTTCCTTGACCGCCTTAGGACCTTCCTCGACAATGGCCTTTTGTTCTGTCTTAGGCTTCTTCGCAACCTTCGACGCTGCATCAACGCTCACCTTGCCATCGCGGACCATGTCGGCCAGTTCTGTAGTGCCTTTGTCCTTAACCAGCTTCGCTCTCTTGACGCTTTCAGGAGACACATTCAATTGCTTAGCTGCATCATCGATTTTCAAAGTGTCAATTGACACCTTGCTATCCTTTCGGTCGCCACCATGCTTTAGGTTTGCGATATTCGCAGCAACCATTGACCGCTGGCTAGTCGTCAAGTGCCGACGATGCAGGTTGTGGCTTATGACATAAGCTATGGGGTCGTGATGTTCATCAAGATCGGCAATTGACGGTTCTATTGTGACCGACGGTCTACTTTGAGCCAAAACCATCGGTTTGGCGCAGCCATTTCTACTTTTTCGTTTTCGTTCTAAAACGAGAAAATTTCTCGACTGTCTTAATTCTGCTAATACTTCGATTACTTTTTAAGTAGTCGCAC
>JANMHA010000346.1:0-14236 GCA_031374925.1 Pirellula sp. | reverse complement strand
CGAAGATGAAGGCGCGACTGACCGAGCTGACACCGCGCGGGCGGTCTGGTTCGATCGAATCGATAGCTAAGGAACTCAATCCGATATTGCGGGGTTGGTTTTATTACTTTCGTCATTGTCGTTGGACGATTTTCACCGAACTGGACGCCAAGCTACGAGGCCGCTTGCGGCGGTTACTGCTGAAGCGTCACCGGAACAACCCTGAGCGTTTACCTCGCAATCATCGTTGGCCGAATGACTACTTTACGGCGGCTGGTCTCATTAGTCTGCGAGAGGCTCACCTTCGTTTCGCCCAATCCCATCCGGGCAACTACTAACTGGAGAGCCGTATGCGGGAAAACCGCCCGTACGGTTCGGAGGGAGGGGAGTCCGGCCTAACCGGACTTCCCTACCCCTATCAGCATGCCGCCGTTTCACGGCTAATCGCAATCACGGCTAGTCGCAATGTCACAAAACTCATTTCAAGGCAATTCAATCGTACAGGTCGCAATTTTTCATGTGAATATGATAGAGTCGTACGATGTTCGTTCGAGAATTCTTTTGAACTGAGAGAAAATGCGAGTGACGCAGCTTTGGAAATGCTTACTACTTATGCCGCTTACGTTGAGCGTCGCAATAACGCCTAGTGGTGTTGGTAACGCAGAGGATGACGTGACACCGACGCTGGTGGCACCGAACGGTATCGTGCGACTGTTGGACGGTAATTTGTTGATTTCCGATATCGAATCTCATCGCATTTTACAGCTCGATGCGACTGGTCGATTGACATTTTGGGGTGGGACGGGTCAAGCGAGTTTTTCGGGCGACGGTAAACATGTTTCACAAGCGGCGTTCAACGCGCCCAACGATTTGAAACTGGATGCGGCCCATAACGCAGTTTTGATTGCGGACTCCAACAATCATCGGATCCGCAAAGTAGATTTGGCAACGCTTACAATCACAACCGTGGCTGGCAACGGATCCTCGGAATGGAGCGGCGATCATGGACCCGCCATTCAAGCCGGTTTGAACAACCCACAAGGTATCGCGGTGGATCCTGCAGGGAATATGCTCTTGGCGGATACCTACAATCATGTCGTTCGACGAATCGGAATCGATGGCATCATAACCACGGTAGCTGGTTCGGCAGCGGGACTATCGGGCGACGACGGACCCGCAACCTCGGCTCAAATCAGTTTGCCGACAGCGGTAGCCTTTGGGAGCGATAATCTATCGTTCTACATTAGCGATTCCGGGAATAGTCGCATTCGACATGTGTCCTCCGATGGAAAAATGGAGACGGTATGCGGAATTGGAAAAGGTTCTGATGACGCCGGTGCGGGCTTTTCCGGCGATGGCGATTTGGCTACGAAAGCAAAGATCTTATCGGCGCTGGATCTAGCCGTTGCCTCACCCAATTTCTTCTATTTTTCAGACAGCGGCAATCATCGCATCCGCTGCGTCGTACACGGCATCATCATTTCGGTGGCCGGCTCCGGTCTCCCGAGCGCAGCGGTCAAACGGCCAGTAAATGCCGACAAAAATGAATCAATTCCAACGCTCTTTGTGCCTGCAAAGATCGCAATCGCCCCAGATGGCGGCCTCTATTTTTGCGATCGCGGAAATAGAACTATTCGACTTCTTACGAAAGATGGTAAAGTGGAAGCGTTGTCCATTCGACCAGTTTCCGCGACCGTTCCTTCGGACCTGGAAATCCGCAAACCGGAAAAGGAAGACTCGAAATGAATGTCGTTCTTTCCATTCAGCAAATCCATGCCCTGCGTGCGATCTGGCTGTGGGTACCTTTTGTTTTCTGGGGTATGGCACCTTCCGCCTTGGCTCAAGAAAATGCACCTGCGGTAAAGCCGATTCCAGTTTTGCCCAAGGATGCAGACCATGCGCCTGACAAGGTCAACCGAGCTCGACCCGACGCCGATATCAGCGAGCAGACTTCCTCGGTGGTTGCAAAACTCCCTAAGCCAGCAAATGCAGATCTTAAAATCGTTCGTCGCAATTTCATCGATGAACAATTATTTGCTGCGATGCACGAAAATAAAATTCCGCACGCGCGAATGTCGGATGACTATACATTCCTACGCCGTGTTCATTTGGATTTGACCGGGCGAATTCCGACACCTGATCAGATCGCAACATTCGTCAGCGATGCCGATTCCGCCAAGCGAGATCGGGAGATCGATCGCTTAATCGCTTCGGATGCTTGGGTCGACAAGTGGGCCTACTGGTACGGTGACCTATTTCGAAACTGCGCCAATCGCATTGGCAATCCTTCGACGGAAAATTTGGACAAGTGGATTCGTCAGTCGCTTAGCCAAGACAAACCCTACGATCAAATGGTAACGGAGTTATTGACGGCCACTGCGTCCAATTCGGTTTGGATGCCCGACGCAGCCCCCTCCGGTTATTTGGCCAGATGGCATATTCCCGGCGACACGATGTATTCCGATCGGCACGAGGATACCTCCGATGAGATTGTTATCCAGTCTTCGAAATTCTTTTTGGGTCTCAATTTCCAATGCATCTCGTGTCATGGCGGAGCTGGCTTTTTGGAAAAAGTCGATTTGGGACTTTCTAAGAAGAAACGCGAAGACCTTTGGGCGTTGGCGGCATTCTTCGGAAAAACGCGGGTCCGCATCGTACCGTTTCAGGATCGATTTACGATATCCGAAGACGGTACTGGTTATGATTCCCATTCCGCGAGCTCGGTTCGATTGCATCGGAGCGGAGAACCAGTTCAACCGACCTTTATGTTGTCCGGAGAGCATGCAGATCCGAATCGGCCCTTGCGCGCTCAATTTGCAAAGATGCTGACCTCGCATCCGCAGTTTGCCAAAGCCACAGTCAATCTCTTTTGGAAGGAATTCTTTGGGCTTGGCATTGTCGAGCCAGTCGACGGTTTTGATCTCGCTAGACAGGACCCTGCCAACCCGCCACCAGCCCCGTGGACCATCCAACCTACGAACCCACAACTTCTAGAAGACCTCGGGAAATATTTTGCGGACAACCGTTTTAGTCTCAGGTCCCTCATGCGAGCCCTAACGCAATCTTCAGCCTATCAGCTTTCGTCCCATTTTGACTCTGAATGGCAAGCATCGTACACTTCGTACTTTGCCAGGCACTACGTTCGCATGTTGAGTTCCGAGGAACTTCACGATGCCATCGTAGAAGCCACAGGGGTCTATCCTGACTACCCGAGGAAGCACATGCTTTATGGGACGCCTCAATCCCCCATTCGCTATTGGACACAAGCGGCCACACCGGAAAACATCGGAGACGGGGATGCAAAACAATTGTTAAGAACGTTCGGGCAGTCCAATCGCGAATGGGCAAATCCCGCCAAAAACGGGTCGATCCTCCAGGCTATGATGATGATGAATAGCAAGTTCGTCACCAGTCGCGTGACCGCCAGCGGCACCAGTTTTTCGAAAGCGATGATCGATTCCAAACTATCCGATGACCAGATTGTTGAAGCCATGTACTTGCGATCGTTGTCGCGGAAACCGACAGAACTTGAACTCGAAATCGCCCGAACTTGGATTGCCGAGAATCGTCAAATCGGCAGCGAGGACCTTCAATGGAGCTTGTTGAACAAGCTCGATTTTATTTTCAACTACTAGCCCACATGACACATTCAATCGACAAACGATCTCCCTTTTATTTACAGCGTCGTGAACTACTTCGGCTTGGTGGACTAAGCGTTGTGGGTGGTTCACTGCCATGGATGGCCGCAACGCGCGTCAAGGCAGCCAACGACAAGTTGCCCCGCGGCACGGCGAGGCAAGTCATCTTTATTAACCTTGAGGGTGGCATGAGCCAGCCGGATTCGCTGGATGCAAAGCAAGGCCCTTGGACCCCCAATTACTTCGATATCCAAGCTTGCGGCAACGGTGTGATGTTACCGGTAGGCGTATTTCCAAACCTTCCGAAAATCCTAGATAAAGTGAGTGTCGTACGATCGATGGCAGCTTGGGATGCGGTGCACGGTCGGGCTCAGTATTACATTCAAACGGGACATCCGTTAAACCCAGCTCTGTCAAAGGAAGTGCCTGCCATTGGCGCAGTCGTCTGTCATGAACTGGCCGATAAGCGGCGAACGACCGATTCGCTGCCAGCATATATCTCAATGAATATGTCCGGGAATCAAGCTGGTCTGATCAACAATGGATTTCTCTCAGCCGAATATGGACCGCTAAATCTCTCCATCGACAAAGGTCCACCTGACCTTGCGCCTCGCAAAGAAATGGCAGAAACCATGCAACGCCGATGGGGTCGGCTGCAAGCATTGGATCAAGGGCTACGACAGAGCCAGCCTGGCCTCGACCGTAGTTTCACCGACTACCACCAATACTATCGTGGCGCTTGGGATATTATGAACGATCCTCGTGTCCCCGATATTTTTTCGATAAACGACGACGACAAAACGCGATATGGACAATCCTCGATCGGTACTTCGCTTGCACTTGCTCGCAACCTGTTGCGGGCCGACGCGGGAACTCGATTTGTTCTCGCAAGTCATGGCGGTTGGGACCATCACAGCGATATTTATAAACCGGGGTCACGCAATCACCCGGTGTTGATGAGCGAGTTGGACAAAGCCTTTACGTCGCTTGTTCTCGATTTAGCTGCTTTGCCAGGGAGCGGCGATCGCTCCAAGTCGCTTTTGGATGAAACGTTGATTGTTTGCATGAGTGAATTTGGAAGAACGCCGGGCGAAGTTAGCGCAACTCGGGCGGGTCGCGAACACTACATCCAGGCGCATTGCGGCATGTTCGCAGGTGGCGGAATTGTGCGAGGTGGCGTCATCGGCAAGACGGATGTTGTTGGGGGAACGATCACCGATTTCGGTTGGTCTCCGGGCAGACCAATCTACATGGAAGATGTCGCGTGCACCATCTATTCTGCGATGGGAATCGACTGGACAAAAAAGGTCGAGGAAACGCCCTCCGGACGCGCGTTTCACTTCGTGGAAACCGCGTCGGGGACAAGCTATGTAGACTTCCAACCTATCAACGAATTATTCGCCTAAACGTACCGTCGAAAGGTGTAAACGGATTGCGACGGCTCGGGCAGCGGCTTAGTCTGATCACCACTATCGATTAAGGAACCTTGCCTGGAAGACAACAAAATCTTCCTTCAGATTCTTGCCGCGATGGTAGCCTCGCAACTCAATCATCCGAATCAGTTTGTCAGCTCTCATTAGCTCGCCTTCCGTCGCTTCTTCCAAAAGGTGTTTGATGTCAATCACATCTTGAGGTCGGCTGTCTGCGTCGGCAGATAGCACTTTGAGCGCGAGTAACGCAGGCAGAGTTGCTGTCCTGATCCATAAATTGGGAAATATCTCAATCGGCTCTGAGTCCGCTGCAACTTCGATTTCGATGCCGGACGAGGCAAACAGCAAGTCAACTAAGATACTTCCCTCCCTGGCTTTCGTAAGTCGAACGGTTGCAATTCGACCCTGCTTCGTCTGTTCAAGCAAAGAATGGACTTGATAACCCAGAAGGCGTATTTCTCGAACTATCCCCTCTGCATGTTCGTCGCTTTCAACGGCAACAGCAAAATCAATATCCTTGGTAAAGCGTTCAATGGTACGAAAAGATACCGCCACGCCGCCGATCAAAGCATATGGAATTTGGCGTGATTGCAACCAAACAACGATCTCTTTTGCTGCATCTTCTAGGTCATTCATTGATCAAATCTTTTCGGGTCACCGGGGACTCCGACTCCATCCCCATGTTCTGCGCCTGGTCGCGTCGCATACCAGTTTCTAATGGCAGATCGGACATCGGCTTCTATCATGTCGGGATGACGTTTCAACAATTTAAAAACGAACGCTCGTTCAGCGATATCGAGGAGTTGGGCAACGATTTGAAGCTTGCAATTCGCACTGAACTGATTGGGCTCAGAGTCGACATTCATGTTTATCCTGAACGGGTTCGCAGATGCTTAAGTGGCCAATTTGACGTTTCGGCAACTATTGGTGTACCGTCCGCGCCAAGATTGAAATTGTAGCGAAAATCATTTCGGCTGCAGGCCGGCGACGCTTGATGAACGTCCGAACGTGTCGATTGCTCTAACCTGGACAAAACGTACGCAAGTTGGCCGCGGTCTTTGGCCAGCCTCGATATTTGCATTGACTTGATTCAGGTTGAGCTGGAGCTTGCCTCCCCTCAACGTTGTTTTGGCGTCCTACGTAACGGCCCGCGAAGTGCGGTACTTTAAAGTCTGAGCAGCACTTTTAGTACGCCAAAACGGCGTCCGTCGGAGGCAAGCTCCAATCGGACGAAAATCTCGCTCAAGCCAGACCAGCTCGCCTTAGGGCAAGGGTACTTGATCCGTCGACATTAGGTAGCCAATCAAATCTCGAATCTGTTCGCTCGATTGGTTCTGGAGCAAACCATCTGGCATGAGCGACGTCGTCGACTGTTTGATCGATGCGATTTCTTGCCGGTCGAGGGTCACCGGTTCCTGAATTGTCTGCAGAGTTAGCGTTCGCTCGGTCGTCGCAGTCACCACGCCATTGATAACTCGACCATCCTCAAGCAAAGCGATCACCGTTCGGAAATCGGCGCCGACGCTTGCGCTGGGATCGATCATATTCTCTAAGAGATAGTCAAGATTCTTGCGATTCGAACCTGTAAGATCCGGCCCGATCTTGATTCCGACCCCGTACAGCACGTGGCAATTGGCGCAGTTCTTTTGAAAGATGGCTCGACCGGCTCGCAGATCACTTTTCGCAAGTGTGTCATTGGGGAGTTCCGATCGAAGATTTTCGATTAGTTTTCTTTTGTCATCCGCAGTGGCGCGAACGTCTCCCCAAAGTTCCGTTAGCTCCTTGTTCAACGCTACATCTTCGAACGAACGAATCTGACGCGCATGAAATGCCGAGACTTCATTCGGTGCAATCGACTTGTCTCGAACTGCTGCCAGTAGTGCCTTTGCAAACAATGGACGCGACGAAAGGGTGTTGATCATTTCGACTCGTTCGGCTGGGCCAAAGCTCTTCGACCGATTGAGTATCTGCTTTGGAGTGTCCACATGATCGTACTGCGCAAGCCCACGGATCGCTTCGCGTACCATCACGCGGTCGCCAAGCAACTTGAATAGGGCGGGTGCAAACTCGGGCGGGCGTCCACTCAAAAGGGAGCGAAGTGCCTGACGACGAGCCTCCGCGTCTGCGTTCGCATCGTCGATGATCTTCGTCAGTTCCACGATCGCTCGTCCATCGCCGAAGACGAGGCGCAAACCTTGTATGTCCCGCATAAGATCCTTCGAATCGCTCTTTTCGAATCGTTTCGAGAAAGAAGCCCAGTTGGTAGGCGGTGTTGCCTTCTGCCAACCGTTGAGCGCCTTGGCCATTCCAACGACAACTTGATCTGGAGACTGGAACTTTTGGCTCTCGGCAGCGGCTAGCAATTGGACCACACCTTCAGGTCGGGATTCGATTTCCAGAGTCAATCGGCGAGCGATGTTCTCCGTCAATCTAGGGATTTGAGATTCTTTGGCCAGGGAAATTGCTTGTGCGGGATCGCGAGGTACTGCCGTTTCGATTCCATACCACAGCATCGACGGAAACATGCGATCTTCGCGTAGCTCCGATTTCGATGCGAGTTTCTTCGCGATCGGCCATCGTTCGGATTCCGGCAAACGCTGAAGTGCCGAAGCCAAATAGAGATGGACCAAGCCGGACGAGTCTTGACCCGCACTTTGGAGCAATGCATCTTTCAATCGATTGGAAGGTGGAGTTCCATTGGGCGATAATCGATCGACGAGGAATCGAATCGCCGCGACTCGTTCATGCTCATCTTTCGCTGTTAGGCGTGCCAGCAACCATTCTTCGTCCGCAGCGCCGACAGCATAACAAGTCTCAATCAATCGAAGCCGCTTGGGGACATCGGTCGTAGCATCGAGACTTGCTTGAATCTGCTTGCGAAGTCCCAAGAGATCCGAGGCGGATTTGTCTTTCGTATAACGTTCCGTCAGAATCCGCCGGGCAGTCCTTGGCCACCACGCGTTGGCATGCGACTGGAACGCGATCAACTCGGCGTCCGACTTGGTGAACAGATCTACCGATTGGGTCGATTTGGTTTTGCCATGCGTGAGCTTATAGATGCGACCGCTAGTCCGATGGACTCCATCGTGATCATGGCATTCGCCCGTATCGCTCCAATCTGCAATGTAGACTCCGCCATCTTGCCCCGAAATCAAATCCATCCCTCGAAACCAGGGATCGGACATGAAGCAGAAGTCGGGAGCACGCTTGCCGACATAGCCGGCCCCCTGTCGCTCCAGGAGATTGCTATTGATGCGGAGGCCATGCAGGTTAAGAGTAAAAAGACGATTGCGATAGTCTGCCGGCCAATTGTCCCCCTGGTAGATCATCAAGCCGATATGGGCGTGCCCACCACCCGCCGCATTGGTCTTGTCCGACATCCCTTTCTGAACCGTATTCCATTTCTCGCCGTTGTCCCAATGAACATGATCAGCGGTCTGCTCGATCAGTTGATATGTATGCGGATTCAAGTCGACACCGTACATGCGTTCTACGTGCGATCCGGGAACAACATGCCATAGGTGACCGATAACCGTGTTGATGACGAACATCTCACCGTGCTGATCGAAGTCGAATCCCCACGAGTTGGTCATTCCATGCATCACCGGTTCGACGGTACCATGGACTGGATGGTATCGCCAAACACCGGTATTGATTTTGATGCGTTGCGAGTCGCTCGAGCCTGGTTTGCCAATATTGCTGGTCGCTTGGATACCGTGACGAGCGTAGAGCCAACCATCGGGTCCCCATTTGAGACCGTTGGCGGGCGTGTGACCCACGACCCCTTCGTCAAATCCATCGAGCATGACGATAGGTGGACCATCGGGAACATCATCCCGATTTTGATCGGGAAAGAAAAGAAGATTTGGCAAGCAAATTGCCCAAACGCCTCCGTTGCCAACTTCGATGCTTGTCAGTTTGCGGGCATTATCCCAAAAGACTGTACGCTTATCATGTTTCCCATCGCCATCTCGATCTTCAAGGACGACGATCCGATCGCGTTGATTTCCATCGAAGCCTCCAGCCCCACCACCCGCCCAACTGTAGTTTTCCGCAACCCAAAGGCGGCCCCGTTCATCGGTGGTAATCGCGATCGGATTTTGCACATTGGGTTCTGATGCAAAGACCGAAAGCTCGAATCCAGGTGGAAGCTTGGCCGACTTGACAACCTCCTCCGGAAGCATGGGACTGGTAGGCGACTTTTCAGAATTGAGCGGCGTTGGAAAGTCGTCTGCGTTGGAGCATTGAATCCAAGTACTGCAAACTGTCAAGAGAGCCAGCTTGAGCCAGTTGCGATGGGAGGGAGGCACGATGGTTTTCCTGTTGAAGTCATAGAATGGTAGGAGATGTCAGTTTACACTAAAGATTCGAAGAAACGGAGAGGTTGGATGTTTCGATCATTAGCTATCGAAATCTCGTTTTGCACGTTCGCTGAAAATGAGGACACACGCCCAAATTCCGACGGGAAAGAAACAACTACCGAAGCATGGAATGGCCGTCAAAATCGCGCTGGATTTGGCAGCACTCAGATTCGACTGGCTAAAGAAAGAGGAGCCGCCACGAAATAGCACGAACGCAACAGCCAATGCAATCACTATTCCGATCGCCGTCCCGCCAATTAAGACGGCCAATTTAGTATTGTCGATGACTACATTTTGCGGAAGATTAGCGAGACTGACTCCGATTGCGATGGGTCTAACAATACAACCCAAAATGAGAAGCCCAGCCCAAATCATCATTAATACACCAATGACTTGGTACTGTATTGCACGACTTGCGCGGCTGGAGCCACGACTTACACTTCCGCTGTAGCTCGTGCTTACCGCGTAGGGATCGTTGTATCCCGATGAGCCGCTATAGGGGACGCTGGAATTTGCGGGGGGTATCGACGCCCACAGAGAGTTATCGCCGAGCGGCAAGTCCTGAATAGTGGATCGCGGTGAAGCAGTAGGAGTAACGGAACTGGCCCGATTGGGTTGGGGTGTCGCCTTGGGTTGTTGGGAAGCTACGGCAGCAGGTACAGGGATAGTCGTTTGGCAACCTGGACAGCGGATGGCTTTGCCCGCCGCTCTTGCGGGGGCTCGGAGACTCTTGCCACAACCCGAGCAGGAAACAAGAATGCTCTCGTTCGTAGTCGCTTGTTGGTTCGAAGCCGCCGTGGATGCTGTGGCAGTCGACTGTTGAACATTCGAGGCTTGAGGCTGCTTGATCGGAATCAAGGATTGGCAGTTCGGACAGCGTGCCTGTTTGCCAACCGCAGAATCTGGAACCTGAAACCCACGTTGGCAGGAATCGCATTGAATTCGAATCGGCATAATATTGGCAGGCAAAAAAAGGTTTCACGACGGGTGGATTTGGTTGCTGATTCTAGTCACCCCTATCGGCGGCGTAAAGCTCGCGAGCTCGCCGAGGTCACGCTCCCACTACGCCGCTAGGCTGGAACGAGCGAGGACGTCCGTCGGCGGAGCGACGGACCTACGTAGTCAAGTGGCTCCGCCGACTTGAGTCCTCGATAATCGATCTGCCTCGTCCGTTCAAGTATTCAGACGTGTCCAAATCAAAACTGTAAAAAGTTCTGCAGTCTACTTAGAAGTTCGCAAAGCGAAGATCCAGAATCGCATTCTCTCGCGGTATTCGCTGAATCCAATCATGCCGTTGGCCTATCTCAACGAGTAACGCGCTGGGCGTGACCGACTCACAACGATCGCGCAAGCCGAGGGTCTTAGCCAAATAGCCGACTATCGCCGTTGGTGAAATTCCTTGCTCTCGGTAAAAACTTAGCCGCGTGTCCCCGTGTCTTTTTGCAAGCCGCCGACCGTCGGTACCGACCACCAAAGGCAAATGCAACCATGCTGGCAAATACCAACCCAAGGCTTCGTAAATGGCGATCTGCCGATACGTACTAAACATCAAGTCGTTCCCTCGTACGACATGGTTAATCCCGAAATCATGGTCGTCAATAACCACCGCCAATTGATATGCCGTTACACCATAACTACGTCCGACGACAAAGTCCCCTAACTGGTCTTTTGCGTTGAGCGATTGTTCTCCGAACAGTTCGTCTGTCCAGTTTCTGATCCCGCTTGGTAATCGGAATCGCCAAGCGTATGTGCAACCCTTGCGATCCAGTTCTTCCGCATCGAGTGGACTTCGATGCGAGCAAGTGCCAGGATAAATCGCACCGTCCAGCGTCGACTCGTGCGGTGCACTGGCGGCTTCCTCCACTTCCGTGCGTGTGCAGGTGCATGGATAGACTAGATCATTCTGTTTCAGTTGCTGAAGAACTTCCCCATATCGCAATTCTCTATTCGATTGAACCGTAAACGACTGATCCGGCTTCGTGTTATCCCAATCGAGTCCCAACCATCGCAAGTCTTCGATGGCATTAGTCGTGGCCCCCGGCTTGGTTCGGGGCGTATCGAGATCTTCGATCCTGAGAAGCAACTTCCCAACCGCTTGTCGGCATGCAAGCCATGCGACTAGAAAAGTTCTTGCGTTGCCCAAGTGTTGAGCACCCGTTGGTGAGGGGGCAAGTCGACCAACGTAGCTCATGTTGTTATCACTTGAGCAGGATAGTTGGCGGCTTTCGTTACCTTGACGTCAACCCCCGGTAGCTCTGATTGCAAGCGAGATTGGCACCAGTCTGCGTGCTCCTGATTCTGCGCAAACGCACATACCGTCGGGCCCCAGCTGCTTTGCGTGGCACCTCGAAGTCCTAGTTGCTTTGCAGCCTCAACGCTATGCGCTATTTGCGGGGTACGATAGATGCCACCTTGTACCGGTTGAAAAATCTGCCCAGCCCATCTTCCATATTGTCCTAACGCAATGTCAAACCTCTTCCAATCACTCGCATGGATCGCGGGGAGTATTTCTTGCTGAACCAGTCGTGCCATCGCTATGCGGTTCGGATTGGGAACACCCGAACAACGCTCAAACATGGCAGCTTCGTCGTTGCCAGAATCGCCTAGTGCGTTTGTATCTTGAAGGATCAAAACCGGCCAATCAGGAAACGGAAAGCGTTGGGTCCTCGCAACTGTATGGCCACTTTCGCTCGGGATTGGTATTCCTTGATCCACGACAAAACCCCCTTCCATAAAGCCGCACAAACCGATGTTCGATCGTTTGCCGCGTTGGCTGAGTTTTGCAAGCGCGTCAAAGGTGAACAGTGTAGGCATCAGAACCTTGGAATTCGCAAGGTCGCCAAGTTGAAAATGCTCGGCAGTAGAAAGCAATGCGGCGACGGTGCAAGCCATTTGAGTGCCTGAACCCAAACCTTGGTGTGGGAAGGGCGATTCGATCACGTTGATCGCCTGAATCGGAAGTTGCGAGTGCGCCTGTAACCATTGATTGGCCACGGCTTCGATACGCGGGCGCCAGTGAGCGTCGGCTTGAATACGACATTGAGAAATGGACGACGGAAGAACCGTCGCCTGCACGATGGCGGTAGAGTGATCGACCATCAGACCTATGCCGCCATAGCAATTTGGCTGGAACTCCGATATTTCCATCAGCCCAAAGTGAATGCGACCCTGCGATCGAACAAGGATTTGTTGGCGGTTGTCTTGCAACGGCAATGGATTCGGATCGAGCATTTCTAGATTGGAGATTTTCTTGCGGTTCGACTAGGTTTCCACCTCAGCTGCGGCTATTACCATGCAATCGTCCGAGCCACCTTGCCACTGTGGCATGTCAAGTTTCGAAGCTTGCCAACCTGGATGACTGAGCGTGCCTGTACGGCTAGACTCCTTGCCGACAATCCGCCAACGGACAGGCGAAGGATCGTTCGGAATCTCGATCGCTTGACCTTCGGGTGTTTCAATTAAGTGTTGGAGTCCGAACATCCGGTCGAGTGTCTTTCGGGTATCTCGAAGAACATCGCGAGCCGCGGCTCCGATTTGGGCATCGTTATACTGATCCAAGGATTCGCACACCAAGTCCAGCAAACGGGATTCGCGTTGCAAAGCGCTTAGAAGTGTTAATGCATCGCTGCGCCGGACCACCTTTGCGACTTGCGAAACGGGCGGTTTCGTTGAGTTTTGCTTTACGTCGGGGGGGAGAGCTATCCGTGACGTTTCTTCAGGAGCTGATGGTTTCAAGTCCAGCAGCTCGCGTATTCGCAAGGCTGAATCGCGCCGGAACAGAACAACGAAAAATACGCGAAAAGCTAGGAACAAACGCATAGGAAACGAAACGCTGGGTTTGGTTTGATGGAAAAGCGTAAAACAATGAATGTTGCAGTATATCGGTGTCTTGGGAATTGTTGCAGGTGCGAACCTTTGGCAATCCGTGTTATATTGACCCAATGCAACCGCGAAAACCTGGATTTTCGTTGGATTTCAGAACGGAGCTAAACATGAACCATTCACGGGGTAATCCAAAAACGAATCGGAGACGAGTGTCTGACCTAGCACCTCCCCCTGCGCCAAGACCGAACCAACACAACAACACGGCGGAGACCGCTGTGCCACACTCGAAGCCTCCGTCCGCCGTTCCGGCTCCCCATCTTTCGTTTCCGAAATCCACCGTTCCGCCAGCCGTTGCGCCCAGCCGGCTTGACTACCAAAGAAGCTTGGCGGAACTTTTGTATCAACCGAACGCCGCTTGGACCCATCGCGACTCATGGCAACAGACTATTGGAAGGAGAGTTTTGGCAACCTCCAAAGCCATGGAGACTCGCAATTTCCATCGGGTTGCCAAACAAGATCTGGAAAGCATGGCCGAGGCCTACGACCAACAGTTTTTCAGCGGTCTGTGCTTGCCACTGGCTCGTTCCTACGGCTTATCGTTTCGCCTAAGTTCCAGGATGACACGGGCTGGAGGCAAGACCACGCGAACCATTTTCCGAGGGACCCGATCAAAGCCGAGTCGTACGCACTATGAGATCGCGTTGTCCACGTCCTTGTTGTTCCAATCGTTCCGAAAGCCAGGCGATTCGATCCGCGTGTGTGGTCATGAATGCCATGATCGATTGACGGCTATGCAAAGAATCGTTGAACACGAAATGGTCCACTTGTGCGAAATGCTGGCTTGGATTCAAAGCGATTGCTCTGAATCCAAGCCAACATTTCGCAAAGATGGATCATTTCGTGTTCAACAATTCTCTGCATAGCCGTCAATCGATCATTGCATTCATGGCCGCACACGCGGATCGAATCGCCCGGCTTTCGGAACGATTGGAACAACAACGAA